>JAUHWP010000142.1 GCA_030424645.1 Alphaproteobacteria bacterium
GTCGCCTGTGGACCTTGCTTGCCGCGGATGTTGCCGATGACGGCAATGGTCTGCCCGATGACTTGCGGGCGCGCATCTTCTTTCTGGCCGAGTTCACGGCCGATCACAGCCGCAAGATCCTGTCCGAAGGCGAAGATGTTTCCATCCTGGTCGAGATCAACACCGCGATCATGCGTGGATTGCGCCAGTCCGAAGGTGCAGCATGAGCGGCCTTGTCCTGAAGCTCAGCCCGAAGGAACGCGTTCTGATCAACGGGGCCGTGATCGAAAACGGTGATCGCCGGTCGCGACTGTCCATCGTGACGCCGAATGCCAACATCCTGCGATTGCGGGATGCCATCCATCCCGAGGACGCCAACACGCCGGTTCGCAGAGTTTGCTATATCGCGCAGCTCGTGCTGTCGGGCGATGTGTCCAAAGACGATGCGCATTTGCAGCTTTTGCGGGGGATCGAGCAGTTGAGCCAGGTTCTGACAGACGTGGACAGCCGTGATTTGCTGTCGCGTGCAACCACCGCCGTGCTTGAGGATCAGCATTACCTTGCCCTCAGACACCTGCGGGCCTTGTTGCCGCGCGAGGAACGCCTGCTGGGCGCGCGCATTTCATGAGCTTTCAACCCATCATACCCATGGGCGGTGCGGCCGGTTGGGCGTTCCTGCAACGAACGCAATCCGCGCAGCGGGCGGCCTTCGATGCTTCGCCCGAAATCCGGCGCGACACCCAGTATTTCGAAGGCCGGATCGGGTCGGTCAAAACCAGCGAGGATCTGGTCAGTGACCGGCGCCTGTTGCGCGTGGCCCTGGGGGCCTATGGGCTGGACGAGGATATCGACAGCACCTATTTCGTGAAGAAAGTGCTGGACGATGGCACGCTCGATGCGGGTGATCTGGCCAATAAACTGTCCGACAAACGGTATCTGGAGTTTGCCAGGGATTTCGGGTTCGGCGATTACGACATCCCGCGCACGCAGCTTTCGGATTTCGGGGCAAGGATCACCGACGCTTATCGACAGGGCCAGTTCGAAATTGCGGTGGGTGAACAGAATCCGGACATGCGGCTGGCGATGACGCTGAACACCCAGTTGACGGATATCGTTGATGGCTCGGGTTCGGACGAGACAAAGTGGTACAAGATCATGGGCAACCCACCCCTGCGCGAGGTGTTTCAAACTGCGTTCGGGCTGCCCGATGCCTTTGGGGCGATCGACCTTGACCAGCAGCTTGCAACCTTCCGCGACAAGGCCGATCGGTATCTGGGCGATACCACGGTCGATCAGTTTGCGGATCAGGGCAAGATCGACGAGCTGAACCGCCTGTTCCTGGTGCGCTCGCAAATCGCTGCCGGCACCGCGTCGATGAGCAGTGGGGCGATTGCCCTGAGCTTGCTTCAGAACATCTAGTCCCCGTTGCCGGGGCGTCAGCCCGAGATACAGGCGGCCAGACGCTGGAAGCTGGCGGCACTGTCAGTGACCTCGGACTGTGTCAGGAAGGCATCCAGGCAGGGCCAGGCGGCGATGGCCTGATCCAGAACCGGATCGGACCCGGCCGTGTAAAGCCCCGCCTGGATCATCATTTCGGATCGGCTGTAGTGACCAAGCAGCTCACGCCCTTTCGAGATCAGGGCGTTTTCGTCATCCGTCGCCGCCTCGGGCAGCGCGCGTGACACGGAGCGAAGCAGGTCTATCGCCGGAAAGCGGCCCCGTTCGGCGATGGTTCGATCCAGCACGACATGACCGTCCAACACACCGCGCAGGATATCGGCAACCGGTTCGTCCATATCCGATCCGGCCACCAGAACCGAAAACACGGCCGTGATGTCGCCCGCCGCACCCGATCCGGGGCCGGCGCGCTCGCATAATGTGGTGATTTGCTGCGTGGTCGACGGGGGAAATCCGCGCAGGTTGCCACCTTCGCCCGAGGCAAGCGCAATCTCGCGATGTGCCTCGGCGTAACGGGTGACGCTGTCGGCCAGAAGCAGCACATGCAGCCCCCGGTCGCGGAAATGTTCGGCCACCGTCATTGCCGCCCAGCCGCAGCGACGCCGGACCATGGGCGACTGATCCGAGGTGGCGGCGACCACCACGGCGCGCTTCATGCCTTCGGGGCCCAACACGCGGTCGACGAATTCTTTCACCTCGCGCCCGCGCTCCCCGATCAGGGCGATCACGACCACGTCGGCCTGCACACCCCGCGCAAGCTTTGCCAGCAATGTCGACTTGCCCACACCTGACCCGGCGAACAGCCCGATCCTCTGCCCGCGCACAATCGGCAGAAACGTGTTGAACGCCGCCAATCCGGTTTCCAACCGGGCACCCAAAGCGCGGCGGCCCGTCGGGTTCGTCACCTGCCCCCTCAGCGGAGAGGCCCTAGTGCCCCGCAATATTGGCCGACCGTCCAAGGCTTGCCCCATCGGGTCGATGACCCGCCCGATCCAGCCATCATCCGGCGCAATCTCGGCCCGGCCGCGCAGAATGACCGGATCACCGATCTGCAACCCCTCGACGTCCCCGTCGGGCAGGATCGTCACGGTGTCGGCGGTCAGGTTCAGAATCTCACCCATACGCGCGCGCCCGGATCCGGGGCGAATGTCGACAAGATCGGCCTGCGCCGCGACCGCGGACAACCCCCGCACCTGCAATGTTCCGCGACCGATTTCCACAATGCGCCCGACATCGCTGGTGGGGTGCAGCGACGATATTTCGGCAGCCAGCTGTTCAAACCCGATCTTCATCATGCGGCACCTCCATTCGGTTTCTGAAACTCTTTCTAAAGGAATCAGAGTTAAGCCTTGGTTGAAGCCAATCGAGGGAGAAGCCCCGATGTTTGAAAAAATGAATATTCTGACCAAGGCCGTGGGGCTGGCCCAACATGCCGCCGCCCGCCAGTCGGTCATCGCGCAGAACGTGGCGAACGCCGATACACCGGGCTATCGCGCAAAAGATATCGTGTCGTTTGCCGAGGCATTTCGGGAGGGCGATGGTGCAATGATGCGCGCCACCCGTGCCCGCCATCTGGTCGGCGGCGCCTCACCCGGTCAAACGGAAGCAGATCCACATATTGTTTATCGCGCCGGGGCAATGTCGCCCAACGGCAACTCGGTCGCGCTTGAGGCCGAGATGATGGCCGCCGCCGAAGCCAAGCGGGATCACGATCTTGCCCTGACCGTCTATAAAACCTCGCTGGGCATCATGCGCACAGCGCTGGGCCGCAGGTGAGGTGATACAAGATGAATGATCTGAAAGCCTCGGTCGCCGCAGCGGCATCCGGTATGCAAAGCCAGGCCAACCGCCTGCGCTTCGTGTCGGAGAACATTGCCAACGCTGACACCCCCGGATACCGCCGCAAACTGGCCAGTTTCGAAGCGGTGATGGAGGGGGGGCAGGCCACCGGTGCCGTGCGGTCGGGTCGGGTCACGCTGGATCAGACGGCCTTGCCCGCGATCTATGATCCCGCGCACCCGATGGCGGATGAAACCGGGCATTATCAAGGGTCGAACGTCGATCTTGTGATCGAGATTGCGGACGCCCGCGAAGCACAACGCAGTTATGAAGCCAACCTCAAGATGTTCGATCAGGCCCGACAGATGTCGCGCGGCCTGCTTGATCTTCTGCGCCGATAGGACTTTTCGCCATGGATATCAGATCAACCCTTGCCGCCCAGCACTATGCCGCGTCCCGACAGGCCGCGATTCCGGCACCGCAAAATGAACAAAGCGCGAACCCTTTTGCGACAACCGCCTCCAGCTTTGCCGATACCGTCGCACAGGGCGAACGAACGGCGATGGCCGCCCTGTCCGGGAATGCCGATCCGCACGCGCTTGTGCAGGCGCTGGCGCAGACTGAGCTGGCCGTCGAAACCGCCGTGACGGTGCGCGACAAGGTGGTCGAAGCCTATCAGGAAATTCTGAGGATGCCGGTCTGATGATGGACGAGATCATCTTTTACGACACCCTGCGCGCCGGTCTTTGGATCGCGGTGATGATCTCGCTGCCGATCCTGACGGTGGCGCTGCTGTCGGGCCTGATTGTCGGCCTGTTTCAGGCCCTGACTTCAATCCAGGAAATGACGCTGACCTTCGTGCCGAAACTGATCGCGATCCTTGTCGTGTTCTGGGCCAGCATGGGGTTCATGACCGAAACCCTTGTCGGGTTTTTCCAGCTGCGGGTGATCCCGCTGATCGCAGGGGGATAGGCATGGACAATATCGGATACACATCGCTGACACGCCAATCCGGTTTGATGCGTGAAATGCAAAGCGTTGCGAACAATATCGCCAATGCCTCGACCACCGGGTTTCGACGCGAGGGGGTTGTGTTTTCGGAGTACATTCACGCGCTGGCCCCCGGCGATCCGTCGCTGTCCGTGGCCACCGCCAATGCCCGCGCGCTTGATCTGCAACAGGGGGCGCTGACCCGGACCGGCGGCACGTTCGATTTCGCGATCGAAGGCGACGGTTTCTTCCTGCTCGACGGTCCGGATGGGCAGTTCCTGACCCGCGCCGGGGCGTTCACCCCATCGGCGGAAGGTGAGCTTTCGACGCCAGATGGGTATCGGCTGCTGGATGGGGGCGGTGCGCCGGTCTTTGTCCCGCCCGATGCGCAGGCGGTGTCGGTGGCGGCTGATGGCACCCTGTCGATTGACGGGCGTGCCGTCGCGCAGATCGGGCTGTATGCCCCCGCTGACCAGAACGACCTTCTGCACCGTGACGGCGTCCGGTTCGACGCACCAGGCGGCACCGAACCTGTGTTTGAGGGCGCTGCCATCTTGCAGGGCTATGTGGAAGGGTCGAATGTCGATCCGATCACCGAGGTTGCACGGATGATTGAAGTCCAGCGCAGCTATGAGCTGGGTCAGAAATTTCTTGAAAAAGAGGATGAGCGCATCCGCGCTGTCCTGAAAACGGTCGCCGGATAAGGGGATTTACCATGCGTGCATTGAACATCGCTGCCACGGGAATGCTGGCACAACAAATGCGGGTCGAGACAATATCGAACAACCTCGCCAATATGTCGACGACCGGATACAACGCGCGGCGGGCCGAATTTGCCGATCTGCATTATCAGCAAATGGCCCGCGCAGGCACGATCAGCGCGGCGGATGGCACCGCGCTGCCCACCGGGATCCAGCTTGGTCTGGGGGTGCGCCCGACATCGGTGTCGATGCTGGTGCAACAGGGCACATTATCGCAAACCAATGGCGATCTGGACATCGCCATCGAAGGTCAGGGTTACTTCGAGGTGACACTGCCCGGGGGCGGGTCGGGATACACCCGCGATGGCGGTTTGAAACTGTCGGGCGACGGGCTGATCGTGACCTCGGATGGCTATGCGGTTGCGCCCGAGATCACGGTGCCCGGCGATGCCCGCGCGATCTCGGTCAACGCGGATGGCGAGGTTTATGCCTATTTCGACGATGCGGTCGAGCCGGAGCTCATGGGCGCCTTCACCCTTGCCGGGTTCACCAACGAAAAGGGGCTTGAGGCGATCGGCTCGAACCTGTTTCGCGAAACGCCGGCCTCGGGCCCGGCCTTTGTCGGGGCACCGGGCGAAGACGGGCGGGGCACGTTGCGTCAGGGCTATCTGGAAAACAGCTCGGTCGATGCCGTGCGCGAAATCACCGAACTGATCGAGGCACAGCGCGGATACGAGCTGAATTCCAAGGTCATCACCGCCGCCGATCAGATGCTGGCAGCAACGACACAGGTGCGGTGATGCGCGGGATTATCGCCCTTTTCATGTTTCTGTCCTCGTCTGGGATGGTTTGCGCCGATACCGTGGTCGCCGCGCGCAACATCCGCGCCAATATGGTTATCACGGCGCAAGACCTTGAACTTGCCCCCTCCGATCTGCCCGGCGGCTTTCAGCTTCTCGAAGACGTGGTCGGGCAAGAGGCCCGGGTCGTCTTGTATGCCGGTCGCCCGATCATGGTGAACGATATCGGACCGCCTGCACTGGTTCAGCGTAACCAGATCGTCACGCTGGCCTATGTGTCGGGGCCGCTGACCATTCTGGCGGAAGGTCGCAGCCTTGGCCGGGCGGGCGTTGGCGACCGTGTTCGCATCCTGAACCTGTCATCCCGCACCACCGTCACCGGATCCGTTCTGGCGGACGGAACGGTTTCTGTCTCTCACACGCGTTAGTTAGCCGAAGGATCAGCCATGCGTTCAATCGTTGTTATATTTCTCGCCCTGACGGCTGTTTCGGCCTGCACCCGGATGAAGGATGTCGGCAAGGCGCCCGAGATGAACCCGGTCGAGATGAGTGCCGAACATGTCGCGATGAGCGCCTCGGCCCTGCCGCGCACGACCCCTGCCAGAAGCTCGCCGGTGCGGGCCTCCCTGTGGAGCGGCGGGCGTCAATCCCTGCTGGGCGACCGGCGGGCGCAGCAGGCAGGTGACATTCTGACCGTGGTCATCGAGATTGATGACCGGGCCGAGTTTTCAAACAGCTCGAAACGTGCGCGGTCCGGGTCGGAAGAGATGGGCGTGCCCAACTTCTTCGGCCTGCCGCAATCCATTGACAAAGACTTGACCGACGGCGCGTCGATGGCCAATGCCGTGTCGCTGTCATCGAGCAGCGCATCCAACGGGAACGGGTCGGTGAAACGGAATGAAAAGCTTGAACTGCGGGTCGCCGCGACGGTGATCGGCACCCTGCCAAATGGGGTGCTGAAGATACAGGGCACGCAAGAGGTGCGGGTGAATTTCGAACTGCGCGAGCTTCTGGTGACGGGGTTCGTGCGGCCCGAGGATATCTCGCGTCAGAACGAGATTTCGTATGACAAAATCGCGTCGGCCCGCATTTCCTATGGCGGCCGTGGTCAGATCAGCGATGTTCAGCAACCCCGGTATGGCCAG
>JAUHWP010000143.1 GCA_030424645.1 Alphaproteobacteria bacterium
GATGTCGGGGCGGATGCCACGTTTGACCAATTCGGGGAACACGTCGGTAGCATTGCCCAGCAGAGCGACCGACTTGGCTTCACCGGCAGCGGTCCAGCGGTCAATCATCGCAAGCGCCTCGTCCAGACTGTCGGTCTTTTCGTCCACGTATCGGGTGCGCAGGCGGAAATCTATGCTGTCGGGGTTGCATTCAACCGCAAGGCAGCAGGCCCCGGCCATCACCGCCGCAAGGGGCTGGGCCCCGCCCATGCCGCCCAGACCGCCGGTCAGGATCCACTTGCCTTTCAGGTCGCCGTCATAATGCTGCCGCCCGGCTTCGACAAAGGTTTCATAAGTGCCCTGCACGATGCCCTGCGACCCGATATAGATCCACGACCCCGCCGTCATCTGGCCATACATCGCCAGACCCTTCTTATCCAACTCGTTGAAATGATCCCAGGTCGCCCAATGCGGCACGAGGTTCGAGTTCGCGATCAGCACACGTGGCGCATCCTTGTGGGTCTGGAAAACGCCGACGGGTTTGCCCGATTGCACCAGCAACGTCTGGTCATCCTCAAGATCGCGCAGGGTCGCGACCATCTTGTCGAAATCGTCCCATGTGCGGGCGGCCCGGCCGATCCCGCCATAGACGACCAGCTCGTGCGGGTTTTCGGCCACGTCGGGATGCAGGTTGTTCATCAGCATACGCATCGGGGCTTCGGTCAGCCAGCTCTTCGCGGTGATCTCGGTGCCGGTTGCGGGATAAACGTCACGGGTGTTCTTGCGCGGATCGCTCATGATGTTCCTTTCAGGTCAGGTGCCAAATTGGCAAGTGTTGTCAGAATGTTGGTCAAGTGCCCGCGCAACCGCGCGGCTTTTGCTTCGTTAAAGGTCCAGGGCGCGGCCTCGTCCGTCAGATAGGTGCTTTGCGCCAGCTCCATCTGGATCGCGTGCAGCCCCTCGGCCGGGCGCCCGTAATGACGCGTGGTCCAGCCGCCCTTGAAGCGCCCGTTGGTGGTGGTGGAATAGCCTTCTGCCATCTGGCACAGGCTTTGCACGGCGGCTTCGATCTGCGCCGCGCAGGTGGTGCCCAGATTGGTGCCGATGTTGAAATCGGGCAGCGTGCCATCGAACAGGAATGGGATATGCGACCGGATGGAATGGCAATCATACAGGATCGCGATGCCGTGCCGGTCCCGCACCCGCTCAAGCTCGGCCTGCAACGCGGCGTGATACGGCGCGTGGAAGGCCTGGCGGCGCGCTTCGACCTCGGCCCCGGTGGGCGGCACGTCCCAGATGTCCTGCCCGTCGAAATCAGTCAGGGGCACCAGTCCGGTCGTGTTCTGACCGGGATAGAGCGACTGGCCCGACGGATCGCGGTTGGCGTCGATCACATATCGGTGGAAGGTCGCGCGCACCGTGGTCGCACCGGGCAGCACCCCGTCATAGAGCGTGTGGATATGCCAGTCGGTATCGTCCAGCCCCTGCCCCAACGCGTTCAGTTTCGCCTGAATATCGGCTGGAACATACGTTCCCGTATGGGGCAGGCCCAGCACGATGGGGCTGTCCCCTTGGTGAACCTCAACCGGGGTCATGGGCGCAGCTCCGGCATTCGGGTTCCGGTCGCTGCCACGATAGCGTTTGACGCGATCAACGTCGCCGCGCGTTCAAGATCGGGCGCAAGATAGCGGTCGTCGCCCAGCGTTTCGACCTGCCCCCGCACGGTGTCGATCACGGCCGCCAAAGGCGCACTTGTCGCCAGCGGCGCGCGGAACTCCACCCCCTGCGCGGCACAGAGGAGTTCCACGCCAAGGATGCGCTCCAGATTGGCCACCATCCGCGACAGGCGCACTGCGCCATGCGCGGCCATGCTGACGTGATCTTCCTGATTGGCCGAGGTGGGCGTCGAATCCGTCACACAGGGGTTCGCCAGATGCTTGTTTTCACTCATCAAAGCGGCGGTGGTGACTTCGGCGATCATATAGCCCGAGTTCAGGCCCGGGTTTGGCGTCAGGAACGGCGGCAGATCGTGGCTGAGCACCGGATCGACGATCAGGGCGATGCGGCGCTGCGCAATCGCGCCGATCTCGGCGATGGCCAGCGCGATCATATCGGCGGCAAAGCCCACAGGTTCGGCGTGGAAGTTCCCGCCGGACACGATCAGACCCGCCTCGCTCAGGACAAGCGGGTTGTCGGTTGCGGCGTTCGCCTCGACCTCCAAAGTGCGGGCGGCCATGCGCAGCATGTCCATCGCGGCCCCCGTGACCTGTGGCTGACAACGGATACAATATGGGTCTTGCACGCGGGTATCCCCCTCGCGGTGGCTTTCACGAATGACGGATCCATCCAGCAACGCGCGCATGGTCGCGGCGGCTTCGATCTGACCCGCATGGCCGCGTAGCTCATGAATTTCCGGCTGCAACGGCGCGGTCGATCCCATGATCGCATCGGTCGACAGGGACGATGTCACCAGTGCCGAGCACATCGCCCGCCACGCGCCAAACAGCCCGATCAGGGCATAGGCCGTGCTGAACTGTGTGCCGTTGATCAGCGCCAACCCCTCTTTCGCGCTGAGCACGATGGGGGTCAGACCCGCACGGGCAAGGGCTTCGCCGCCGGGCAGCACGGTATCCTCATAGGTTGCCTCGCCATGGCCGATCATCACGGCGGCCATATGCGCGAGCGGGGCCAGATCACCCGACGCACCGACCGAGCCCTGCACTGGGATCACCGGCGTCACACCGCGCGCCAGCATCCCCTCCAACAGTTCAACCAGTTCCATCCGCACGCCCGATGCGCCGCGTCCCAGCGACAGCAGTTTCAAAGCCATCATCAGCCGCGCATGAGGCTCCGGGATCGGCTCGCCCACACCGCAGCAATGGGACAGGATCAGGTTGCGTTGCAGGGTGGCGGTGTCGGCAGGGTCAATCTTGACCGAGGCCAGTTTGCCAAATCCGGTATTCACACCATAGACCGCGTCGGCCCCGTTGGCGGCGGCGGCAATCCGGCCTTGCGCGGCGCGGATGCCGGCATGGCAGGCTGGATCAAGCCGCACGGCAAGCCCACCACGCCAGATCTTTTCCAGATCGGCCAGCGTCGCGGCCCCGGGGGTCAGGGTCAGTGCGGTCATGTCAGATCTCCGGAAATGCGCAAGTGAAGCGGGTTGAAGCCGATGCGATAGGACAGCTCGGCCGGTTCGGCGATGTCCCAGACCGCCAGATCGGCCGCCTGCCCCGGCGCAATGGTGCCAATATCTGTCAGTCCAAGCGCACGGGCGGCATGTTGCGTCACGCCGCGCAACGCCTCCTCCGGCGTCATACGAAACAGGGTGCAGCCCATGTTCATCGTCAATAGCAAGGAGTTCAGTGGCGACGAGCCGGGGTTCAGATCCGTCGCCAGCGCCATCGGCACGCCATGCTTGCGCAGAAGCGCAATTGGCGGCTGTTGGGTTTCGCGCAGCGTATAGAACGCGCCGGGAAGGATCACGGCAATGGTGCCCGCACCCGCCATCGCCTGCACGCCTTCCTCGTCCAGATATTCGATATGATCGGCCGACAACGCGCCATAGCTTGCGGCCAGCTTCGCGCCGCCCAGGTTGGACAATTGCTCGGCGTGCAGTTTGACCGGCAGGCCCAGTTCGCGGGCCACGTCGAAAACGCGGGCGATCTGCGCGGGCTGAAAGGCGATGCCTTCGCAGAACCCGTCCACAGCATCCACCAATCCCTCCGCTTGCGCAGCGCGCAGGGCGGGGATGCAGACCTCGTCGATATACGCGTCATCGCGGCCTGCATATTCAGCGGGCGTGGCGTGGGCACCAAGAAAGGTGGTCCTGATACGGATCGGGCGCTCATCGGCTATGGCGCGGGCAACGCGCAGCATCCGCAATTCAGTCTCGGTATCCAGACCATAGCCGGACTTGATTTCGATGGTCGTCACGCCTTCGGCAATCATCACGTCTACGCGGCGCAGGGCGTCTTGCAGCAACGTGTCTTCGCTGGCCGCACGGGTCGCCTTGACAGTGGACACGATCCCGCCCCCGGCGCGCGCCACTTCTTTATAGCTTGCGCCGTTCAGCCGCATCTCGAACTCGACCGCGCGGTCGCCGCCATGCACGATATGGGTGTGACAGTCGATCAGGCCCGGCGTCACGATCCGCCCGCCCAATGCGCGCCGATCCAGACCGGCATAGGTGTCTGGGACATCGCCCTGCGGCCCGACCCATGCGATTTTGCCGTCCTGAATGACAATCGCCGCATCACGAATCATTCCGTAGGGCACATCTGTCCCCGACAGGGTCGCGGCGTGCAGGTCGGTCAGAATCTGGGACTTGGCGGTCATAAGATCGGTCCTTTTCGCGAGTTTCCGCTTTTCTAGTATAATTTTATGTGTAATATGTCTATACATAAAATGCAAATACAGGATGAAAGCCATGATCCATGCCCGTCAGGCCCTTCTTGCGTCCGGTTGGGCGCAGGATGTTCGCATTACCGTTGATCAGGGGCGCATTGACCAGATCACGACCGGCACCGCCGCCCAGCCGGGGGATGCCCGTGTCGACACCCTGTTGCCCGCCATGGCCAACCTGCACTCGCATACGTTCCAGCGCGCGATGGCGGGCATGACCGAGATGCGCAAGGCCGGGCGCGACAGTTTCTGGACATGGCGCGATCTGATGTATCGCTTCATGGATCACCTGACCCCGGATCAGATCGAAGCGATTGCCGCATTGGTCTTTGTCGAAATGCAGGAAGCCGGCTATGCCAGCGTGGGCGAGTTTCACTATGTCCATCATCAACGCGGCGGCGTGACCTATGACACGCTGGCGGAATTGTCCCTGCGGGTGATGGCGGCGGCAGGGGACACTGGCATCGGCCTGACCCACCTGCCGGTGCTTTATACCTATGGCGGCGCGGGCATGGTGCCGTTGGCGGAAGGCCAGTTGCGCTTTGGCAACGATGTCGACCGGTTTGCCGATCTGGTTGAAGGCGCGCGCGCGGGGCTTTCCGACCTGCCCGACGACGCCCGTGTGGGGATCGCACCGCATTCGCTGCGCGCCACCTCGCCCGACGATCTGGCCCGTGCGCTGGCAAGCCATCAGGGCGGCCCGGTGCATATCCACATCGCGGAACAGCCCAAGGAAGTCGAGGATATCCAGGCGTGGCTGGGTGCGCGCCCGGTCGATTGGCTCTTGGCCAATGCCCCCGTCGATGACGGCTGGTGCCTGATCCACGCCACCCATATGACCGACGCCGAAACCCGCGCCATGGCTGCGTCGGGCGCCGTGGCTGGCCTGTGCCCGATCACCGAGGCCAATCTGGGCGACGGTCCGTTCAACGGCCCCACCTTCCTTGAGGCAGGGGGCGCCTTTGGTGTCGGGTCGGACAGCAACATCAACATCTCACTGACCGAGGAACTGCGCACGCTCGAATATTCCCAGCGCCTGAGAGACATGGCGCGCAACGTGATGGTGGTGGGCGAAGGGTCGGTCGGGGCCACACTGTATACCGGCGCCGCCCGTGGCGGTGCGCAGGCTTTGGGGCGCGACGCGGGCGAGATCGCGCCGGGGCGTCTGGCCGACCTCGTGGCCATTGACAGCACTGACCCGGCGCTGTGCGCCCTGACACCCGATCAGATCCTCGACGGCCTGACCTTTGCCGCCAAGGACCGCGTGATCACCGACCTGTGGTCTGCCGGGCGTCACAGCGTCAGCGGCGGGCGGCATGTTGCGCGGGATGCGGTGGTCGCACGCTATCGCGATGCGGTGGCAAAGCTTCTGTCCACGCTCTGACCTTCGTGGGGACAGGCGCGGCGGTTGTTGCAATTGTATTTTCGACTCGCTATTTATTAACCCATGACGCAAGCCGATACCATCCGCAGTCTGATCACCCGTCTGGCCCGGATCGACGCCAGTGAAAGCTGGGACGCAGACCTGAACCCCGCGCAACGCGCGGCGCTGGACTATATTGGCCACGCCAATCGGTTCTCGCGCGCCCCGTCCCAGGCGGCGGCGTTTCTGGGCACGACGCGTGGCACCACGACCCAGACCTTCAAGGCGCTGGCCAGAAAGGGCTATGTCACCGAGCAGCGATCCCTGACCGACAAACGGTCGATTTCCTATGACCTGACCGACAGCGGGGTAAAGCAGGTGGCCCATCAAAACCTGCTGGCAAAGGTGGTGGCGGGGCTTGACCCCACGACCAGATCGCAGCTTGAGCAGGGCTTGCGCCGGGTTCTGGCCGACACCATCCGCCGCAACGACAACAAACCCTTTGGCGTTTGCAAAAGCTGTCGCCACTTCGAAGGGCGCGGCAAGGACGGGTTCTGCCGGCTTCTGCACGAAACGCTTGAACCTTATGAAACGCTGCAGATCTGTCACGAGCAGGAACCGGCATGACGATACCCGACCTTCGCGCGCCCATCGCCGGGCTGTTCACCGGCGAGATCCGACAGCATTGGCCGGGCAAGCCCGCGTCGGCAATTCACAAGACCCGCGCCACCCGCCCCCTGACGCTTGGCCCAAACGGGTTCGAAGGGGATGCGCAGGCGGATCTGGCGGTGCATGGCGGGGCCGAGAAAGCCGTGCATCACTATGCCGCCGATCACTATCCACACTGGCGGGGCGCAGGGCTGATGCCCAGGGGCACGGAACCGGCGGCTTTTGGCGAAAACATCTCGACCCTTGGGATGGATGAGACCAACCTGTGCATCGGGGACATTCTGACCGCTGGCACCGCCACCCTGCAAATCAGTCAGGGGCGGCAACCCTGTT
>JAUHWP010000144.1 GCA_030424645.1 Alphaproteobacteria bacterium
CCGGCCTGTGCTGGACGGGCTGCAAGAACACCGGGCGCGGGGGTGGCTTGTCGGTGATCGGCTATCAGAACCTGACCCGTCCCAAATCCTATCATCTGAAAAAGGTAACATCATGAGCCTTGTTGGAAACTGGTCCTATCCGACCGCAATCAAGTTTGGCGCTGGCCGCATCAAGGAACTGCCCGACGCCTGTGCGCAGGCGGGCATAACACGCCCCCTTCTGGTGACGGATAAGGGGCTGGCTGATCTGCCGATCACCACGGCCACGCTGGACATCATGGAGGCGGCCGGGCTGGGGCGCGGCCTGTTCTCGGACGTAGACCCCAACCCGAACGAGGCCAACCTGATCGCGGGTGTCGCGGCCTATAAGGCCGGTGACCACGATGGCGTCATCGCGTTTGGTGGCGGGTCGGGCTTGGACCTTGGTAAGATGGTGGCCTTCATGGCCGGTCAGACCCGTCCGGTGTGGGATTTCGAGGATATTGGTGACTGGTGGACCCGCGCGGATGCCGATGCCATCGCGCCCATCGTCGCCGTGCCGACCACGGCAGGCACCGGGTCCGAGGTGGGACGCGCCAGTGTGATCACCAATTCGGAAACGCACGAGAAGAAGATCATCTTTCACCCGAAAGTGCTGCCCAGCGTGGTCATCTGCGACCCGGACCTGACCGTGGGGATGCCGAAATTCATCACGGCGGGCACCGGCCTTGATGCCTTTGCCCATTGCGTCGAGGCCTATTCCAGCCCGCATTACCACCCGATGAGCCAGGGCATCGCGCTTGAGGGGATGAAACTGGTGATCGACAACCTGCCCCGCGCCTATGCCGATGGCAGTGACATCGACGCCCGCGCCAACATGATGAGCGCAGCCGCCATGGGCGCGACCGCCTTCCAGAAGGGACTGGGTGCCATCCATGCACTCAGCCACCCGATCGGGGCGCTGTATCACACCCACCACGGCACGACGAACGCGATCTGCATGCCTGCGGTCTTGCGATTCAACGCGCCCGCGATCCAGGATCGGTTCGACCTGGCCGCTGGATATCTTGGTATCAAGGGCGGGTTTGACGGGTTCCAGTCCTTCGTGCAGGAGTTCAACGACAGCCTTGGCATTCCGAGGCGGGTCAGCGATCTTGGCGTCAACAACCCGGATATCGACACGCTGGTCAAAGGCGCGCTGATCGACCCGTCCTGCGGCGGCAACCCGGTCGAGCTGACCAGGGACAACGTGACAAAGCTGTTCCACGAGGTGCTGTAACCTGCAGCACAGGGAATACATTGAAACGATCACGGCCCGCGCCTGATGGTGCGGGTCGGTCTGCTTTCGCAAGGGTCAAGCGGCAATCAATCGCGTGACCGCTGGACATGCACCGCACATGGGCAATGTCGCACAACACGCGCTGCTGTCGACCCAAGGAAGAAATCGCTCAGACCCGGCTTGTGCGATCCGATCACCACACAGTCGATGTCGTGGTCGCGGGCATATTCAACGATGGTCTGTGCCGTGTGACCTCTCAGAAGGACGGCAGTCACATCCTCCAGACCAGCGGTTTTTTTCTCAAGAACATTGCGAACATGTTCGTACCCGGCACGAACAACGTCATCGCTGAGATAGGCGCTTACCGCGCCCTGTGGAACCTCGTGGACATGCAGCGCCGTGATCGAGCCACCTTCAGCCATCAGGCTGCGGGCAATTTCCAGCGTCTCGGCCGAGATACCGTGATCCAGCGCCATCGGGACAAGAATTTTCTTATACATGTATTCCTCTTTCCGGTCGTGTTGTGCAGTCAGGCCGGTGGGTCGGGCACGACCAGCCCAAAGCACTCAGTTGCCAGTAAGTGCGCCGTTCCGCGAAACCATGCCTTGACGCAAATCATACAGGCGGTCAATTCACCGCTATTCCTGAAGGATACCACGCAAATTCGTTGCCATGTGCGAAAGCTGCGGCGTCAGCGGGAAAAGGCAGGCCTGAACCGCGTGATAGATATCGGGTTTACCGTTGAACTGGGTAACCGTGGGATGGCCCGCATCATCGATTTCCGGATACCACCCACCACGGTCATGGTCGATGAAATGAGCATCTGCGAAATGCCACAGGCGCGCATACCAGTCGCTTTGTTCCTTGGCGCCACCCAGCTTCAGAAAGCTGGCCAGAACGCCGATCGCCTCGGTCACGGGCCACCAGTATCGGTCCTTGATCGCGGACACGCCACCAAGCGCCAACGTATAGTAAAGCCCACCCCTTTCAGCGTCCCACGCATCAGCCAACGCACGATCCGTCAGGGCCATGGCAGCAGCGCATGATCCATCATCAGGGCGCCCGCGCAGGTCCCAATACTGCAACGACAGCCGTGCAAGCTCGAAGGAATGACCGGGGGTGGTGCCCGCCGGGCGGAACATCGGATTGCCGGAATAGCTTCGATCGACCTGCCAGTTTTCCGTGTAGTGTTCAGGCAGGCGCCAGTCTTCCACCGGGCCAATTCTGCGAATGAAGAAATCAAGAATGCGCCCGGCCTGCTCCAGATACCGCGCCCGCCCCGTGACCTCATAGGCGGCCAGCAGGGCTTCGACCCCGTGCATGTTGGCATTCATGCCGCGATAGGTCGAAAACGGCGACCAGTCGCGGGTCCACTCATCGGCAAACAGGCCCGGACCATCTTCCCAGAAATGCCGATCCAGCACGGCCGTTGCGTCCTCGATCAAGCGATCCGCGTCGGGATGCCCCGCCAGCTTGGCGCTGGCCCCGGCCAGAAGCACGAACACATGCCCGTAAGCCAGCTTGCGGTCATCGTGTATGGTGTCGCCCTCCAACGCCCACAGATAGCCGCCATGCGCCGCGTCGCGATGGCGGGTCCACAGGTAGTCCATCCCGGCGTCGATCAGCGCATCGCAGCCATCCACCCCCGCCAGCTTGCCAAGAGCGTAGGCGTGAACCAACCGCGTGGTGGTATGAAGCTCTTGCACGGCATGGCCCAGCGGTGCGCCATCATGGCCGAGCACGTAGAACCCACCATCAGGCCGCAGGCTGGCCTTGAAGAATCCAAACTGGCGGCGCGCATCGTCGATCAGCCAGGAGCGATGCTCCGGAGTGCCGAACTGATGGCGCGGGGCGGGGAAACTTGTCTTTTGGGACAACGTCATAGGAACCTCATTTCTGCGATACTCGATCAGGCTCGGTCAACGCCGGATGCACAAGCTGAAGATCGGCTGCCGCAACACCGTTGATCCTGTCGACGATCACGTGAGCCAACGACCGACCTGCCGCCGACAAATCTTCGTGCAAACTGTCCACGCGTGGTCGCACAAGGTCAAACACGCCCGAGGTCTGCTTGACCACCACATGCACGTCACGCCCGACCACCAGCCCCTGATCCTGAATGGCAGCCAGCCCGGCCAGTGCCGAGACATCGCCGGGAAAGATCAGCCCATCCGGTGGGTCTGCCGCACGCAGGCGCACACCAAGCTGCTTCGCAATATCGTCCGCCTCGCTGTCCAGCGTGATTCCCTCAAGCACCTCGTGGCCAACACCCGCCGCACGCACCGCCGCCATGAAGCCGTGCAACAAGTGATGGTGGAACATGAACCGATCCTCGGGCAACAGGATCGCCAGCCGCTTCGCCCCCCCCGCAATCAGCCTTTCGGCGGCAAGCCTGCCAAAGGCGTGATTGTCATAGTCGACATAGGCATGGGGCGTGGCCAGTTCGGACCGCCCGTGCGTGACGAAGGGAAACCCCGCCTCGGACAGAAAGCGGATGCGCGTGTCATCGGGTTGCGTGCGCGAGAAGATGATGCCATCCGCCAGATTGTTCTGAACAATGCGCTTGATCCGGGTCAGCGACTGATCGGTTCCATGATCGGGCCAGACCAACAGGTCAAAGGGTGTGCCGTCCAGACCCGCGCTGATCCCGCCGACAAGCAGATTGCCGAATCCAAGGATCTCGTTATGCGGCGGAAGGATCAGATTGATCACGAAGGTCCGCCCGGTGCGCAAACGCTGCGCGGCGCGGTCCGGCGCGTATCCCAGATCATCGGCCGCCTGACGCACCAAGGCCCGTGTCTGTTCCGACATCTGCGCGTCGCCAGCCAGCGCGCGCGACACCGCCCCGACCGAAATCCCAAGCCGATCGGCGATGGTGCGCTGTGTGGGGCGATTTTTCCGCTCTGACATCCGTGATGGCCTAAGATGTGAGTGTTCTACAGGACTTTATAACGATTTAATACATCAGGCTTATTCACCCAAGTCAACGGGGAGCTTTCTTGGCAAATATTTTGGGATAAAGAAGCGCGCCAGCCGAATATTGACAGACCACCAGTTTATATCGTTATAAATGACACGCTCAACCACCCCTTACGAAAGGCCGGCACATGATTCTCTGCTGTGGCGAAGCGCTGATCGACATGATCCCGACACCGACGGTATCGGGGTCGGACGGGTTCGTGCCGCATTCCGGCGGCGCCGTCTTCAATACGGCCATCGCCCTTGGACGGTTGGGCGTTCAGACCGGCATGCTGACCGGGTTGTCGACCGACATGTTCGGCACACAGCTGGAACAGGCACTTCAGGCCAGCCATGTCGATACATCACTGACGGTCAAATCCGACCGGCATACGACGCTGGCGTTCGTGAAGCTGACGGACGGCCATGCAACCTATTCGTTCTTCGATGAAAACTCGGCGGGCCGGATGCTCGCACCGGGCGACCTGCCCACCCTGCCGGACAGCATTACCACGCTCTATTTCGGCGGGATCAGCCTGGCCTGCGAACCCGGCGCCGATACCTATGCGCACCTGGCGCAGAAGGGCGCAAAGGATCGCCTTGTCATGCTGGACCCCAATATCCGCCCCGGTTTCATCGAAGATATCGACCGCTATCGACACCGCCTGAACGGCATGCTGGGCGTTGCCGACATCGTCAAAGTCTCGGACGAGGATCTGGACTGGATCCAGCCCGGTCCGGGCGATCTGACCGACAAGGCCAAACAGCTTCTGGATGCCGGCCCATCCGTTGTCATCGTCACGAAAGGCGCCAAAGGCGCAACGGCTTTCACCGCCACGGGACTGACCGCGTCTGCCCCCGGCCAAAGGACGACGGTCGTCGACACCGTCGGCGCGGGCGATACGTTCAACGCGGGCGTGCTGGCAAAACTCGCGCAACTGAACCTGCTGACCAAACCCGCGATCCGCAACATCTCTGCAGACCAGTTGCAAAGCGCCCTGACCCTTGGCACACGCATCGCGGCCGTCACCGTATCCCGCGCCGGCGCCAACCCACCCTGGGCGGGCGAACTGGAAGCCTGATCCGACACGCCGGTCAACGTGCTTAGGCTGATCCCCAACAAAAAAGCCGCCCGAAGGCGGCTTCTTGTTATCTGAAACAGATCAGAATGATTGGTTGCGGGAGCAGGATTTGAACCTGCGACCTTCAGGTTATGAGCCTGACGAGCTACCGGGCTGCTCCATCCCGCGCCAATGCGGTGTATATAGGCCGCTGATTTCGGGACTACAAGCGCATTCGGTAAAAAATCTGTAACAAAAACCCACGGGAACCCGACCGCGTGACATTGCACGCCAATTTGGTTAGCTATCTGAAAATACGGAAGGATACATGGATGGACGGCACGCTCGCGGTCTTGTTTCTGCTCACCGCGTTGATCGACATGTGGGTCAATCACTGTGGCTCTGGCTGTGTGAAACCGGCGGCCACCGTGGCCCGCCATGTGATCTCTGCGGGCGATCTGATTTTCGAAGCCGATTCCATCGGGGCCGAGGGCTATTATCGCCACGATCTTCCCATCAGCTATGGCCCGTTTCAGCCGGCAATCGGCATTTCGGTGGACAGCCTTGGCGATGTCTGGATCGGTCTGGGCGCGGTGAACGCGTTTCATCTGTGGGGCGGACAATCCTTCGCGCAACTGTCTTTCATGCCCGGTCTCTGGCTGCGCGGCGATGGTCCCGTCATGGGCCACCCGATCGAATTCCGCTCGGGCATCGACGCAGGATACGAACGGCCGGACGGAATGCGCTACAGCATATCGCTGGATCACCGGTCGAACGGGGACATCGTGCCGGTCAATCCGGGGTTGGAGAGCCTGCAGATGCGTGTCTCGATCCCGGCAGAGTGACCACGCCCGGCAACAGGATTTGCCGAAACGACAGGACAAGCGCATAGTTGGGGTGTGAAGACATGTTGCGCCCTGTTCATCACTGGCCTCATCGCGCTCGCGGGTTCCCTGCCTGCGCGCGCGGTCAGCTATGACATGTTGCTGAACACGCCGACTACAGATCCTTGTCACCTGTTTACGGAAACAGCCGATATCGTGGTGCTCTATATCGATATGGGCGCCGAGGGCGAGGTGCAGCTCAGCCTGCCCCGCGCCTATCTGGAAGACCGCGCCGACCAACAAAGCGGGTTGCGGCACGGGTCACTGCTGCTGCGGGTCATGGTTGGGAACTTCCTGCCCGTCAGCCGCGCGCAGGCACTCCGGCTATCCGCCAGCCGGCAAGGGAACGGCACTCAGACCGCGTTCGTCACCATGCTGATCAGCGACTTACCAGATCTCGATGCCCGGCTGACATCCCTGTCCCCAACACCGCTGAATACAGCCCCAAATGAACTTGGTCTGACCCCGCTCGCCAGCGCCGATCCGGCCCCACGCATGACCTTCGCCGCCCTGCACCCCGACGGCACCCCCCGCGCCATCCTCGAATGCGCCGCAGCCGAGA
>JAUHWP010000019.1 GCA_030424645.1 Alphaproteobacteria bacterium
CCAGCGGCGGCGCTGATCAATGATGGCTTCCCGCTGGCTATGACGATCCCGAACGAAGGCTCTTACGGCTTTGTCTATACCTACAACGTCGCCAACAACGCGCCGAACGCGGACAACGCCTATACCTTCCTGGATGCGATCCTTGCCTCGCCCGAGATCGGCGCGGCGATGACCAAGGCGTCGGGCTTCATTTCGACCTACAAGGATGCGTCGCAGCACCTGAACGAGCTTGAAAAGAAATCGACCTCTTTCCCGGAAGAGCAACTGGCGAACCTGCAGTTCTTCCGCGCCGAGGCGAACGAGATGAAATACGGGCTGGTCGATCCCGCCGTCGAAGCCATCAAGGCCGCCTGACCCGTTTCCTGGGAAATCTGTTCCTGTCCCGCATTGTGCGGGGCAGGGGCCCTGACCTTCGAAAGACCATCGAATGACCTATGACGCATCCTCACAGCGGGGCGAGCGAGCCATGACGAACGAGACTTCAGGCCGGACATTCTGGGGCCGCCTGGTTGGATGGGGGCCGTATCATACGCTGATGCGGCTGGCGACAGCCTCGCCCCGCCGCCAGTTCGTGATCCTGGCCGCCTTTCCGATCCTCTGGGTGCTGACCCAGCACCTTGGCCCGATGTTGCAGATGTTGCGGGTTTCGCTGACCGATGCCTATCCGGTTGCGCCCGGTGTCGAACAGCATTTCACGCTTGAGAATTACGCCCGCTTCTTCGGGGACAGTATTTTCTGGATGCCGTTCTTCCGAACCTTGGCCTTTGCCGGGGTGTTCACCTTTTGCACCCTGATCCTGACCTATCCGGTGGCTTATTTTCTGGCCCGCCATGTCAGTCGCAAGAACCAGATGCTGTTCCTGCTGCTTCTGCTGATCCCGTTCTGGGTGGGGGAAATCGTGCGCACCTATGCGATCATGATCCTGTTGGGCAACACGGGCGCTGTGAACCTTGTCCTGAAATGGCTGGGCCTGATCGACCGGCCCATTCCCTTCATGTATACCAGCTTCTCGATGGGCGTGGGGATCGTCTATCTGACCGCGCTCTATATGCTACTGCCGCTTTACTCGGCGCTCGAAAAACTGCCGCAAAGCATGAACGAGGCCGCCGCCGACCTGGGCGCAGGGGCATGGACGCGGTTCCGCCGCGTGTCGCTGCCCTTGACCATCGAGGGCATCTCGTCCGGCTGCACGCTGGTCTTCCTGATCTCGACCGGGTTCTATGCGACGCCGGTTCTGCTGGGCGGGCCATCGACCACGGTGTTCTCCGAAACCATCGCGGGGTTCTTCCACGTGGCGGGCGATGAATGGCCAACCGGCGCGGCCTTTGCCACGATCATGTTCATGGCGGCCCTTGTCATCACCGCAACATTCCAAAAGCTTATGAATTCGCTGCGGAAAGGAGAGAGCAAATGAATGATCGCCCCGAACTGTTCCGCGGCAACCGGATATTCCTGAGCTGCATCTATTGGGCCTTCGTGCTTTACGTCTTCGTGCCGCTGTTCCTGATGATCCTGATGGGCTTCAAGGATTCCAAGTTCATCGGTTTCCCGATCCGGTCATGGACCCTGGACTGGTATACCGGTGTCTTTGCCGATGCCGAGGTGATCTCGACCTTCGGGTATTCGCTTGCCATCGCCGTGCTGTCGACGCTGATCTCGGTTCTGGTCGGCACATGGATTGCGGTGCTGCTTGAGGGGCGCAAGTTCCTTGGTCGCACCGCCATGTTCGGCATGACGGTGTTGCCCGCGCTGGTGCCGGGCATCATCTCGGCGATCGCGTTCCGTATCTATGCCCGCTACCTGGGGATCGAGCCGGGCATGGGGGCCATTGTCTGGGCGCACGCCGTCCACAACGTGCCCTTCGTGGTGCTGGTGGTGATGGCGCGCCTGTCGACCCTGCCGAAAAGCCAGATCGAGGCCGCCCGCGATCTGGGGGCTGATCCGCTGGTGTCCTTCATCCGCATTACGCTGCCTTATCTGGTGCCCGCCATTCTTGGCGCGTCGATCTTCTGCCTGCTTTTGTCGTTCGACGATTTCGTCCGCTCGTTCTTCCTGGGCGGGTATGAACCGACGCTGCCGGTCCTGATCTTCGCCAAACTCCGGTCGGGCATGAGCCCGGAAATCAATGCCATCGCAACTGTTGCGCTGATCCTGACGGCCGCCATCGGCATCTGGGCCGAGCGTTTCACCCGCCGCATGAACAAGGAAAGCTGAGCCATGACAAACCAGACACCTCTTGTCCGCATCGAAGGGCTGTCCAAGCATTTCGGCAAGACCGTTGCACTGGACAACCTGACATTGGACATCGCACAGGGCGAGTTCGTGACCTTCCTTGGCCCGTCCGGCTGCGGCAAGTCGACGACGCTGCGCATCCTTGGGGGTTTCGAACGCCCGACCACGGGTCGCGTGATCCTTGACGGTGAAGATGTGACCAACCAGCCCCCCGAGAAGCGCCATGTGAACATGGTGTTTCAGGACTATGCGCTGTTTCCGCATATGACCGTGGCGCAGAACGTGGCCTTCGGGTTGGAGCTGAAAGGCATGGGCAAGGCCGACATCAAGCGTCGCCTGACCGAGATCCTGTCGTTCCTGGAGCTTGACGCCTTTGGGGATCGCTATCCGGTGCAATTGTCAGGGGGGCAGCGGCAGCGCGTGGCGCTGGCCCGGGCGCTGGCGCCGGACCCGGCATTGCTGTTGCTGGACGAACCCTTGGGCGCGCTTGACGCCAAGCTGCGTGGTCAGGTCCAACAAGAGCTGAAGTCGATCCAGCGCCGCACCAACAAGACCTTCTTCTTCGTGACCCACGATCAGGAAGAGGCGCTGACCATGTCTGATCGGATTGTGGTGATGAACCAAGGTCGGGTCGAACAGGATGGCACGCCGGAAGAACTGTATTTCCGCCCCGCCAGCCGCTTCGTGGCCGAATTCATCGGAGAAACGAACCTGCTGTCCGGCCGGATGCGCGGAACCGACGGCGACAAGGTGGTGATGGATTGGGAAGGCACGACCCTTATGGGCAAGGCGCCTGATACCCTGCCGGGCGAGGGCCAACCGATCACGGCCTCGGTGCGGCTTGAGAAACTCGGCTTCCATGCCGAACGCCCGCAGACCGGTAACGCGGTGCAGGGGCGCGTGGTGGGCAAGACCTTCCTTGGCTCGCGAATGGCGATGCAGATCGCCGTGGGTGATCGGGGCGACGCGCTGCTGAAGGCCTATGTGGATGCGGAAACCGGCCAGTCGGTCGGCAGCGATCCGGTCTGGATCGGCTGGGAGGCAGACAACATGGCGGTGCTGAACGACTGACCCCCTGCGCGGGCAGGCCACCGGCGCCGGTTCTGAGCGGTCCATAGGTGTCGCCATTTGTTGACGGGCTTTGGACCCTGCCGTGCATGACAGGGTCCAAAGCCCGCGGGGTTTCACGGCCTGTCAACCTCGCTTCGCGCCTGCCATTCCTTTAACAATATCCGAAGGTCGGTGCGTGTCAGTCCGATGTCATCCAACCACCGGTCATCCTTGCGCGACAACATCCAGCGCATGGATTGCCTGCGTTCACGAAGTGCGCACCAGCGTTTCCAGTATTGCCAAAACATGCTCCACCTGCCTTTCTGGTCCGTCGACAGGCTTCGGTATTTATTGACATCAATCAAACGAATAGTAGTAATGGGTGGTATGTGTTCCGCTAATAGGTATCAGGCATGCTTCCACCCCTCGACAGCGATCTGATGCGCGGCTTTCTGGCGGTCGCGGATGCCGGGTCTGTCACCCGTGCGGCGGACCAGCTTGGGCGCACTCAGTCAGCCATTTCCATGCAGATCCGCAAGCTGGAGGACTGTCTTGGCCAAGACATCTTCATCCGCGAGGCGCGCGGCGTTCGTCTGACCGAAAGGGGCAAACAGCTTCTGCCCTATGCCCGGCGGGTTGTTGGCCTTCTGGATGAGGCGGCAACCGCCCTGCGTGAAAAGCCGCTGTCCGGTCCGGTACGCGTCGGGATCCCTGACGAGTATGTGCAAGGTATCCTGCCTGCGGTCCTTGCCTCGTTTTCGCAGCGCCATCCCGAAACGCAGGTCACAATACGCTGCGATTTCAGCGCGCCGCAGCTTGCCGCATTGAAAGCCGACAAGATCGACCTTGCGGTGGTTTACGAAGGCCACAGCGAAGATGGGGCCGAGGTTCTGGCCGTTGACCCGACGGTCTGGGTCACTTCGGTGGCCCATGCCCAACATCTGCGCAGCCCATTGCCGATATCAGTTTACTTCAGCTCGGACTGGTGCCGCGATTACGCGCTTCATTCGCTGAAGCAGATCGGGATCGACCACTATCTTGCATTTGAATGCGATACGTCGGCCAGCATGCGCAGCGCGGTCATCAACGGCATTGCCATTGCGCCCCTGGCCCGAAGCTCGATCCCGCCCGGATGTCGGGAACTGACCGCGGAAGATGGGTTCATCACAATCGACAATGCGCGGGTTGTGTTGCATCGCAATCCCGCAGGCACGTCGCCGACGATTGACGCGATGGTCACAACGCTTCGTGACGCGTTCTGCCCGCTGGCCGGAACCTCCTGAGATTTGCGCCCGGAGGATTTGACCTTGAGTCTCATGCTGCATCTGTTAAATAGGTATCATAGATACCAATATAGGAATGCGGAACCACATGAACCTCACCTCTTTCACCGACTATGGGCTTCGCATGCTGATGCGGATGGCAAGCGCCCCGGGGCAGGCATTCTCGACAGCTGATCTGGCCGAAGAATTCAAGCTGTCGCGCAACCACCTGGCCAAGATCATGCAGCGGCTGGCGCAAGGCGGCATCGTCGAGACCCGGCGCGGGGTGAATGGCGGGGCCGTCCTGCGGTGCAGTCCTGCCGAGATCCGGCTTGGGGATGTGGTGCGACTGCTCGAACAGGGGCAGTCGCTGGTCGAATGTTTCCGCCCGGAAGGGGGGGAGTGCACGATCGAGGGCTGTTGCCGACTGAAGTCCCGCCTGCGGAAAGCGGAAAGCCGGTTCATCGAAGATCTGAACCAATCGACGCTTGCCGATATCGCCCTTCCCCAACGGGTGGCGGCGTGATGAGGAAAGGCGGGACAGGATGACATCGACGCTTACCGTTTCCGAACGTCATGTCGGCTTGTTGCTGTCGATCCTGCTTGCCTTGATGGGTTTCGCCATGGCGGCAGCGGCGCGTCACGGTGTGATGGCTGTGCACGGGTTCATGGCGGTGGGGCTTGGAATGGCTTTGGCGTTCGTGCTTGGCGGTGCGCTTTACGATCCCGAGCCATCGGCGGATCGGCTGCGCCGCTACTACGACGCGCCGACCCGGTTCGGGATCGTCATGACCCTGATCTGGGCGATGATCGGCATGGGGGTCGGCGTCTGGGTTGCGGCGCTGCTTTATTGGCCCGAGGGAACACCGCTTTGGCCCGCCACCAGTTTCGGCAGGCTGCGCCCGGTGCACACGACGGGCATCATCTTTGGATTCGGAGGCAATGCCCTGATCGCCACCTCGTTCCATGTTCTGCAACGCACATCGCGCGCGCGGCTGGCGGGCAGCATCAGCCCATGGATCGTGCTGATCGGGTTCAACCTGTTCTGTGCCTGGGCCGTCACCGGCTATCTGATGGGATCGACCCAATCCAAGGAATACGCCGAGGCCGAATGGTATGCCGATCTTTGGCTGGTGGTGGTCTGGGTGACATATTTCATCCTGTATATCCGCACACTTGCCCGAAGGGCCGAGCCGCATATCTATGTCGCCAACTGGTATTACATGGCCTTCATTCTGGTGGTGGCGATGCTGCATATCGTCAACAACCTGGCCCTTCCCGTGCGCTGGACAACGGCAGAAAGTTTCCCCATCTGGTCGGGGGTGCAGGATGCGATGGTGCAATGGTGGTATGGCCATAACGCGGTTGCCTTCTTCCTGACCGCCGGGTTCCTTGGGATGCTCTATTACTTCCTGCCGGTGCGGTCTGGACGGCCGATCTGGTCGTATCGCCTGTCCATCGTCAGCTTCTGGGGCATCACCTTCTTCTATATCTGGGTCGGGTCGCACCACTTGCATTACACGGCGCTGCCTTACTGGGCGCAGACGCTGGGCATGACCTTTTCGGTGATGTTGCTGGTGCCAAGCTGGGCGTCGGCGGGCAATGCCATCGCCACGCTGAACGGGGCGTGGCACAAGGTGCGCGATGACGCGACGCTGCGTTTCATGTTCGTCGCCGCTGTGTTTTACGGGCTGTCCACGTTCGAAGGCTCGTTCCTTGCCATTCGCCCGGTCAACTCGCTCAGCCACTATACCGACTGGACCGTGGGCCATGTTCATTCCGGCACGCTTGGCTGGGTGGCGATGATCGTTTTTGGCGCGATCTATACGCTGGTTCCACAACTTAACGGCAAAACCGAAATGGCATCACCCCGCGCCGTTGAATGGCATTTCTGGCTCGCCGTGGCGGGGACGCTGATTTACGTCGTGTCGATGTGGAACGCCGGCATCACGCAGGGCCTCATGTGGCGGGCCTATGACGCGAACGGCGCGCTGTCCTACAGCTTTGTACAGTCGGTCGAGGCGATGGCCCCCTTCTATCTGCTGCGCACCATTGGCGGGGCGCTGTTCCTGACCGGGGCTGTTGTCTGCGCGTGGAACTGCCGCGCCACGATGCGCGGTGCGGCGGGTCATGCCACCGACCGCCCCCTTGTCGCGCAACCGGCGGAGTGACCCCATGTTGAGACTGCATTACAATCTGGAAAAAATCTCGATGGGGCTTGTGGCGGCGATCATCGTGGCGGCATCTATCGGTGGTCTTGTCGAAATTGCGCCGTTGTTCACCATCGACGAAACGGTCGAGCTTCCCGATGACCTGCGCCCCCATACGCCGCTGGAACTTGCCGGGCGCGAGATCTATATCCGCGAAGGGTGCTATGCCTGCCACAGCCAGATGGTGCGCAGCCTGGCCGATGAGCTGGACCGCTATGGCCCCTATTCCCTGGCAGCGGAAAGCGCATATGACCACCCGATGCTCTGGGGGTCGAAACGGACCGGGCCAGACCTTGCGCGGCTGGGCGGCAAGTATTCGGACGATTGGCATGTGGCGCACCTGATCGACCCGCGCAGCGTGGTCCCGGCTTCGATCATGCCGTCCTATCCCTGGCTGACACGTCCGCTTGATACTGATCTGTTGTCTGACTCGCTGGCCACGCTGGCCCGGCTTGGCGTGCCTTATGACCAGGGTATGATTGCAGCGGTAGAAGCCGATGCGCTGGCGCAAAGCCGCCCCGACAGCGATGTGGTGGACGGGTTTCAGGAGCGATACGGAGAGCAGCCCGCCATTCGCGCCTTCGACGGAAACCCGTCGCGGCTGACCGAAATGGACGCAGTGGTGGCCTATCTCCAATCGCTGGGAACATTGACGGATGCGCCCTATCGGATCCTGGCGGAGGGCAGCCAATGACACATGACACCCTTGTCTATCTGTCCAAGACGGTTGGCCTGATCTGGTTGATGGGGTTCTTTCTGATCGTCGTCATCCGCGCCTACAGCCCTTCGCGGCGAAAGGCGTATGACGCGGCCGCCCGGTCCGTGTTGCAAGACAAGGGTGACGGAGATGAGTAACCCGACCGATCCAAGGCAACTGCCGGGCGCTGACCCGCATACGGGCAATCGCCAGGTCGATCCGGTCACCGGATACGACACGACGGGGCATGACTGGGGCGGCATCACCGAGCTGAATACCGCGTTTCCGAAGATCGTCATCTGGGCGCTGGTGCTGACCTTCCTGTATTCGGTGGTGGCCTGGATTTTGCTGCCAGCCTGGCCGACAGGGCGCGATTACACGCGCGGGCTTCTGGGGTTGGATCAGGGCACACAAGCGGTCGAGGGCTATCGCAAACTCAACGATGGCCGGAAGGATTGGCTGTCGCGGTTTGCGGGCGACGATCTTGCAGCCTTGCAGTCCGATTCAGATTTGATGGCAACGGCAATGCCCGCCGCCGCGCGCCTGTTTGCGGATAACTGCGCGGCCTGCCACGGCACGACCGGACAGGGCGGGCCGGGTTTTCCGGTGCTTTCGGACGGGACATGGTTGTGGAGCGGCGATGCGGACGAAATCGCCACGACAATTCGCCACGGCATCAACGCTGACGACCCCGATACCCGCTTTGCGGAAATGCCTGTCTTTGACTGGCTTGAAGGGGCGGAGCGGACGGCTCTGGCGCAGTTTGTTTCGGATTTGCCGAACGGGCCTGCGGATTTCGAAAGCCCCGTCGGCACGCTTTTCATCGACAATTGCAGTTCCTGCCATGGCGACACCGGCGACGGCGGTCTTGGGATCGGCGCGCCATCACTCACGGACACGGTGGCGATCTATGGTCAGGATGCGGAAACGGTGATGGAAACCTTGCTGAAAGGACGTCGAGGCGTGATGCCCGCATGGTCGGGTCGCATGTCGGATGCCGAAATCAACCTTCTGACCCTTTACGTCGCACATCTTGGTCAACCGGGCGGGGTGGCGCAATGACGCCGCGTGTTCAGAAACGGTTGGCGGTCGGGGCCGCGCTGACCGTTGTCGCCCTGTTTGCCGGGGCGAACCTGCACCTGTTGACGGTTGCCCTGCAATCCCAGCCCGAGTGCCGGGAGGCCGCGGATCTGATCCCGGCCAAACGGGCCTGCTGAGAAGGAGAACGGGATGCTGGAACCACTACCGACCCTTCGCCGCCCGAAACGGACCGAGTCGCCATATGCACGCCACCTGCCGATGTCGGCCGCCCAGGGCTGGCTGGCAAAAGGGTGGCGGGACGTGCGGATGGCACCGGCATCCAGCCTGGCCTATGGCTTGTTTCTGACCCTGATCTCGTACGCCGTTCTGTGGATACTCCATGCAAGCCATATGCTGTATCTGGCGCTGCCCGCGATTTCGGGCTTTCTGATCGTTGGACCCTTTCTGGCGATCGGCCTGTACGAAAAAAGCCGCAAACAGGCGGCAGGCGACGGGGTTACGCTTTCCGAGATCCTTGCCTTTCGGCCCGCCTCGGGTGGGCAGCTGGCCTATGCGGGGCTGTTGCTTGGTCTGCTTGTCCTTTTCTGGCTTCGTGCCGCGGACCTGCTGTATGCCCTGTTTTTCGGCCTTACTCCTTTCCCGGGCGCAGAGGAGGCGTTGACCAATGCGTTGACGACGCCCCGGGGATGGGCGCTGATCGCGACGGGCACCTTGGTGGGCGGGCTGTTCGCAGCCTTTGCCTTCGCGATCAGCGTCTTTTCGATTCCGATGCTGGTGTCGCGCAGGACCGATGCGCTGACCGCCATGGGTCTGAGTTTTGTCATGACGGTGCAGAATCTGCGCCTCATGCTGGTCTGGGGTCTGTTCGTCGCCCTGGGATTGGGCCTGTCGGTCGTGACCGGCCTGATTGGGCTGATCGTCCTGTTCCCTGTTCTGGGTCATGGCACATGGCACGCCTGTCAGGCGATCGTGGAGGGTGAAGATTGAGCCTTCTGCTTCTCATACCGCTTTCGATCGGACTTGGCCTGTTGGGGCTGTGCGCCTTCCTTTGGGCGCTCAGGACCGGACAGTTCGATGATCCCGATGGTGCCGCATGGCGCGTCATTCCCCCTGAATACCCACTTGAAACGGAAGGAAAGAACGATGACAACCTGGCTCCCAACGCTCAAGACCGCAACGCCTGAAGAGGGGTATGACCTTGCTGTCAAACTCGCACGCGTTGCCGTGAAGCTGACCCAGCCCGACGCAGGGGTGCGCGACCGGTTGCGACCGGAATATGCCGAGGATTCCGACGCCCTGATTGCTGTCAGTCAGGTGGTGGCGACCCATTTCGCCACTGTCGCGGCTGCAAACGGATATTGGCGGGACAATACATGAGCGACGTTGAACGAAACGGGGACCGGTTCATCGTGGACGCCATGGTGCTGGCCGACGCGTTTGGCCTGTCCCCCGAAGAAACACGGACCCGGATGCAGGGCGGTCAGATCGCGTCGCTTTGCGAACAGGGTCAGGACAAGGACGCGGGGCGTTGGCGATTGACATTTCGCCACCAGGGCCGCGCGCTGCGCCTGACCGTGGATGCCGATGGTAAGATCATAAGCAAGAGCACTTACCCGGTGGGTCATCAGAACACGGTCGCAGAGGCGTGATCGCAGGCGATACTGCGTGATGAATATGATCGCAACGTCCGGCAATCACGCAGTCCCCGGTCATCTGGCGCCTTTGGCCTTGTGAAAACCGCACCGATCGCCCATCTTCGAACTCTCGAAGACGGGCAAGGTGATGCCACAAGACCACAAACGCGATGTTCCGAGTTATTTGACCACCAAAGAGGTGGCAGAGCTGCTGCGCGTGAAGGAACGCAAGGTCTATGACCTTGCCGCCGCGGGCGAAATTCCGCATCGGCGCATCACGGGCAAGCTGATCTTTCCAAGGGCCGAGTTGCTGGGCTGGATCAACGGGGATGACGCCCCCGTGACGGGTGCGCGCCCTGCGGTGCTGACCGGGTCGCATGATCCGCTGCTGGAATGGGCGGTGCGCGAAAGCGGATCGGGGCTGGCCACGCTGTTCAACGGCAGCCGTGCCGGGCTTGACTGTTTCGGCGATGGGCAGGCCGCGCTGACCGGGCTGCACATTCCCGGCGGGACGGATTGGAATGTGGATATCGTGGCGGCGCAGGGGATACCCAACTGCGTTCTGATTTCATGGGCCAAGCGCGCGCGGGGGCTGGTTCTGTCACCGGACACCGCCGACACCATCACGGGTATGGCCGATCTGAAGGGCAAGCGTGTCGTGCAGCGCCAGCCCGGTGCCGGAGGGGCGACGTTTTTCGAAGGCATGCTGAAGCGTGAAGGGGTTGATCCCTGCGACCTGCAAATGGTTGGCGGCCTAGCCTATACCGAACACGAGGCCGCGGCCTCGGTCGCTGCGGGAGAGGCGGACGCCGCCACGGGGATCGAGGCGATGGCCCGCCAGTTCAGCCTTGGTTTCCTGCCTTTGACCGAAGAGCGGTTTGACCTTCTGATCGACCGGCACAGCTATTTCACGCCGCCGGTGCAGGCCCTTCTGGCCTTTGCCCGCACGCCTGCCTGTCATGAAAAGGCGGCGCAGATGGGCGGCTATGATCTGGAGGAGCTGGGCGTGGTGCGCTGGTTGCCGGACTGACCATCGGACCGGACGCGCCGCCAGAGGGGTGCGCCCGGTTGTCAGGTTGGGGTCAGGTCACTGGGCGTTCGGGAAGAACAGTTGCTGGCCATCCACTTTGTAGGAGGCAATTGCCTCTTGCCCTTCGTCCGACAGGACCCAATCGACGAATTGTTGCCCCAGGTCGGCTTTCACATTGGGGTGTTTTTCCGGGTTCACCAGGATGATGCCATACTGGTTGAACATCTTTTCATCACCCTCGATGGCGATCTGGTAATCCCCCTTGTTGCCGAAGCTGATCCAGGTGGCGCGGTCGGTCATGATATAGGCGCCCATGCCGGTGCCCGTATTCAGGGTGGCGCCCATGCCCGAACCGGTCTCGCGATACCAGCCGCCCGAAGCTGCGCCCACATCGACACCGGCTTCGGCCCAAAGCCCCAGTTCGGCCTTGTGGGTGCCGCTGTCGTCCCCGCGCGAGGCAAAGGGTGCTTCGGTCTCGGCAATCATGGTCAGCGCGGCAACGGCATCCGACATGCCAGCCACACCCGCAGGGTCTGCGGGCGGGCCGACAATGACGAAGTCGTTATACATGACGTCGCTGCGGCTGACGCCCTGACCGTCGGCGACGAACTTCTCTTCCGCCGGTTTCGCGTGGACAAACAGCACATCGCCATCCCCATTGGCGGCGTTCTTGATCGCCTGACCGGTTCCCACGGCAACCACGCGCACCTCGATCCCCGTTTTGTCGGTGAATATCGGCAGGATGTGGTCGAACAATCCCGAATTCTGGGTCGAGGTGGTGGATTGCACAACGATGAAATCCTCTTGTGCCGCGGCGGGACCTGCGAGGCCGAGGGCCAGAAGGCCAGCGGCGGCAAAGCCAAGGAAACTGCGTCTGAACATGATCATACTCCTATCATGATTGGTGTTTTTGTCAGGGGGTTGCAGGAACGAACAGGCGACCGCCAAGCCATGCCCGCGCAGCCTGGGATCGCGGGTTGTCCAGCACTTGTGCAACCGGTCCGGTTTCGACCACCCGTCCGCCATGCAGGAAGACCAGATCGTCGCCCAGCCTGCGGGCCTGGCCCGCGTCATGCGTGACCACGATAATCGTCGTGCCGGTTTCACGCGCGTCTTCGATCATCTGTTCGATGGCCTGGGTCGACGCGGGGTCGAGGCTGGCGGTCGGTTCATCCAGAAACAGCATACGCGGCGCGCAGACCAGGGCGCGCGCCATTGCAAGGCGCTGTTGTTCGCCACCCGACAGGACGCGGGCGGGCTTGTCCTTCAACGCATCAAGGCGTGCCAGCGCAATCGCCTCGGTTTCGCGGGTCTTGCGTTCGGCGCCGCGCAGGCCGCGCACCGACAGCGCAAAGCGCAGGTTCGCCATCACCGAGCGACGCAGCATCACCGGACGCTGGAACACCATGGCCTGTTGCTGTCGCGCCGCGGCGTCCAGGGGACGTTCCTGCCATCGGACTTCGCCGCCGGTTGGGGTGATCAATCCGTGCAGAAGGCGCAGCAGCAGGCTTTTACCGCTGCCGTTGGCCCCCATGATCACGGTGCAGCGGCCCGGGTGGATATGCAGGTCGATCCCGTCGATCAGCCTTTGCCCGCCTGCGTCAAAACACAGGCCGCGCGCTGTCATCAGCGGCGCCGGGCCCACCGCCCCGGTGCGCGCCAGCGGGGCGCGCTTTCGTTCGGATATGTTTACGACCGCCTCAGACATAGGCTGCCCGCGCCGCCGTGCCGCGAATGGCCATCAAGAGGCCGTTCACGATCACCGCGATGGTCAGAAGGATCATTCCCAGCGCCAGCGCCAGTTGCAGGTTGCCCTTCGAGGTTTCCAGCGCAATCGTTGTCGTCATCACGCGGGTGACGTGATTGATGTTGCCGCCGACGATGATGACTGCGCCCACCTCGGCCACGGCGCGGCCGAACCCGGCCAGTGCCACGGTCAGAAGGCTGTATCGCGCATCCCAAAGCAGCGCCAGCACCCGGTCAAGTGGGCCGACACCCAGCGATGTGAACTGTTCGGAATATTCGTTGTAAAGGTCTTCGATCACCTGCCGGCTCAGCGCGGCGACGATGGGCGTGACAAGGATGGTTTGGGCGATCACCATCGCCGTGGGGGAGTAAAGCAACCCCAGCACGCCCAGGGGCCCGGCGGCAGACAGCATCAGATAGACCAGAAGGCCGACGACGACGGGTGGCAGGCCCATCATGGTATTCATCACCACGATCACACCCGCGCGCAGGGGGAAACGGAAAGCCCCGACCGTGGCACCCAGCGGAAAGCCGATCAGGCAGGCCACGGCCACCGCCGACAATGTCACTCGCAGGGACAGCACGATGATCTCGATCACATCGGGATCCCCGGACAGGATCAGGCCCAATGCCTCGGCCATGATTGCTGAAAAGCTCTCCATTCGTGTATTCCTTCCCGTCGCAGGGAAATTTTACACAAGAACGCACAATAATCTATCCCTGTTTCCGACAGGTCGGGGGAAGGCGCCGACGCCGGAGCCTGTTGAAGTCTGAAAAGGTCGGGAAAAGGCGGACGCGTCAGGCCCCGGATTTGTCCGGGCTGGCAGGGGTGGCGTGGATGGCGAATTGCTCCAACCCGGCATCCCGCGCTTCGATCACGCGATAGGTTTCGCGCACGCCAGCCTGGGTCAACGCGCGGGCGACGGTCAGCAGGGTGTTGGCCGCGTGTTCGTCGCACAGGTCAGCCATCTGCGAAAGCTCCTCCAGCGCGACATGGCGTGCCACCTCGGCCGAGGGGGCGCCGTAGATGTCAACGAAATGCTGCGCCAGTCGGTCGGCCAGCATGTCATGTTCGGCAGGCTCGATCCGGGTGACGGCAACGAAGGTGACGCGGCCAAAGGTCTCGCACCCCAGCCAGCCATTGGCGAAGGCCTGCCGCGCCTTGCCTGCCAGGTCGGCCTCGCCCCAGTTCGAGAACTCGAACCCGCCCGATATGCACCATTCGCCGGTGCGGGCCGGGTTGTGAAAAACGCGGGTGTCGCTTTCGTCGAAATGGATCGCGCGGGCAAGTTTCATGCGGGCTCCGTCATCAGGGCGGTCAGGGGGATCAGACGGGATTTATCGCCGGATTTCAACAGGAGTCCAAGGTTTTCATCCAGCCCGATGAAGGTGCCGTGCTGCCCTGCGACCGTCAGTTCGGTATCGCGCCCATGTGCCACGCCCAGCCAGTTGGCGTGCAGGCGGGCGGTGCCATCCTCGGCCCAGTCGTTCAGGGCGACAAGGGTGTGGCGCACCCATGCTTCAAGCAATGGCTGCGCGTCCACATCGCCACAGCCTTCGGCATAAAGTGCGGTCGTGTCGGGTGTATGCCCCATCTCGTCCGAGGGCGGCCACAGGTCCAGCGACAGCCCGACGACCAGCCAGTCGGGCACCGCATCCGGGTCACGCCCGGACCCCGCGACGGTCAGCGTGCCACACAGCCCGCCATTTACGTAAACCCCGCCGTCCCAGCCCAGATGCACCGCAACTTCGGGTGGGGCCAGGGCGCCCAGGGCGTTCTGGACCCCCAACCCGCAGAGGGGCAACATGCAGATGGCCTGTCGCAGCGGCACTTCGGGTGCAAACACGATGGCCGCGCGCAGGCGGTCATGGGCCAGGTCATAGGTCACAAGCCCGGCATCGCACACCCCGTCTGCCTGCGCACAGGCCAGCGCGAACGGATCCGCGCCAGCGGCATCAAGACCGGAGAACAGCGGGGGAAAGACCGGCTGCGTCATGCGTGCCCGGCTGCGATCAGCTTTTGCGCCACCTCGCGGAACGCCGCCGCCTGCAGGCTGTCCGGCCTTGAGACAACGATCGGCGCACCGCCATCCGCTGCCGTCCGAATATCGAGGTGCAGGGGAATTTCCGCCAGCAACGGCACGCCCAGCCTGGCGGCCTCGTCGGCAACGCCACCGTGGCCGAACGTGTGTTCCTCGTGCCCGCAGTTCGAGCAGATATGCGTCGACATGTTCTCGATCATGCCGATGATGGTGGTGCCCAGTTGATTGAACATATCAATCCCCTTGCGGGCATCCAGAAGCGCCACATCCTGTGGGGTGGACACGACGATTGCCCCGTCAAGCTGCGCTTTTTGCGCCAGCGTCATCTGCACATCGCCGGTGCCGGGTGGCAGATCGACGATCAGCACATCCAAAGCGCCCCATTGCACTTGCGTCAGCATTTGCTGCAGCGCACCCATCAACATCGGTCCGCGCCAGACCACGGCCTGATCGTCATTCGTCATCAGCCCGATCGACATCATCGTGACGCCATAGTTGCGCATCGGCAGGATCGTCTTGCCATCGGGCGAGGACGGGCGCCCCGACACCCCCAGCATACGCGGCTGCGAGGGGCCATAGACATCGGCGTCAAGCAGCCCGACCCGCCGCCCTTCGGCGGCCAGCGCGCAGGCAAGGTTGGCCGAGATCGTGGATTTGCCCACGCCGCCTTTGCCGGACGCGATGGCGATGATCCGGTCGACGCCCGGCACTTTCTGCGGCCCCGCGGGTTCGGTGCGCCGCCCCGTCCCCAGATCGGGCGGGGCAGGGGGTGCGCTATGCGCGGTCATCACGACCGACAGCGAGGTGACACCGGGCAGGGCGCCGATTTTTGCCTCGGCCTCGTCCTTTACCTTGGCATAGGCGGCGGTGTGGCTGCCGGTGGCCTCGATCACGAAGCGCACGGCACCGTCCCCGACGGTCAGCGCCTTGATCACGCCGGCCTCGACCAATGGCGCACCGCTGACCGGGTCGGCCAGCGTGTTCAGCGCGGCCAGAACGTCGTCACGACCAAGCGTCATATCGGCTCAGCCTTTGATCGTGCCGGTCACGATGTGTTCAAGATCGACACCGTCGATGGTCAGGACCACGCGGGCTTCGTATTGTTTCCCTTCGGTGCCGTCGGTCTTGCGAAATGCCTCTTCAATGGCCTGTTGCGAGGTGACGCCGACCTGTTTGAGGAACTTGCGCATGGACATGTTGAAATCGTCGCTCATATTTCTTCTCCTTGACTGCGATCAGTGATCTTTGCGTTTTGACAGATAATCATCGGTGGTGCGCACGCGCGGGCGTTCACCCATCGACATCGGGTTGTCCTGCGCCTGAAACTGCGCCTTCACGCGGCAATTGTCGCACATCTGGATCATCCGCAGGGCATCGGGGTTGGCAAACATCGCGTGATTGCCCGCAAGCTTTTCGGTGATGCGTTCGATGGTTGATCTGACGCCGAACAGGCTGCCGCATTCGATGCAGGCGAAGGGCTCTTCTTCGTTCAGAACGGTCTGCGACAGCGCAGCATCGGTCAGGTTCAGCCGTGGCTGTAAGGTGATCGCGTCTTCCGGGCAGACATGGGCGCACAACCCGCATTGCAGGCAGGCATCTTCCTGAAACCGCAGCTGGGGTTTGTCTGGATTGTCCACCAGTGCCCCGGACGGGCAGAGCGAGGCGCAGGCCAGGCACAGGGTGCAGGCATCCGTATCCACGATCACCGCGCCATAGGGCGCGTGGTCGGGCAGGGGGATCGTTTCGGCACCGGGATGCAGGGTTCTGGCGGCCAGCCGTGCGACCTGCCGGCGTGACCCTTGCGGCAGGATCGGTGCTTCGGTCCGGTCGGTGGGCGCGGGGCGGTCGAACAGGTGGTCGGACAGCGTGTCCGGGTCGGTGATGTCCAACAGCGTCACCCCATCGCCGCCGCCCATCGCAGCGGCCAGATCGGCCTGGGCTTGCAACACGTCGCGGTCGCTGTTCGGGGCCAAGAGGATATCGACCGTGGCAAAACCACCCGCCAGGGCGGCCAGCATCTCGGCATGGCCGAACATCGCCAGGGCGTCGACCTGCATGGGGATCACATGGGCGGGCAGGCCGTTGCCGAAGCGGGCGGCAAGGCGGATCATCTCGGCCCCGTGGGTGTCGTGAACCAGAAGTGCCGCGCCGCGCCCACCGGCTTTGCGATAGGTCGAGGCCAGCGTCCCGATGCGGTGAAACACGTGATCGACAGGTGGCGCGTCATAGCTGATCGCGCCGGACGGGCAAACCGCCGAGCACGCGCCGCACCCGGCGCAGATCAAGGGATCGACGCTGACATGATCGCCCGCAGGCAGGATGGCACCGGTCGGACAGACATTCAGACAGTTGGAACAGGCAGGCTGTTCCGCGCGGGAATGGGCGCAAAGCGGTTCCTGCAACCGGATGTGAAGCGGCTTTTCGAAAACGCCGACAATCTGGCTGGCGGCAAGCACGGCATCGGCCACCGCAGGCAGGCTGTCGGGGTCGGCGCGCAGATAACCGTCGCGTTTGCCGGGGGCGGGAAACAGCGGGGTGCCGCCCGACAGGTCAAGGATCACGTCGCAGGCCGATTGTGCACCATCGCGCGGGTCGGTCAGGGATGGCGTGCCGCGCCCGCCGGGCACGACCTGCTGAAACGCGTCGATACGGATCGAAAACCGGCCCAGTGTGCCAGACACATGGCCAAGCCGCCCCACGCATATATCAAACGACGACGTGACGGAAAGATCGCCTGCGTCAGGCACAAGGACCGTCACCGCCAGGATATCGGCCAGTTTTTCGGCGGCATCGAAGGCGGGGCCGGTTGCGCCGATGATCAGGCAGACACCGTCCGATGTCACATCGACCGTTTTGGGTGCGGGTGACGGGCGGGTGGCGTCCGCGATCAGCGCGGCCATCTTGGGCGTTGTGTCGCTGCGGTCCGCTGTCCACCCTGCGCGGTCGCGTATGTCGACGAAATCGGGCGCAGGCACGCCAAGGTCTTCGGCCAGATCCGCAAAGCGCGCGGCCTCCTGCTGGCAGGCGATCATCACCTCGCCCCCAGCCAGTGCCTTGGCCGCGCGGTCGATCTGCCCGTCGCACATCGAGGTATAGAGGGCCGAGCAGGCAAGCCCCGTCGCCGCGCCAAGCGCGTCGGCGTCTATTGCTTGTGTGCCAAGGCAATCGCAGATCAGCAGAGTCTTCGTCATCTCGCCCCCTCACTCAGCATAGGTAGGACGGAACGCGGCGGGATGAAAGCCAGTCTTTGGAAATTCGCAATCAACTCTTGGCCATGTCCGGTTGCCACCCCTTTCTTTTCGCGCGCGTGCGGCTAGACTGAAGGTGGAATTGAACCGTCGCAGCCAGCAGGTGCCAGCTTGTCCTTCGTCTTTCCCAATTCGCAAACGATCCCGCTTGGCGTCGTGATTCGCAAGTCGCCCGGCGTGACCCGGTGGGCGCAATGGACCTGGCGTGCGGTGGACATGGTGCCGGGGGCGGGGCCTGCATGCTGGACCGTATTGCGACAGGAAGGGCAGGTGACGGATTACCTGGCGGCGACCGTTCCGCTTCAGCTCTATCCTTCAGATACGGAGGCGTATGTTCACGAGCTGCAGGCGCGTGTGCCGTCGATCTATGTCGTGCTCAGACCCGACCCGGCGCGGCCCGATACCCCTTGGGCCGTCTCGCTGGCTACCGCTTCACCTTACGAAGCGCAGGACTACTGCGACTCGGATGAAGCCCTGGTGGAAAAGCTGCCGATGCCAGAGGGGATGCGGGCGTGGATCGCGGATTTCGTGGAACAGCACCATGTCGAAGAGGCATTCGTGAAGCGCAAGCGCAGGAACATGAAGGTGGATGGCGCCGAGGACGGTATCGGTGATGCGCGCATCGTGCAGGACAGCGATGTCTATCGCTCGCCCCGCCGCGGGGGGGTGTCGTGATGGGCAGGACGCCGACATTCTGGGATCGTCGCCGCGCCGCCGTTCAGGCCGAAGCCAATGCCGAGGCGCAAGCCGCGCTTGACGAGCAACAACAACAGGCGCTGGCCGAAAAAAGCGATGATGACATCCTGGCCGAACTGGGTCTGCCAGACCCCGACACGCTGACCCAGGGCGATGATTTCACCGCCTTCATGGCGAAGGCCGTGCCGGAACACATCCGCAAACGCGCGCTACGCAAGCTGTGGCGCAGCAACCCGGTGCTGGCATGTGTTGACGGATTGAACGATTACGACGATGATTACCTGACGGGCAGCTATGGTAACGGGGCGATTGCGACCAGCTATCAGGTTGGCAAGGGGCTTCTGGCACATGTGCTGGACACCGGGCAGGGTGAAGATCGGATGGCCGATGCACCCGCGCCGCAGACCCAAACGTCACTGCTTGATGAGGGTGACGAACCGGCCCGCACCAGTGACCAGATCGCACAGGTCGATTGGTCAGGAACGGACAGGCCCGAGACCGCGGCGGAGGGGCAGGCAGAGCCTGTTCCGCAAAAGCCGCGCAGGATGGTGTTCAACTTCGACGGAAACGACACATGACCCTGACAGAACCATATCCCGTGATCCTGGACGAGGACCGCCTGCGCGCGGACTTGTACAACTATCTCGGTCTGATGCTGGCAGGTCCACCGGACGAGATGTTGCTTGCACAGACCGCGGGGCTGACCGGTGACGGGTCTCCGCTGGGTCAGGCGATAGAGGGGCTGGCGCGGGTGGCGAAGGTCACCAAGCCCAAGGCGGCGCAACGGGAATTCGATGCGCTGTTCATCGGGTTGGGTCGGGGCGAGCTCTTGCCCTATGCCAGCTATTACATGACCGGTTTCCTGAACGAAAAGCCACTGGCCAAACTGCGCGCGGACATGGTGGCGCTTGGCATCACGCGGGCGCCCAACACGTTCGAACCCGAAGACAACATCGCGTCATTGCTGGAAATGATGGGCGGCATGATTGTCGGGCGTTTCGGCCCGGCCGCCGACCTGTCGCGCCAACGGGCGTTTTACAACACGCATATCGGCCCGTGGGCGCCGCATTTCTTCACCGATCTGCAAGCTGCGAAAGGGTCGGTTCTGTATGCGTCGGTCGGGGCCGTGGGGGCGGCGTTCATGGAGATTGAACAGGAAGCATTTCGCATGATGGCGGGCTGATCGCCTGCCGATGATTGGGCGGCATGGGCCGTCACAGGTTACGGGAGAAAGGGAGCATTCGAATGACGGACAAGAAACAGGGCACGACGACCCGCCGCAATTTCCTGAAGATCGCCGGGACGGCCGTGCCGGGCGCCGTGGCTGCGGCTGCAACCGCAGGCACAGCCGCAGAGGCCGAACCGGCTCAGGTCGATCTGTCATCGCAGGTGATGCAGGACACCGAACACACCCGCGCCTATCTGAAAAGCACCCGCTTTTAAGGTCGCGACACCCGCCCATGCATGGCTTGGACGGGCAAACCACATTGATACCAAGCTACCTGCTGTGCAGGGCCAGGGAGAATGATGATGCTTAGAAGAAAGACAGATGGAAGCGTGCGCCGAAGCGCGACGCCAGGCGCCGCCCGCACTGCCACCACCGTTGACCGTCGCAGCTTCCTGCGCGGATCGGGGCTGGCCATCGGGGGGCTGGCCGCCGTTGCCGCCACGGGGGGCACGGTCACACAGGCCACGGCCCAGACGGCAGCGGAGCAGGCAATCGAGATCAGGAAATCGGTCTGCACCCACTGCTCGGTCGGTTGCACGGTGATCGCCGAGGTCGACAACGGCGTCTGGACGGGGCAGGAGCCCGGTTTCGACAGCCCGTTCAACCTGGGTTCACATTGTGCCAAGGGCGCTTCGGTTCGCGAACACGCCCATGGCGAACGGCGTCTGAAATACCCGATGAAGAAAGAAAACGGCGAATGGGTTCGCCTGAGTTGGGAACAGGCGATCAACGAAATCGGCGACGGCATGATGAAGATCCGCGATGAAAGCGGGCCGGATTCCGTTTATTGGCTGGGTTCGGCCAAGCACAGCAACGAACAGGCCTATCTGTTCCGCAAGTTCGCGGCCTATTGGGGCACGAACAACGTGGATCACCAGGCGCGGATTTGCCACTCGACCACGGTGGCGGGTGTGGCGAACACATGGGGCTACGGCGCCATGACCAACAGCTACAACGACATTCACAACTCGAAAGCCATCTTCCTGATTGGTTCGAACCCGGCCGAGGCACATCCGGTGTCGCTGCTGCACCTCTTGAAAGCCAAGGAAGAAAACAACGCGCCGATGATCGTCTGCGATCCGCGGTTTACCCGCACCGCAGCCCATGCCGACGAATACGTGCGCTTTCGCCCGGGGTCTGATGTGGCGCTGATCTGGGGTATCCTGTGGCATATCTTTGAAAACAAATGGGAAGATGCCGAGTTTATCCGCACCCGTGTCTGGGGCATGGACCAGATCCGTGACGAGGTGAAGCAATGGACCCCCGACGAGGTCGAGCGCGTCACCGGCACCCCCGGCGAACAGCTTGAACGCGTGGCGCGGACACTGGCCAACAATCGCCCGGGCACCGTGATCTGGTGCATGGGCGGCACCCAGCACACCAACGGGAACAACAACACCCGTGCCTATTGCGTCCTTCAGCTGGCCCTTGGAAACATGGGACGTGCCGGAGGTGGCACCAACATCTTCCGGGGCCACGACAACGTGCAGGGTGCCACGGATCTTGGCGTTCTGGCTGACACCCTGCCGGGCTATTACGGCCTGGCGGACGGGGCCTGGGCCCATTGGGCGCGCGTTTGGGAGGAAGACCTGGATTGGCTGCAAGGCCGGTTCTCGGACGCGACCTTCGGCGATACGAAGATGATGAACCTGACCGGCATTCCCGTCAGCCGCTGGATCGACGGTGTGCTTGAGGACAAGGCCAACCTGGACCAGCCCGACAACACGCGTGCGATGGTTCTGTGGGGCCATGCGCCGAACTCGCAAACCCGGCTGAAGGAAATGAAAACCGCGATGGAGCGGTTGGACATGCTGGTCGTGGTCGATCCGTATCCGACGGTTTCGGCGGTGCTGCAAGACCGTAGCGACGGTGTCTATCTGCTGCCGGCGGCCACGCAGTTCGAAACGCGCGGATCGGTGACGGCCTCGAACCGGTCGCTTCAGTGGCGCGAACAGATCATGGCACCGCTGTTTGAATCGCTGCCGGACCACACGATCATGGCGATGTTTGCCGAAAAGTTTGGCTTCCATGACCGCCTGTTCCGCAATATCGCGATCGACGAGGGCGGTGAACCGAATGTCGAGGACATCACCCGCGAGTTTAACCGCGGCATGTGGACCATCGGCTATACCGGTCAAAGCCCCGAGCGTCTGAAGATGCACATGGCCAACCAGCACACGTTCGACAAGACGACGCTGCGCGCCAATGGCGGCCCGGCGGATGGTGATTTCTACGGGATGCCGTGGCCCTGCTGGGGCACGCCCGAGATGAACCACCCCGGCACTGCGGTGCTTTATGACATGTCGATGCCGGTGGCCGAAGGGGGCCTGACCTTCCGTGCCCGTTTCGGGGTGGAACGCGACGGTGACAACCTGTTGGCCGAAGGCGTGTATTCCAGGGATTCCGAGATCGAGGACGGATATCCCGAGTTTACCATGCAGATGCTGATGGATCTGGGCTGGGACGGCGATCTGACGGCCGAGGAACGCAGCGCCATCGACGCGGTGGCCGGACCTGCGACCAACTGGAAGACCGACCTGTCGGGCGGGATCCAGCGGGTGGCGATCGCGCATGGCTGCGCACCCTTCGGGAATGCCAAGGCCCGCGCCGTGGTCTGGACCTTCCCCGACCCCGTGCCGCTGCACCGCGAGCCGCTTTATACCAATCGCCGCGATCTTGTGGCGGATTATCCGACCTACGAGGACAAGAAGTTCTGGCGCGTGCCGACGATGTACAGCTCGATCCAGACCAACGATTTCTCGCAGGACTATCCGATCATCCTGACCTCGGGGCGGCTGGTCGAATACGAAGGCGGGGGCGACGAAACCCGGTCCAACCCCTGGCTTGCGGAGTTGCAGCAGGACATGTTCGTTGAAATCAACCCGCGCGATGCCAACAACCTTGGCGTTCGTGACGGCGAACAGGTCTGGGTCGAGGGGCCGGAAGGCGCCAAGGTCAAGGTGATGGCGATGCTGACGGAACGTGTGGGGGTCGGCGTGGCCTTCATGCCCTTCCATTTCGGCGGCCATTTCGAAGGCGAGGATTTGCGCGACAAATATCCCGAGGGGGCCGACCCCTATGTTCTGGGGGAATCCAGCAACACCGCGCAAACCTATGGCTATGACAGCGTGACCCAGATGCAAGAGACCAAAGCGACTCTTTGCAAAATCTGGGCAGCATAAGAAGGAGACCGATCATGGCGAGAGCAAAGTTCCTGTGTGACGCTGAACGCTGCATCGAATGCAACGCCTGTGTGACGGCGTGTAAAAACGAACACGAGGTTCCGTGGGGCATCAACCGCCGCCGTGTTGTCACGATCAATGACGGGCAGCCGGGCGAACGCTCGATCTCGGTCGCGTGTATGCATTGTTCGGATGCGCCCTGCATGGCGGTTTGTCCGGTGGATTGTTTCTATCAGACCGCCGATGGCATCGTGCTGCACTCGAAGGATCTGTGCATTGGCTGCGGGTATTGCTTCTATGCGTGCCCGTTCGGGGCGCCGCAATATCCGCAGGCCGGCAATTTCGGATCGCGCGGCAAGATGGACAAATGCACCTTCTGCGCCGGTGGTCCGGAGGAAAACCATTCGACCGCCGAGTTCGCCAAATACGGCCGCAACCGGATCGCCGAGGGCAAGCTGCCCATTTGCGCCGAGATGTGTTCGACAAAGGCGCTGCTGGCGGGCGATGGCGACACCGTGTCCGAAATCTATCGCGAGCGGATTGTCGCCCGCGGGTTCGGTGCCGGGGCCTGGGGCTGGGGCACGGCCTATGGCCAGAAGGGCCAGGCGGGGCCGCGGCTGGGGTCCGGCGGCTGACCCTGCGCCTGTTCCCCGCGACAAACGGGCGGCCCCGGTTCGGGCCGCCCAACCTATCTTGTGTGATATGACCTGAGGATCGCCCGGATGTTTCGCCTGCTCGCTGTTCTTGCCCTGATTTTCGGCTTGCTGACGCCCGTCATGGCGCAACAGCCCGTGGACAATCCGCGCGCCGAAACCGGCGGGGCACAGACGCTGGAAGATATCCTGCGCCGTCAGGCTCAGCAAAAGGTGGATGATGAATTCCGCCGTCAGGCGACCGGCAGCCCGGATGCCGCCGCCGCCATCACCGCGCCGCTTGGCACGCTTGGCGGGCAATCCGACCCGGATCTTTGGCGCGCGCTGCGCTTTGACACGGCGGACATCTCGACCCAATCGCGCGGACCGGCCGTCAAGACACTGATCCAGGACCGGGGCATGTGGTGGCTGAAGGTCCGCGAAGGCCCGCTGTTGACCTATGGCGCGGGGCTTTTGGGGGTCACGCTGGTTCTGTTGGCGCTGTTTTATCTGATCCGCGGGCGTATCCGCATCGATGGCGAGAAGACGGGCCGCACGATCACGCGCTTTTCCGATGTCGAACGCTTCGGCCACTGGTTGCTGGCGGGCTCTTTCCTGACCCTTGGCATCACCGGCCTGATTTCCCTGTTCGGGCGCAAGGTGCTGATCCCGGCCTTCGGGCACGAGGCGTTTTCGACCCTGGCGATCGGCACCAAGTGGGTGCACAACAACATCTCGTGGGCGTTCATGATCGCGCTGGTGATCGTCTTTGTCTTTTGGGTGGTGCATAACCTCCCTGACCGCACCGATTTCAAATGGTTGGCACAAGGGGGTGGGCTGTTTGGCGGCGGGCATCCCCCGGCCAAGAAGTTCAACGCCGGGCAAAAGCTGATTTTCTGGTCGACGATCGTTTTGGGCGCGTCGATTTCGGTATCGGGTCTGTCATTGCTGTTTCCGTTCGAGTTCAACCTTTTCGGGGCGACGTTCGCGGTGTTGAACGATCTGGGCGTGCCGGGGTGGTTCGGGCAGGATGCCTTGCCCACCTCACTGACGCCGCAGGAAGAAATGCAATACGCCCAGTTGTGGCACGCCATCGTCAGCTTCGTGTTGCTGGCCATCATCCTGGCACATATCTATATCGGCTCGGTCGGGATGGAGGGTGCGTTTGACGCCATGGGCAGCGGCGAGGTCGAAGAACAATGGGCCCGCGAACACCACAGCCTGTGGGTGGACGAGGTGCGCAACGCCGAAATCCGGCAAGGTAAGGAGGCGTAGGATGAAAGCATTCCTGTCTGCACTGGCCGCATTGGTCATTATCACGATTGGCGCGAACCGGATCCTTGTGCACAGCGGCTTTTCGGCCTCGGCGGTGTCGGCGTCATCAGGAAACGTGCGGCTTCACGACTGAGGCGGGTGGCCTGAAGCTGGTCGCAATAACCGTTGCTTGGGGCTTTGCCGGGACCGGGGCTGAGAGGCGTTGAGGTGTTGTTTTTTGCGCGCACCGCGCCAACATGGACCTGTTGCAGCGAAGAAGGATACTCACATGATACGCATTCTGCTTTCGTCAGTGGCCCTCGCGGCGTGTTTCCTGACCCCGTCCATCGCGCAAGAGGCTGCGGATGACGTAGCGCCGGAAACCGGTGGCGGATTGTCGTCGTTCGACAGGTTGTCCGACGCGGCGCAGGCCGCGCAGGCTGCGAAAGAGGCAGGCAGCCCCACAAGCGCGGAAAACTGGATGGTGGCCGCGGCCAACCCGCTGGCGGTCGAAGCCGGGGCCGATGTCTTGCGTGACGGGGGCACGGCAGCGGATGCCATGGTTGCGGTTCAGGCCGTGCTGGGGCTGGTCGAGCCACAATCGTCGGGCCTGGGGGGCGGGGCGTTTCTGGTCTGGTACGACGCGGATACCGGCAAGGTGACGACGCTGGATGGCCGCGAAACCGCGCCGCTGGCCGTCACGCCGACCTTGTTTCAGACTGCGGATGGCGAACCGATGGGGTTCTGGGATGCGGTGGTCGGGGGCCGGTCGGTCGGCACGCCGGGCACCCCGATGCTGATGGAAGAGGCCCATGCGCGTTGGGGACGTGCCGAGTGGGGCGGGCTGTTTGCGCCCGCCATTTCACTTGCCGAGGATGGGTTCACCGTATCCGCGCGGATGGCCGGTGCCATCGCGGACGGGGCCGACCGGCTTCGGACCTTCACCGGAACGGCCAGCTACTTCTTCCCCGATGGAGACGCCTTGCAGGCTGGCGATACGCTGGTGAATGACGATTATGCCAACACGCTTCGGCTGATCGCCGCCCATGGCAGCGACGTTTTCTATTCCGGCCCGATTGCTGACGATATTGTCGCGACGGTGCGCACGGCGGCCGGAAATCCGGGTGTGCTGAGCCGTGCCGACCTTGCAAACTATCGGGTGATCGAACGTGATCCGGTCTGTGTGACCTATCGTGCCCATGAGGTTTGTGGCATGGGTCCGCCATCATCCGGTGCCCTGACCGTCGGGCAAATCCTTGGCATGTTGGACCGGTACGACCTTGCCGCGATGGGGCCGGACAGTGCCGAGGCATGGCGCCTGATCGGCGATGCCTCGCGGTTGGCGTTTGCGGATCGCGGGCTTTACATGGCGGACAGTGATTTCGTGCCCATGCCCACGGCTGGCCTGACGGCAGACGCCTATCTGGACGAGCGTGCGGCGCTTCTTCGCGGTGATGACGCCTTGCCCGAGGTCTCGGCCGGCTCGCCCGAGTGGGATCATGCGATGCTTTGGGCCGAGGACGAGTCGCTGGAGCTGCCGTCAACCTCGCATATCTCGATCGTCGATCAATATGGCAACGCGCTGTCGATGACGACAACCATCGAAAACGGCTTTGGCTCGCGCCTGATGGTCCGGGGGTTCCTTCTGAACAACGAGCTGACCGATTTCTCGTTCCGCACCCATCAGGACGGACGGCCGATTGCCAACCGTGTCGAACCGGGCAAGCGGCCCCGATCCTCGATGGCGCCGACCATCGTCCTGGAAGACGGAAAACCCAGCCTTGTGATCGGTTCGCCCGGTGGAAGCCGGATCATCGGTTACGTGGCGCAGGCCATCATTGCCCATCTGGATTGGGGCATGGATGTGCAGCAGGCGGTGTCGATGCCGCATCTGGTCAACCGCTTCGGAACCTATGATCTTGAGGAAGGCACGGAGGCCGAGCGCTTCGAAAGCGCGTTGGCGGATATGGGTTTTGAAATCAACAAGAGCGATCTGAACTCCGGCCTACATGCCATCCAGGTGTCCGAGGGTCTGCGCGGTGGGGCCGATCCCAGACGTGAAGGGATTGCGCTTGGGGAATAGGTTGTGGGAATAGGCTTGGGGAACAGGTAAGACCAGCGCGGCGTTACCCGTTCCCAAGGAATACCGGCGCGCCGGTGCGGATGCTTTCGTCGGCGGCAAGGCAGATTTCCAGCGATTGCACGGCATCGGTCATGTGGCGGGTCAGGTCACGGTCCTGGGTGATCGCGCGCAGCACAAAGGCCTGTTCGGCATCGCAAAGCGCCTGGTGGCCCGGTTCGTCGGCAAGGGTGATGCGTTCGTCGCCGTCGGGACGATGAACCAACAGCGTCCCGACTTTCGTATGGCCGTCGATTTCCGCGCTGTCGGTTGCTTCGGCATCGACAATGCTGACCGACCCGTTCGGGCCGACGACATCTTTCACGAAATAAGCGGTCTCGGACATCATCGGGCCCCAGCCTGCCTCGTACCAGCCGACCGAACCATCGGCGAAGCGGACCTGCAACTGGCCGTAATTATACATGTCCTGCGGAATTTCGTCCGACAGGCGCAACCCGATCCCCTGCACCTGCACGGGGGCCGCGTCCGTGATCTGGCACATGACATCGACGTAGTGGACACCGCAATCCACAAGCGGCGAGGTGGATTGCATCAGCGCGCGATGGGTATCCCATTCACTGCCGGTGCTTTGCTGGTTCAGGTTCATGCGAAAGACAAAGGGGCCACCCAGCGCGCGGGCCTCGGCGATGAAGCGCTGCCATGACGGGTGGTGGCGCAGGATATAGCCCACGACAAGCTTGCGGTTCAGGCGCTGCGCGGTTTCGGTCACGGCACGCGCATCGGCAACGGTGGTGGCAAGGGGTTTTTCCACGAACACATGGGCACCTGCCTCAAGTGCGGCGATGGCAAGCGGGGCGTGGCTGTCGGAATAGGTGGCCAGCACCACGAGATCCGGGTTCAGGGCAAGGGCGCCTTCGGCGGAATGCAGGAACGGGTATCCCTGCAATGCCGCGGGCAGGGGGCAGGGCGAACGATTGGCAAGCGCCACGATCTTGACCCCCGGAAGTTCGTGCAGGGCCAGCGCGTGTGAGCGGCCCATGTTGCCCATCCCGATGACGACGGCGCGGATCATGGTAACCTCCTTCTTGTTGTGCCGGAAAGCATGGCGGGACCCGTTGATGGTCGCAAGCCATGCGCCCTGGGCGGTGTTGTGTCAAAGCCCGCGTATCGTGCCAATGTCGACCTCCTGTCCGGTTTTTCGGGCCGCGACGGCGGCGAAGGTCAGGGCAAGCGCGGCAAGGTTGCCTTGGGCGCCGTTCAGGGGCTCGCGGTCATCTTCGATGGCGCACATCAGCTCTGCCATCGTGCCGCGGAAGCCGTCATTGAACCATTGGCCCTTGAGCGGCGGGATGGTCGTGCCGTCATCCGTGGTCAGGGTCACGCGCTGGGTGTTGAGGTCGGGACCGGTGCTGTGCAGGCTGCCCTGCGATCCGGTGACGAAGGTCGTATCGTGGGGGCCGTGGCGGGTGAAGCCGTCGAAGGCAAGGCTTGCCTGTCCGCCATCCAGCCGGATCAGCGCCTGCGCCAGAAGCGGCGTTCTGTTCGCCTGCCCCGCCGCCTGTGTCGCGCTGGCCATGACCGACCTGACCCTGTCGCCCGCAAGCGAGGTGACAAAATCGAACCAGTGAATCCCGAAATCATAGAGGATCAGATCGTCAAGATCGTCGAAAGGGGTGTTGGCGGTCCAGCTGTGGTCCCAGTGGACACGGGCATGGATCGACGACAGCGTTCCGATTTTGCCGCTCTGCACGGCCTCGCGCATATACTGGAAATGGGGGGCCCAACGGCCGTTCTGGTTCACCGCGAGCCTGACATCCCGGTCTGCCGCCAGCGCCACCAGCTTTTCGCCGGTGTCCAGATCGCTGACGAAGGGTTTCTGGCTCAGCACATGCTTGCCTGCTTTCAATGCGGCCTCGACGATCGGGGTGCGGTGTTCGGGGTGCAGGGTGATATCCACGATGTCGATGGCCGGGTCGGCAAGGATCTGCTGCCAGTGGTCTTCGACGCGGGCCGTGGGGGCGAAGGCGTCGCGCCTGGCTTCGGCGGTGGAACGTGTGCGGTTCCACAGGGCGGCGACGTGCCAGCCTTCGGTCCTATAGGCTTTCAGGTGACTGTCCGAGATACCGCCGGTGCCGATGACACCGATCTGCCAGTCCTGACGTGTCGGGCGGGGGATCATGGCAGCAGCGCCAGTGTGCGTTTTTCCTGCGCGGATCGGGCGGCCGTATCCACGATGCGTTGCGCCGTAAGGCACAGTGCGGGGTCCAGCGGGCCGGCAACCGGTTCGCCCCGGGCAAGGCAGCCCAGCACATATTCGATACCGTTGGTCTGGCCTGCGGGCAGCGGATCGACGGCGATCTTGTGCTGCGCGGGGCGGTTGCGCGTTTGCACGGTCAGATGCGTCGCATAGTCGGGCGAGGCGATGGTGCCGTCCGACCCGACAAAGGTGAAGCCGCAGGTGGGCTGGGGCTGATGGGTCCACGGGTCGGTGAACGTGCCCCAGCGGGTTTCCATGCGCGAAAGCCCGGTGTCATAGCGCAGGACGGCCACGGCGTGTTGGTCCACCTCGATACCGGGCACGTGGTCCACGGTGCAGGTGACTTCGACCGGGGCCTTGCCGTTCATGTACCAGGTTCCCAGGGTGGCGCCGTAGCCCAGATAATCCAGCAAGGCTCCACCGCCCGAGGCCTTCTTGTACCACCAGGCATCGGGTTTCTGGCGTTCCACCTCTTCCGGGCTTATCTCTTCCTTGTCGGCCCCATGATACAGCGGGCCGCGATTGCCGTCGTAAAAATGCACCTCGCGCAGCGCACCGATCAGGCCGTCGTCGATCAGGCGTTTGGCGGTGACATGGCTTTCCACCCAGCGCAGCGGCCAGTTGATGGCAAGCTGTTTGCCGGTGTCGTTCATCGCGGTGATCATGCGGCGGGCGTCATCGGCATTCGCGGCGAAGGGTTTTTCGACGAAGATGTGCATCCCGCACGGGGCCAGCTGCTCGGTCATGGTGGCATGATCCGCAGGTGCCGCGCACAGCAGCGCCATGTCATAGGGACCGGCGGCAAGGCAGGCCCCGAGATCGGTGAAGACGCGATCTTCAGGGATGCCGAATTTCGTGACCGCGTCCTGCATCCTGGCGCGGTCGGGGTCGTAAAGCGCGGCGATCTCGGCATTCGGGTGATCATGCACCATCCGCAGAAGGTCGCCCATATGCATGTGGTCGAAACTGATACCGGCGATGCGAAACGTCATGTTATCTGCTTCCTGTAATGCGGACATAAAGTGCCGTTACGGCAAGGATGATAAGCCCGAACAGCGCGGTGCGGGCCCCTTCGGGCATTTGCAGCAGGGTCAGCATGGTATCCAGCACGCGCAGGATCAACGCGCCGACAATGGCCCCGGCATAGCTTCCGCGCCCTCCGAAGATCGAGGTGCCCCCGATGACGGCAGCCGCCGCCGAAGGCAGCAGCAGCGGGTTGGCAAGGCTGAGCGACGGTTGCCGGATCATGCCAAGGTAAAGAAGCCCGGCGACGGCGGCGATCAGGCCCGACAGGGCATAGAGCGCAAGATAGACCTGCCAGCCCCGCACGCCCGACAACCGCGCGGCGTTTTCGTTCGAGCCGAGCGCGAACAGCAGGCGCCCGAACCCGGTGTGGCGCATGAGCCAGAGAATGAAGGCGGCAAACGGGATGAAAACGAAAAGCCCGTTGGGCATTCCCAGGGTGCGCCCGGTGCCGAGCCATGACAGAAAGGTCGGGATCTCGGTTCCGGCATTGATGACCAGCCGCTGATAGACCTGCAGGCAGCCCGTTGCGATCAGCCCTGTTCCCAGCGTCATGATCAGCGGGTGGACCCGCACAATGCCCACGCCGAAGCCATTGACAAGCCCGGTCGTGACCCCGCAGAGCAGGGCGATCAGAACCGCCGGTGTCGTTCCCAGCGACCCGGCCAGCGTGGCGCAGACGAAGGCGGCAACCGTTGCGATGATGCCGACCGACAGGTCGATCCCGGCGGTAAGCATCGTCAGCACCTGACAGGCCGCGAGCATCGCCAGCGGGATTGCGAACTTGATCAGGTTGCCAAGCCAGAACGTGCTGATGATCCCGTCACGCCCGGCGCGGAACGGGGTGACGATGCCGGGGCGCATGATTTCCAGCGCGGCGACCAGCACCAGCAGAAACACGACAAGCGGGATCATCGGGTTCTGGGCAAGATGGCGGCCTGCACGGGTGAAGACCGGGTCGGAGGTCACGTTGCTCATCGTTGGGCTCCTTTCATGGTCAGGGCGGTGCCCAGCATCACGACGCCCACCATGATGACGCCCTCGACGATGGTTGTTACATTCGGGTCCACCGCCATCAGGGTCAGGATGGTTCGGATGATGCGCAGGATGAACACCGCGATGACGGGGCCAAGAAGCCCGCCCTTGCCACCGCCAAGCACGACGCCCCCCAGAACCACCGCGGCCACCGCGGCCAGAAGATAGGGTCCGGGCACCGGTTCACCGATGCCGGTCAGGGCCGCAAGCGACAGGCCGCCAAACGCGCAGAACAGGCCGCAGAGTGCATAGGCGATGACCCTGGTGCGCCCGACCGAGACACCAGAGCGGAACGCGGCCCGTTCGTCCGACCCCACCGCATAGATGCTGAGCCCCAGTTTCGTGCCCCGCAAGGGCGCCCAGATCAGGGCGGTGACGATGGCGATGATCAGCAGTGCCTTGGGCAGCCATGAAAACAGGAAAAAGCCGCGGATCGCCGCTTCGAGCCAATCTGCGGTGGCCCCGCCCGGTGTGGACAGGATCAGCAGCGCGACCCCTTCCCAGACGAACAGCATGGCCAGCGTGACCACGATGTCGGGCACCTTGGTCAGCACGATCAGGGCGCCATTGATCGCCCCCATTGCGGCGCCGACGACCAGCACGATCAAGAGCGCGGGAATACCCGCCATTCGCTCCATCAGGACAGCGGCGGTGACGGCGCAGACCGCCATCATCGAGGCGACGGAAAGGTCGATCCCGCCCACGATCACGACGATGGCCATTCCTGCGGTGGCAAAGGCGAAAGGCAGCGCCGCGCGGGCAAGGGATTCAAGCCCCGGTGCCCCGAAACCGGGCTGGATCGCTTTCGTGATCGCCAACAGGACGGCAAGCAGAAGCGCAAGGCTGATCACCCAGGCATTGTTGCGGATCAGGGTCATGCTGCCTCCGTCAGGCCATAGGCCGCCCGCATCAGGGTCTGTTCGTCGGCATCGGCGGCGTCGATCATGTCCACCACCCGCCCGTTGAAGATGACGATGCAGCGATCGCAGGCCAGCGGAATTTCTTCCAGTTCCGAGGTATACATCAGGATGGCGGCCCCTTGTCCGGCCAGTTCCCGCACCAGCGGATAGATCTGGCGCTTGGTGCGCACGTCGATGCCGCGGGTCGGATCGAACAGAAGAAGGGTTTCAACCCCTTTAGCGATCCAGCGCCCGATCGTGACCTTTTGCTGGTTGCCGCCCGACAGGCGCTGCACCTCGCCCTGTGCGCGGGTGTCGATCTGAAGTTTCTCGATGGCGTAATCCACCCGTTCCTTTTCGTATCGGCGCTTCAGCGGTCCCCAGTTTGCGATCCGGGCGGCGAAGGGCAGGGCGATATTTTCCCGCACCGACCGTTGCGACAGAAGCGCATCGGCGCGGTTGCCCGGCACATAGGTGATCCCTTCTGCGATCGCGTCGGCGGGGTGATTGAAGCCGACCGGCCGATCATCCACGGCAAGCGTGCCTGCGGTCGGGGCGGCGAAACCGGCCAGCACGTCGAACAGTTCGTCCTGCCCCTGTCCTTCAAGGGCGACGACGCCCAGCACCTCGCCGGGATAGAGGTCGAAGGACACATCGGTCAGCTTTGGCGCGGCGGCGACAGACTGCACGCTGAGCCGTGGCGTGCCCGTATTCAGGCGCGCAGCCCCGGCCTTGCGTTTGCCAAGGTCGATTTTCGCGCCCAGCATCAGTTCGACGGCGCGATCTTCCACGCCCGGTTCGATGGGCAGTTCCCCGACCGTCCGGCCATCGCGCAGGATGGTAGCGCTGTCGCACAGGGTCGAGATTTCGGTGAACCGGTGCGAGACATAGATGACGCCCATCCCGGCATCGGCACGGGCACGCACGGTTTTCAGCACGTTTTCAACCAGGTTCGTGGGCAGGGCGGCCGTCATTTCGTCCAGCAGCAGCACGTCCGGTTCGGCCGCCAGGGCGCGGGCTAGGTCAAGGATGCGCAAGGTGGCAAGCGGCAGGTCGGCGATCATGTCGGTCAGTCGCAGGTTTTCGATGCCCAACTCGTCAAGCCAGGCGCGAAACGGGGCGACCGGTGTGTCGCCGAGCTTGAGGTTGTCGGCGACGCTGAGATCGGGGATCAGGGACGGTTCCTGATAGACCGGGACAAGGCCCGAACGCCGCGCCTCGGCCGGTGAGCCGACGCGGGCCTCTTGCCCGCGGATCAGCACCCGGCCCGCCGTGGGCTTCAGGGCGCCGGTCAGGATCTTGACGAATGTGGACTTGCCCGCGCCATTGGCCCCCATAAGGGCCACGACCTGACCTTCGGACAGGCTCAGCTTTGCATCGGTCAGCGCCTTGACGGCGCCAAAGCTCTTGGCGACCCCGGTCGCATCAAGAAGGGGAGTGTCGGACATCGGACCCAGCTTTGAAGGAAAGGGAAGGGAAGCCCCCGGCACATCCCGCCGGGGGCCTGGGTTTCATGCAAGCCGTCAGCCCCCTGACGGCCCTTCGCACGCGATGATCTGTTCCATCGAGTAATCGGTGAAGCCCGGGATGCTGACCGATACCGGCCATTCGGGGTCGAGATCGGGATTCTGGGCGTTGGCAATGGTCGCGCGGCCCTCATCGGTGGTGTTTTCCCACAGGACCGGGTCCACCAGCACAGTGTGGCTGTCAGGTGCGTTGCCGTTCAGAATGTCCACCGCCAGCGCGATCCCCGCACCGCCGACCGAGCCGGGGTTGGTCACGGCGGCACCTTCGAAGCCGTCGACCGTCGACAGATATTGCACGAAGCCCGCGTTATCCGCGCCCACGATGGGCACCAGCGGCGCGCTGGATTCGGTGAAGGCATCGACGATCACGTTGTCGATCCCGCTGGTCCAGACGCCATCGAAGGGAATGCCGGTGGCCAGGAAGTCGAACATCTGCTGCTTGCCCTGATCCTGTTGCCAGCCGGTGAAGACCTCGTGCACCACATTGATGCCGGGATGTTCGGCCAGCGCCCGCTTGAAGCCGTTGTCGCGGTCGGTATCGGCCGACACGCCGGCGATGCCGCGCATGTAAACCACATCGCCCGAGCCGCCGAGCTGTTCGAACAGCCATTTGGCACCCAGATAGGCGTATTCTTCCTGGTTGTTGGACAGGATATAGGCCCCGTCGGCGGTCACGCCCGCGTCCACGGCCACGACCACGATGCCTTGGGCCATGGCGTTTTCCAGTGCCGAATTCAGGGCATCCGGGTTCGACGGGTTAAGGACGATGGCATCGACACCAGCTTCGATCAGGTTGTTCAGGTCTTCAAGCTGGCCCGCGCTGTCGGTGTTGCGATGGGCAACGATGATGTTGGTTACGTCCGGCTCTACAAGGGCCTGCGCACGCATGGCACAGATCATCTGTTCGCGCCAGCCGTTGCCTTGCACGGTGTTCGACACGCCGATCGTGTAGTCTTCGGCGAACGCCCCTGACGCCATGATGGTCAGGGCGGCCGTTGTTGTGAAAAGGGTCTTCATGGTATTCCTCCCAAAGGTTGTGTGATGCGGCTTCGCGCCGTTCTTATTTAATGAATGGTGTCAGGACATCGCGGGCCAGTGCAAAGCCGCGCTTCACCTTTTCGTCGGTGCCTTCAAAAAGTCGGTCTTCGTGTTCGATGATGACCGCGCCATCGTAACCGGCCCGATAAAGGGCGGAAAAGAAGGACGGCCAATCGACATCGCCCAGCCCGCACAGGCGGGGGATCTGCCAGCCCATGCCCAGTGACATGACACCGCGTTCATACAGCTTGTCGCGGTCGATCATCACGTCCTTGGCATGGACATGGGCCATGTGCGGGCCAAATTCGTTGATAAAGCGGGTCTGGTCGATGAATTGCCAGATCAGGTGCGAAGGATCGAAATTCATTCCGACGCTGTCGCCCCATTCTTCGAAGATGCGCCGCCATATCCGGGGGCTGTAGGCGATGTTGTGGCCGCCGGGCCATTCGTCGTCGGAAAAGATCATCGGGCAGTTTTCAAAACACAGTCGGACGCCTGCGTCTTCGGCGTGCTTGACGATGGGGGCGAAAACCTGCTGGGCGCGGGTCCAGTTCTTGTCCACGGTCAGGGCGCGATCCCCGCCAAGGAAGGTGTTCACGACCCCGACACCCATGGTGCCGGCGGCGGTGATGACTTTCTTCAGATGTCCGATCACCTCGTCCCGGTGGTTGACATCAGCGTGAAGCGGGTTGGGATAGTAGCCAAGACCGCTGATGTCGATCCCGCGTTCGGCAAGGCCGCCCGTGATATCCTCGCCCTGCGTTTTCGTCAGCCCGTCCACGTCGATATGCGATGTCCCGGCATAGCGGCGTTTCTCGCCGCCCGCGGCGGGCCAGCAGGCGACTTCGAAGGCGGAAAACCCGTTTGCACCGGCCCAGTCGGCCACCTGCATCAGCGGCGTGTCCTCGAACGGGGCGGTGAGCAATCCCAGTTTCACGTCAGTTCCCCCTGAATTTCGTCAAGTGTCACCCAGCGTTCTTCGCGCGCCGAACGCAGGACGGCCTCGCAGAACAGCATTTCATCATGGCCATCGGCAAAGGTGGCCCAGGTGGCTTCGGCGCTGCGCGCCCCCTTGGCGATGTCTGCATAGACAGCGTTGAAGAAGGCGAAGAAACTGTCTGCGAAGCCTTCCACATGGCCGGGTGGCAAGGTGGCGGCGGCGGTGCCGGTTTCGTTCATCAGGGTGAAATCACGCATGAGCGTTTCGTTGGCACGGCCCCTGTGGCCGACAAAAAGGTGATCCGGTGTTTCACTGTCCCACGCGATCGAGGCGTCGGCCCCGGCCACGTCCCAGGCAAGCGAGTTCTTGCGTCCGCGGTTGATCTGGCTAGTGCTCATCACCCCGCGCGCGCCGTTCGGATAGCGGATCAGGATCATCGCGGCGTCGTCGGTATCGACGCTGATCGGCCGGGTGCCGCCCGTCGCCGCCGAGAAGGTTTCGACCGGCCCGGTGGGTTTCTGCCGTTCCGGCAGAAAGGTGATGAGCTCTGCCATCACCGCCTGGGGTTTCAGCCCGGTGATGAAGCTGGTCAGGTCCACCCAATGGGTGCCGATATCACCGACCGAGCGCAACGCGCCGCCTTTTT
>JAUHWP010000145.1 GCA_030424645.1 Alphaproteobacteria bacterium
GCGGGGCGCAATGGCTGATGGTGCAGACCTCAGGCTCGACCGGCGCGCCCAAGACCATCCGCCGCAGTCCGGCGTCATGGATCGCCAGCTTCGAGGTGACACAGCAGCAGTTCGGGGTGTCGGCCACGGCGCCCTATGCGGTGTTGGGGGCACTGTCTCATTCCTTGTCGCTATACGCGGTGTTGGAGGCGTTGCATATCGGCAGCGACCTGGCCGTGCTGACCGGGCTGGGGCCGCGCGCCCAGGCGCGGGTGTTAGACCGCCATGCGATGCAGGTTCTTTATGCAACGCCCACGCAGCTGCGGCTTCTGCTGGAGGGAGCCACGGCTCCGCTGACCAGCCTGCGCCGGATCTTCTGCGGCGGCGGCAAACTGGACGCCCCAACCCGCGCGCGGCTGGCCGCCACATGCCCGAATGCCTGCATCCACGAATTTTTCGGCGCGTCCGAGACCAGCTTCATCACCATTGACGACGGGTCGGCGCCGGAAGGCTCGGTCGGTCGCGCCTATCCGGGGGTTGCGCTGCGCGTGCGGGATGATCAAGAGGCTGATACTGACGGTGCGGGCGAGATCTGGGTTAAAAGCCCGTATCTGTTCGACGGCTACGTGGATCATGCCAGCCGCGACACCAGATGGCACAATGGCTATCTGTCGATCGGGGAAATGGGGCGGTTGGATGCCAACGGGTATCTGACGGTGTTGGGGCGCAAGACGCGCATGGTGACGGTGGCCGATCAGAACGTGTTTCCAGAAGCAATCGAGGCGCAGATGCTGTCCGTGCCAAATGTTGAAAAATGCGCAGCTGTTGCGACGAAAGACCCGTCGAGAGGCCATATAATTGTTGGAATAGTGGAAGGGTTGCAAGACGACGTCCTTGCGCAGAAGATCATCGAGCACTGCCGTAAAATGCTGGGCGGGCCTGCCACGCCCCGGCGCATCGTGTTTCTGGAACAGATACCCTTGCTGGCGGCGGGGAAGCCGGACCTGATGCAACTGGCCCACCTGTTGGAGCAGGACGCATGAGGGAGGCCCGTATCGTCGCAGCCCGCCGCAGTGCCGTCGTCCCCCATGGTGGCGCCTTTGCGGGTTGTGACATCCACGATCTGGCGGCTCCGGTCCTTCAGGCGGTGCTGGACGATGCCGGATTGCACGCTGATGAGGTTGGCGAACTGATCCTGTCCAACGCGCTGGGGGCGGGGGGCAATCCGGCACGTCGCGCGGCGCTGGCCGCCGGGTTGCCGAACCGTATCGCGGGCCTGACGATTGACCGGCAGTGTTGCGGCGGGCTGGATGCCATCCTTCTGGCGCGGGCGATGGTGATGTCGGGGCAGCATGACGTGGTGCTGGCCGGTGGGGCGGAAAGCTATTCCCGTCGGCCGCTCAGATCCCGGACCTTTGCGGATGGCCGCCCACCCGAACCCTATGAGCAGGCGCCTTTTACGCCTTGGGCGGACCGTGATCCCGACATGGCCGACGCGGCGGCTGCGCTGGGCCGAAAGCTGGGTATATCGCGGCAGGCGCAGGATGACTGGGCCATCGACAGCCACAGGAAAGCCCTGGCGTGGCAGGCACAACCCACACGGGCCGAGATCGTTCCGATCCTGGGCAACACCCAGGATGCGTTCACCCGCAACCTGACCCCGCAGCTTTGCGCGCGGGCGCGGCGTCTGTCGGGCGACATTACCATGGCGAACATGGCGGTCGCCGCGGACGGCGCGGCGTTTTGCCTTGTGGTGTCAGAGCGGGTGGCAGGGCGCCTGGCCCGACCGTCCATGGACATCCTGTCCGGCGCAACACGGGGTGGCGATCCCGAATTGCCCGGCCTGGCGCCGGTTGACGCCATCAAGGCCGCACTGGGGCAGGCGGGCCTGTCGCCAACGGACCTGAGCAGTGCCGAGATCATGGAAGCCTTCGCGGTGCAGGCCATCGCCTGCCAGGAAGGTGCAGGCATCCCGCGCGCTGTCGTTAACTTGGGCGGCGGCGGCCTTGCGCGCGGCCATCCGGTGGGGGCCTCCGGCGCGGTTTTGGCCGTGCGCTTGTATCACGAGCTTGCGGCACGTGGCGGGGCCGGCGTGGCGGCGATTGCGGCGGCAGGCGGGTTGGGCACGGCACTGGTTTTGCGTGCGGGCTAGGGCGGGCCTAGTCGAAGCCGCGAAAGCTGGTGAATTCGTCCAACGCCGCGCGTTCGGTGCGGAACCGGTTTTCGGGGGCTGTGTCATCTGCCACCCCCACCGCGATGCCGCAAACGACCATTTCATCCGGCGGTAGCTGCAAATGCTGGTGTATCTGCGGGCCGTAATTGGCCAGGGCACCGATCCCCGTTGCGCCAAACCCCTGATCTTCGGCCGACAGCAGAAACGACATCAGTGACATACCAAGATCCATGAAGCATCCCTTGCCCATATCACGCCGGATCGTCACCACCACGCCAATGGGTGCATCGAAGAAGGCATAGTTTCGTGCAAATTGCGCGCGCCGCCCCTCGACATCGCGCCGTCCGATCCCCAGGGCTTCGTAAAGCGCATATCCTGCCGCCCGCTGCCGGGCTTTCAGTTGGGCAGGCATCGGGGACGGGAAATAAGAATACTCGGTTGCGTGCGGCACATTCCGCGCCTGCGCGTCGTGCAGGACTGCAACAAGATCCGTCAGCGCCGCACCGGTCAGGACGTGAAACCGCCCCGGTTGCAGGTTGGCCCCGCTGGGCGCGCGGCGGGCCGCGCGGCACATGCGTTCGACCGCGCTGCGCGGCACCGGGTCGTCGGTGAAGGCACGGGTGGATCGGCGGGTGTGCAGCAGGCGTTCGAACGGGCGGGTCATCGGGCACCAGGGTTGTTGTCCGCCTGTGGTAAATCATCGGGTGCCGCGCGTCCATGCGGATGCCGGCAGAGCGGACATGAGGAAGTGGCGCGACCTTCCCTTGCGGCAGGGTCAGGCACCCGGGCAGATTCTTTGCAAATCGCGGCTTTTTGGCCGCGATGGCAGCAATAACGCCAAGGTGCGAAAGATTGTTAGCGAAAACCCTTTGCCTGCTTTTCAAATCGTGCGGTGCGACCTTCACAGGCAAATACCGGCATTTCAGTGAAAAATTCACTGTTTAAGTAAATTATTTACAGATATAGCCGTGCCCAGTTAAATAAATTTACAAAAAAATTGTTGTTTGCCGCAGGGTTGTCCCACTATTTTCACAATCAACGGAAGCCGGGCTGTTAAGCGCCGTGGTTTCTGTGGATCGCGCGCATCGTGCGAACCGGAGGAATAATTGGGAGGACCCTGCATGTCGTTGGAAAACACGGCCGACAAAACTTATGCGCCGTCTGCTGAGTTTGTCGCGAACGCTCATATTGATGCCGCGAAATACAAAGAGATGTATGCCGCTTCGGTAAACGACCCGGAAGCCTTCTGGTCCGAACATATGCAGCGTCTGACATGGACGAAAACCCCGACCAAGATCAAGAACACCACGTTCCAACACCCGGATGTGTCGATCAAGTGGTTCGAGGACGGCGAACTGAACGTGTCCGAAAACTGCATCGACCGGCATCTGGACACGCGCGGCGATCAGGTTGCGATCATCTGGGAATCCGACGACCCCACGCTCGACAAGAAGATCACCTATCGCGAACTGCACGAGAATGTGTCGAAGCTGGCCAATGTGATGAAGGGCATGGGCGTGGGCAAGGGCGACCGTGTCGTTCTTTATATTCCGATGATCCCCGAGGCCGCCTATGCGATGCTGGCCTGTGCGCGTATCGGCGCCATTCATTCGATCGTCTTCGCGGGCTTTTCGCCCGAAGCGCTGGCAGCGCGTGTCGCAGGCTGTGGTGCCTCGCTGGTGATCACCGCCGACGAAGCGCCCCGTGGCGGGCGCAACACGCCCCTGAAAACCAATGTGGACGCGGCGCTGGATCATGGCGATCTGGGCGATACCCCGGTTCTGGTGGTTGAACGCACGGGGGGCGACGTGCCGATGAAGGCGGGGCGCGATCATTCTTATACGTCCCTGATGGCCGACGCCTCGGCCGATTGCCCGGCCGAACAGATGAACGCTGAAGATCCGCTGTTCATTCTTTACACCTCTGGCTCGACCGGCCAGCCGAAGGGGGTGCAGCACTGCACCGGCGGCTATCTTCTGTGGGCGGCGATGACGCATGAATATGTGTTCGATTACCACGAGGGCGATATCTATTGGTGCACCGCCGATGTGGGCTGGGTCACCGGCCACAGCTATATCGTCTATGGTCCGCTGGCCAATGGCGCGACCACGCTGATGTTCGAAGGCGTGCCGACCTATCCCGATGCGGGCCGGTTCTGGGCTGTGTGCGAAAAGCACAAGGTAAACCAGTTCTATACCGCACCAACCGCGATCCGCGCCCTGATGGCGCGCGGCGAGGATTTCGTGACCAAGTATGACCTGAGCGACCTGAAGGTGTTGGGTACGGTGGGCGAACCGATCAACCCCGAAGCGTGGAACTGGTATAACGACGTGGTCGGCAAAGGGAATTGCCCCATCGTCGATACGTGGTGGCAGACGGAAACCGGCGGCCATCTTCTGACCCCGCTGCCCGGTGCCACGCCGACCAAGCCCGGCTCGGCCACCACGCCGTTCTTCGGTGTGCAGCCGGTGATCCTTGAACCCACCACGGGCGAAGAGATTACCACCACTGAGGCCGAGGGCGTGTTGTGCATGAAAGACAGCTGGCCCGGCCAGATGCGCACGGTTTATGGCGACCACGAGCGGTTCGTGGCGACGTATTTTGCCGACTACAAGGGCTATTACTTCACCGGTGACGGCTGCCGTCGCGATGCGGATGGCTATTACTGGATCACCGGTCGTGTAGACGACGTGATCAACGTGTCGGGCCACCGCATGGGCACCGCCGAGGTCGAAAGCGCGCTGGTCGCCCATGCCAAGGTGTCCGAGGCCGCGGTGGTCGGTTTCCCGCACGACATCAAGGGGCAGGGCATCTATTGCTATGTCACCCTGATGGACGGCGAGGAATATACCGACGAGCTGAAGACCGAGCTGCGCAATTGGGTGCGTCAGGAAATCGGCCCTATCGCCAGCCCGGATTACATCCAGTGGGCACCGGGTCTGCCGAAAACACGGTCAGGCAAGATCATGCGCCGCATCCTGCGCAAGATTGCCGAGGATGATTTCGGCTCGCTGGGCGACACCTCGACCCTAGCCGATCCATCGGTGGTCGAAGACCTGATCGACAACCGCATGAGCAAGGACAAGGCCTGATGGACGTGGCGACGAAAACGGCCGCGCCGGTGCTGATCTTGCTTGGCCCTCCGGGGGCGGGCAAGGGCACCCAGGCGCGTATGTTGGAAGAGACATTCGGCCTGGTGCAACTGTCGACCGGCGATCTGTTGCGGGCTGCCGTTGCGGCGGGCACCGAGGCCGGGAAGGCTGCGAAAGCAGTGATGGAAGCCGGGGAACTGGTATCCGACGACATCGTGATTGCGATCCTGCGTGACCGACTGGCTGATGACGACTGCACCAAGGGCGTGATCCTTGATGGCTTTCCCCGCACGTCGGTTCAGGCGCAGGCGCTGGACGCCCTGCTGGACGAGACCGGACAGCGGGTCAACGCCGCCGTCAGTCTGGAAGTGGACGATGCCGCGATGGTGACCCGGATTTCCGGTCGCTATACCTGCGGCGGATGTGGCGAAGGGTATCACGACGAATTCAAGCAACCCCTGCAAGCCGGGGTTTGTGACAAATGCGGCGGCACGGACATGAAACGCCGGGCCGACGATAACGCCGAAACCGTGGGAAGCCGCCTTGTGGCCTATCACGAACAAACGGCGCCGCTTATTGCCTATTACAAGGGCAAGGGCAGCCTGAAAACGGTCGACGCGATGCTGAGCATCGAAGAGATCGCAGGCAATCTGAATGCGATCGTCGAGGACGCGATTGCATAGGAAAGGGACGGGCCGGGTCGCATGAGCACCCGGTCGGTGGAACTTAGGGAGGTGGCTTCATGGCCGAAAACTCATCTAACAGTGCATATTGGTCCGCCAATGTGCGCATCATTCTGATCAGTCTGGTTATCTGGGCTGTTGTATCATTCGGGTTTGGCATCTTGCTGCGCCCCATGTTGGCGGGAATTTCCGTAGGGGGGTCTGATCTGGGCTTCTGGTTTGCTCAGCAGGGGTCGATCATCGTCTTCCTGATCCTGATCTTCAACTACGCCTGGCGCATGAACAAGCTCGACCGTGAACACGGCGTCGACGAAGAGTAAGGGAGGAACACATGGATCAGTTTACGATCAACCTGCTGTTTGTCGGCGCGAGCTTCGCGCTGTACATCGGCATCGCAATTTGGGCCCGCGCGGGTTCAACATCTGAATTCTACGCCGCCGGGCGTGGCGTTCACCCGGTCACCAACGGGATGGCAACGGCGGCGGACTGGATGTCGGCGGCCTCGTTCATTTCGATGGCGGGTCTGATTGCCTTCACCGGCTATGACAACTCGACCTATCTGATGGGTTGGACTGGCGGCTATGTGCTTCTGGCCCTGCTGCTTGCGCCTTACCTTCGTAAGTTCGGCAAATACACCGTTTCGGAATTCATCGGTGATCGCTTCTACAGCCAGACAGCCCGTATCGTGGCTGTTGTTTGTCTGATCGTG
>JAUHWP010000146.1 GCA_030424645.1 Alphaproteobacteria bacterium
GAAGGGCGTCTTCACCGAAGAGGAATACGAGACCTTCCGCGAGGCCGAGGAATTCCTGTGGGCGGTGCGCTGCCAGCTGCATCTTGTGACCAACCGGCCATCGGATCAACTGACCTTCGACCTTCAGGTCGAGGTCGCGGATCGCCTTGGCTTCAAGGACACCGAGGGGCGGCGCGGTGTCGAACATTTCATGCAGGCCTATTTCCGGCACGCAACCCAGGTGGGCGACCTGACCCGCATCGTGCTGAGCGCGCTTGAGGCGGCACAGCTGAAAGAGGCGCCCGCCCTGATGCGCCTGTTCAAACGCCGCAAGCGCCTGAAGCCGGGCTATAAGGAAAAGCACGGGCGCCTTGATGTGGTCAACGACGCCGCCTTTCTGTCCGACAAGCTGAACCTGCTTCGCCTGTTCGAAGAGGCGTTGCGCACAGGCATGTTGATCCACCCCGACGCCATGCGGCTGGTGTCGGCAAATCTGGACCTGATCGACGACGATATGCGCAACGACAAGGTGGCCAACCGCATCTTTCTTGGGCTTTTGCTGAAACACGGCAACCCGGAACGGGCGCTGCGCCGGATGAACGAGCTGGGGGTGCTGGCCGCCTTCATCCCCGAGTTTGAACCCATCGTGGCGATGATGCAGTTCAACATGTATCACTCCTATACCGTGGACGAACACACGATTCAGGTGATCTCGAATTTTGCCCAGATCGAACGGCGGGAGCTGGGGGAAGAGCTGCCGATCTCGACCGAGATCCTGAGCCGGGGCATCAACCGCAAGGTGTTGATGGTGGCGATGCTCTTGCATGACATCGGCAAAGGGCAACCGCAGGATCATTCCATTCTTGGCGCGCAGATCGCGCGCAAACTGGCGCCCCGGCTGGGGTTGGGCGCCAAGGACAGTGCCACGGTCGAATGGCTGGTGCGCTATCACCTTCTGATGTCGGACATGGCGCAGAAACGCGACATTGCCGACCCGCGCACGGTGCGGGATTTTGCCAAGGCGGTGAAATCCATGCGGCGGCTGGAACTGTTGACCGTGCTGACCGTCTGCGACATTCGCGGGGTTGGTCCGAACACCTGGAACAACTGGAAGGCCACCCTGATCCGCACGCTTTACAACCAGACGCAACGCGCGCTGGAAGACGGGATGGAAGACCTGAACCGCGCCACACGCGGGGCCGAGGCGAAACGCGCCCTGCGGCAGGAACTGTCCGACTGGTCGGCCAAGGACCTGCGCGCCGAAACCGCCCGTCACTACGACAGCTATTGGCAGGGGCTGCATGTCACCGCGCACAAGGTCTTTGCCAACCTTCTGCGTGACATCAAGGACGACGAGGTCCTGATCGACATCTACGAGGATGAAGAACGCGACGTGACACGCGTCTATTTCGCGCTGGCAGATCATCCGGGCATCTTCTCGCGCATTGCGGGCGCGTTGACGGCCGTGCGCGCCAATATCGTCGATGCGCGGACCTATACGTCGAAAGACGGGTATGCGACGGCGTGTTTCTGGGTGCAGGATTCGGATGGCCATCCGTTTGATGTGGATCGCAAGGAACGTATTGAGAAAATGCTCTATCGCCTGCTGAAGGGCGAGGTCATTGCGACCCAGGCCAGTGCCAACAGTGACAAACTGAAAAAGCGCGAGCGGGTGTTCAAGGTGCCCACCCACATCACCTTCGACAATGACGGGTCCGAAATCTATACGATCATCGAGGTCGACACGCGTGACCGCCCCGGCCTGTTGCATGACCTCACGCGGACGCTGGCCAATTCCAATATCTATATCGCGTCGGCGGTGATCGCGACCTATGGCGAACAGGTGGTGGATTCCTTCTATGTCAAGGACATGTTCGGGCTGAAGATCATGGCCGAACACAAGAAACTGCAACTCGAAGCCAAGCTGCGGCAGGCCATCGAGCAATCGGCCGAAAGGGCAACCGCATAATGGCTTCCGGACTGGCGCGTGGCTTCATGACCGTGGGCGGCTGGACGATGGCCAGCCGTATTCTTGGCTTTGTCCGTGACATCATGATCGGCGCCTTCCTGGGCTCATCCGCCGTGGCCGAAGCCTTCCTGATCGCCTTTTCCCTGCCCAACATGTTCCGCCGTTTCTTTGCCGAAGGCACGCTGAACGTCGCCTTCGTGCCGATGTTTGCGAAGAAGCACGAGGGCGGCGAAGGCGCGATGGAGTTTGCGCGCGACGCAATGTCGGGGCTGGCCTTCATTCTGGTGATCTTTACGATCATCGCCCAGATTTTCATGCCCGCGCTGGTCTATGCGATGGCATCGGGATTTGCCGAGGACAGCCGCTTCGACCTGGCCGTCACCTATGGGCGGATAGCGTTTCCCTATATCCTGTTCATTTCGCTGGCGGCACTGTTGTCCGGTGTGCTGAACGCCACCGGGCGGTTCATGGCCGCTGCGGCGGCACCGGTTCTGCTGAACGTGATCTTTATCACGGCAATGTTCATAGCCGACAGCCTTGGACATGACATTGGAAGCGCGCTGGCCTGGACGGTTCCGGTCGCGGGTATCGCGCAGGTCGTGCTGGTGTGGATTGCGGCCAGCCGGGCGGGGTATCGCCTGGTGCCGCGCAGGCCGCATATGACGCCGGAACTGAAACGCCTGTTCATCATCGCCGCCCCTGCCGCGCTGGCCGGTGGCGTGACGCAGATCAACCTGTTGGTGGGGCGTCAGGTCGCCAGCTTCTTCGACGGGGCGGTGGCGTGGCTTTATTACGCGGACCGGCTGTATCAGTTGCCATTGGGCGTCGTCGGCATCGCCATCGGCATCGTGCTGTTACCGGAACTGTCGCGCAACCTGCGGTCCGGGGACACGCTGGCCGGGCGCAACGCACTCAGCCGGGCGGGCGAGTTGTCGCTGGCGCTGACTTTCCCGGCGGCGGTCGCCCTGATGGTGGTCCCGACCCAGTTGATCGAGGTGCTGTTCCAGCGCGGCGCCTTTACCGCGGATGATACGGCCTCGACCGCGCTGGCGACAGCCATCTATGGTGCCGGGCTGCCCGCCTTCGTGCTGCAAAAGGTGCTTGCCTCGGTCTATTTCGCACGGGAAAACACCCGCACACCGTTCCACTTCGCGATTGTCGGGATGGTGGTCAACCTGGTGGTCGCGGTCGGGCTGAGTTACTGGATCGGCTTCATTGCCGCCGCCATCGGCACCACGGTCGCAGGCTGGGCCATCACCGGGCTGACCTGGATCGGGGCTGCGCGGATGGGCGAGGACACGCGGTTCGATGCCCGGTTCTGGCGCCGCTTCTGGCGACTTGCGGCGGCCAGTTGGGCCATGGGCGCAGTTCTATGGGTCCTGGTGATCGTCATGGGACCGATGTTCGGCATTCCCGGTCTGAAGATCGTGGCGCTGGCGGTGTTGGTCATCGGCGGGATCATCGCCTATGGCTTCCTGGGCCAATGGTTCGGGGCCTTCCGCATGTCCGAGATCAAGTCCGCATTTCGCCGGGGTTGACGCCGTTATCGCTTGCGCAGACGCGCCAGCACGTTCGACCACCCACCGGGGCTGACAAGGAAGGACAGGCCGAAGCCTGCGGCAAAGCCTGCAATCTCGGACACCCAGTTCAAACCGGCCCCGAACAGCAGCCCGAAGATCAGCTGCAGCGCCATCAGGAACGCGATGATGCGGAAGGCGGACAACTGGTTGCCCCCGGTCGCGGCAAGATTGGTCCACAACAGGAAAGTATAGGCCCCGATCAGGCCATAGACCGCCGGAAAGCCGCCAAACAAGACGACCGGCGTGTCCCACACGATCCAATAGGCCAAAGCGCCAGCGATCGACGCCCCGAAATACACCACCAGGAAGGCGATGGGCGAAAACACCTCACCCACCATTTTGCCCAGCGCCAGCAGAAAGACGAGCACGAACAGAAGATGGGTAAAGCTTAGATGCAGGAATGGATAGGTGAAGAACCGGGCCAGATCGGGCAAGGGAAAGCGCCGGTTTTCCACCATCCAGGTGAACAGCGGTTCGCGAAAGCCCCATTCCTCGATCATCGAAATGCGCCAGCCCGCGGCCTCGGGTCCGCCGATGAACCCCCGACTACCGGCTGCAAACACAAGCTCGATCCCGATCAGGAACACCGCCAGTGCGATCACCACGGGCGGCAGCGGGTTCACGGGACTTTCTTCGCGGTAACTGCTCATATTCGCTACTCCTTTGGCACTTCTGTGCGGGCCTTTCTTGACGGCCTTTGCCCACATGGGTAAGCGACGAAGGATCAGAAATCCAGACGGAGTGAGAACATGACCAGTCACACGCCACGCGTCTTTTCGGGCGTCAAGCCTTCGGGCGGGCTGACTTTGGGCAACTACCTTGGTGCCATCAAACGATTTGTTGACATGCAAGGGCAGGATTTTCAGGCGATCTATTGCGTCGTTGACCTGCACGCCATCACCGTCTGGCAAGACCCGAAAGAGCTGAAGGACGCCACGCGCGAGGTTGCGGCGGGCTATCTGGCCGCCGGGATCGACCCGACCAAGTCGGTCCTGTTCAATCAAAGCCAGGTGCCCGCCCATGCCGAGCTGGCATGGTTGTTCAACTGTGTCGCGCGCGTGGGCTGGATGAACCGCATGACGCAGTTCAAGGACAAGGCGGGCAAGAACGCGGAAAAGGTGTCGCTGGGGCTTTATGCCTATCCGGCCCTGATGGCGGCGGACATTCTGCTCTATCACGCAACCCACGTCCCGGTGGGCGAGGATCAGAAACAGCATGTCGAGCTGACACGTGACATTGCCGCCAAGTTCAACCATGATTTCGGTGCCGAGGATTTTTTTCCGCTGCCCGAGCCGATCATCGAAGGGCCAGCAACGCGGGTGATGAACCTGCGCGATGGATCGAAGAAGATGTCGAAGTCGGGTGAAAGCGATATGGAGCGCATCAACATGACCGATGATGCCGACACCATCGCCAAGAAGTTCAAGAAGGCGCGCACCGATCCCGACCCCCTGCCTGACACGCTGGACGGGTTGAAAGGCCGACCCGAGGCGCGCAACCTTGTCGACATCTATGCGGGTCTCTCTGAAACCTCGCCCGAGGCGGTGATCACCGAATTTGCGGGCGCTGGCTGGGGCAGGTTCAAACCGGCCCTTGCGGATCTGGCCGTCGCCAAGCTGGGGCCGATCTCAGAAGAGATGGCCCGCCTGATGAACGACAAGGCCGAGATTGACCGGGTTCTGGCACAAGGGGCCGAGCGCGCCGAAGCCATCGCGCTGCCGATCCTTGATCAGACCTTTGAGATCATGGGCTTTCTGCGGTCACGCCGGGGTTAGGGCGGCGCAGGCCGCATTCAGACAAACGACAAGGGGCGCGGGTCGATCCGCGCCCTTTCGCGTTCAAGTCTTTTGGCGATCCGCGCAATCCAGGCTAATCTGAAGGCAATAGCCAGAAGGAGCGCGCGATGAAACGGAAAGAATATGCCGGTCAGGACATCACCGTGAGTTTCGACCTTGGTCGCTGCATCCATTCACGAAATTGCTTCCTGCAACTGCCGAAAGTGTTTGACCCCAACAACCGCCCGTGGGTGCAGCCCGATCAAGCCGCCGCCGAGGAGGTTGCCGCCGTGATCCGCACCTGCCCTTCGGGCGCCCTGGCCTATCGGCGGGGCGACGGGCGGGACGAGGCTCCGCCACAGATCAATCGGTTGGTCGTGCTTGAAAACGGCCCATTGGTGTTGGCGGGCGAAATCTCGGTCGATGGTGGCGCCACGCAAACACGTGTGGCCCTGTGCCGTTGCGGGCAATCGAAGAACAAGCCCTATTGTGACAGCAGCCATGTTGATGCGGGTTTCACCACAACCGGCGAGCCCACCCCCAAGATCCCACGATCAAAAGACAACCAAGAGAGCGCAGTGAAGATCGACCGTCAGCCCGATGGCCCCCTGAAGATAGACGGGAATGTCGAAATGTGCACCGGCACCGGCAAGCGTATCGCCAAGCTGGGCATGGCGTATCTGTGCCGCTGCGGGCAGTCGAAGAACAAACCGTTCTGCGATGGCAGTCACAAACAGATCGGCTTCAAGGACGCGCCGGATTAACAACTCGGTGCACACGTGGCAGGGCGCGGTCTGCCGGGCTTGAATTGTTATGCTATTACACTATCTGTCCCGGCATGACACATATGCCAACCATCAGACAAGAGGCACTGCCCGAGGACATGCGCCTCTTGCTTCGGGACTATCCACGCGAGGCGTGGCCGGATCACCCGAACTTTGCCGCATCCATCCAGAACTGGATGGGGGCACATGTCATGTTCGGTCAACTGGCCGACCTGATCCGCCTGAACACCGAAGGGTATCTGGACAAACAGATCGACCCGGACGATCACGCAGGGCGCCTGTCACACTATGGGAACCTTCTGGTGCGCAACCTGCATGGGCATCACCATTGGGAAGACCGCACGTTCTTTCCGGAACTCTCGGCCGTCGACGGGCGGTTCGATCAGGGGCTCGATACGTTAGAGACCGATCATCTGGTCTTGGACGATCTTCTGGATCGATTCACACGGCAGGCCAACCGGGTGGTGACCCTGACCCAGATGGATGAAGCCCAAGCGCGCGAAGAAGCCAAACCGGTGCACGACATG
>JAUHWP010000147.1 GCA_030424645.1 Alphaproteobacteria bacterium
TGGAAGAGCCGGTCAGTTCGGCGTGCAGGGCGTCGTATTCTGCAAATTTTCGGGCAAGGAACGTGTCTCGGAGCCGCACCATTTCGGCTGCACCCTGCGCGGTGATCGCATAGGCGAAGCGCTGGCGCTTGTCGGGGCCTGCGCGTTCGCTGATCTGGATCAGGCGGCGTTCGGCGCAGTTTCGCAACAAGGCGTTCAGTCGTCCCAGTGAAATGCCGATTGCCGCCGCAGTTGTGCGCTGCGACGCGTCCGGCGCCAGGTCAAGCTGGCGCAGAAGGCGGAAGATCTGGTCTTCCTCGGCGGAATTGGTTTTCACCAGGGGCGATGTCATAACAGGCGACTCAAAGAGTGTTCACGCGTGAACGCATTGCATGAATTGCCACGAAGGCAAAGCGGAAACATGCGAATATACGGGAAATCGCCGAGCGTGACCCATGCGCAACGGCGCATCTGAATGGGAATGGTCAGGAAAAGGGAATGGGCGTCCCGGCGATGCGCAACACGTCCGGGCTTGTGTCGAACAGGACCAGGTGGGTCAGGTCCGGACGCGATCGCGATGAATACATCAAGGCCAGCGCCCCTGCCGCGCGGGCGTCGTCCGAGAATGCCCAGGTCGGCGCGGGATGGCCCGCGACCCGATGATCCTGCCACACCACCGAGGCGTCTGGCCGACCGCGCAGGTCTGCGACGCGCGCCAGCGTCACTTTGAATGGCACGATATGACGCGGTGCGTCGTCGGGGCGCAGATAGCGTTTGATCGCGACCCCGCACCCTTCGACTGACAGAGAGGTGTAGAGCGCCGTTTGGCCGGAATGGTGAAAGCGCCCTTCGGGGGATTGCACCGGCAGCGTTGCGTCCTGACCTGCAAAGATCAGGCGAAAGGCGCTGCCGGTGAAGGATATCATTCCTGTTCGGCCAGGAAGTGTTCGGCCTCAAGCGCGGCCATGCAGCCCATGCCGGCAGAGGTCACAGCCTGACGATACTTGTGATCGGTCAGGTCGCCTGCCGCAAACACGCCGGGGATCGAGGTGGCGGTCGAGTCCGGCTGTGTCACCACATAGCCGCCCATATGGGTTTCCAGCGTGTCCTTGACCAACTCGTTCGCGGGCGCGTGACCGATGGCGATAAAGACACCCTTGGCGGGGATCTCGGTGATCTCGCCGGTTTTGACATGCTTGACGCGGACGCCGGTGACGCCCAGCGGGTCTTCGTCGCCCACGACCTCTTCCAGCACGTGATCCCACAAGGGTTCGATCTTTTCATTCTTCATCAGCCGGTCGATCAGGATCTTTTCGGCGCGCAATTCGTCCCGACGGTGCACCAGCGTCACTTTTGACGCGAAGTTGGTCAGGAACAGGGCTTCTTCGACCGCCGTGTTGCCGCCGCCGATCACAATGATCTCTTGCCCGCGATAGAAAAACCCGTCGCAGGTGGCACAGGCGGATACGCCGAAGCCCTTGAATTTTTCTTCGCTGTCCAGACCCAGCCATTTGGCGCGTGCACCAGTCGCAAGGATGACGGCGTCGGCCTTATAGGTCGTGCCGCTATCGCCGGTCGCGGTGAAGGGGCGTTCGGACAGGTCCAGATCGGTGATCAGGTCGGCAATGATTTCTGTTCCGACCGCTTTGGCGTGGGCTTCCATATTCACCATCAGGTCGGGGCCTTGAATCTCGGTCTCGCCGGGCCAGTTCTCGACCTCGGTGGTGGTGGTCAGCTGGCCGCCGGGTTCCATGCCCTGCACAAGGATCGGTTCCAACATGGCGCGGGACGCATAGACGGCAGCGGTATATCCGGCCGGGCCGGAGCCGATGATCAGGACTTTTGTTTTGCGGGTTTCGGACATGCGGGTTTCCTTGAGCATTCTGGTTTCCAACGCATATAAGGCGGCGCGGGGCCGGTGGAAAGCCCGCGTGGACATCGGATTGCATGATGCGGGGGCGGGCTTTTGGCAGAAACGATGTTGCGCGTGCGCGAAATATTGTTGCGCATTCGCTCATCCAACGGTAATCTCTGCGCAATTCCCCATGAAAACTCCGGTTCCGCCGGGATCAGTGGACCCACCCGAAAAGGTTCATCAATGACCGCAAGCAAACTTGATCCGATTGATCGCATGATTCTGGCCGAGCTTCAGGCGGATGGCCGCATGACGAATGTCGAACTGGCCAAACGCGTCGGCATTTCTGCCCCCCCCTGCCTGCGGCGGGTCAGAACGCTGGAAGAACAGGGGCTGATCCGTGGCTATCATGCCGATGTCGATGCGCGTGCGCTTGGGTTCGAAGTGCAGGTTTTCGCCATGGTCGGGCTGGTCAGCCAGGCCGAGGCGGACCTGTCTGCGTTTGAAAAGCAATGCCGGGGTTGGTCATTGGTCCGTGAATGCCACATGCTGAATGGCGAAGTGGATTTTATCCTGAAATGCGTGGCCCCTGATCTGTCGACCTTCCAGACCTTCCTGACCGAGGAACTGACGGCGGCCGAAAACGTGGCATCGGTCAAAACCTCGCTGGTCATTCGCGGCGCCAAGGACGAACCGGGCGTGCCCTTCGATGTGCTTGAGGCAAGGCTGGGCGCCGCCCCCTGACCGGGGCAGGGCGGACAGGGCGCGTGACTACGCCTGTCCGCTACAGGCGGATGGCCGAGATCAGGCGCCCGTAATCCGGTTCGTTCCTGTGGCAACTGCGGCGATAGGAATAGAAGCGATCCGGGTCGGAATAGGTGCAATGCCCCACCCATTCGGCACGTCCCACACCCGCTTCGCGCAACAGGTGAAGGCCAAAGCCTGGCAGGTCGAACATTGCGCGGTCCCCGTCGCCACCAGCAAAGAAGCGGCCGTAATCCGGGTTTTCGGTCATGAAGCCGTCGAAGAATTCCGGCCCGACTTCATAGGCGCGTTGGCTGATGGTTGGGCCGATGATCGCCGTGATGTTGTCACGCGTGGCCCCAAGGTCGACCATAGCGGCGACTGTCGCCTCAAGCACCCCATCCAACGCGCCTTTCCAGCCGGCATGTGCCGCGCCGATGACACCGGCTCTGTGGTCTGCAAACAGGACCGGCTGGCAGTCGGCCGTCAGGACGGTTAGCGCAAGCCCCGGTGTGGCGGTGACAAGCGCATCGGCTTTCGGTTTTGCGCCGTTGATCGGTTGGTCCAGCGTCACCACGTCGGGGGAATGCACCTGATGGACGCCACACAGCCGGTCCGGTGGCACCCCCATGGCCCCGGCCACCCGGTCGCGGTTGATCGATACAAGCTCGGATTGGTCCTGACTTCCCGCACCGCAGTTCAACCCCGCATACACGCCGGATGATGCACCCCCCCGTCGGGTGAAGAACCCGTGTTTCAGCGGGGCGAGGGCGTTCGAAGTGATGATCTCAAGGGTCATGCCGGGTCAGCTTGGTTGGGTGTTCGGGCGAGGCCGGGCAGGTCAGGCGCATCCGCGCGAGTCAGCCCCAGCACTTTGAAGAGCGTCCCCATTTCATCGGGGTGCGTCAAGCGCCGGTGCGCCTCGATATGGGCCTCCAGCGCATCGCCGGTCAGTTTTTGGGCCAGTGCTTGCGCCCGTTGGGTGATGCCCAGCCGCTCCAGAAACAGGCCTTGGGGGGTCAGCAGATGTGGTGTCAGCGGGGTTGCGGTGCGGGCCAGAACCTCGAAATCCACATGGGCGGTCAGGTCGGCTGTGCCGGGGGTGGCAAGCGGATCGACATGATCATGCGCGGCAACCGCTTGCAGCGTGTCACCGACGGATCGCCAGTCGCCGTAGTCGATGATCAGGGCCGCGCCGCCATGTGCCTCGATCCGGGTGGCGATCTGCGACATGATGGCGGGCGCTGACGGACAAAGCTCGACCAGATCACCATCGCGTGTGTCCTCCAGCCTGTGGGCCAGATCGCGGATGGGAAGGGGGGCGGTCAGGCCGAAACTCAGGTCATCGCCGTCAAGCCCGACCTGACGCTCGCGCCATCCGGTGGCCTCGCGTTGAAACTGGCGGATCGGCAGGGCGTCAAAAAATTCGTTTGCGATCAGAAACAGGGGCGCATCGGGCAGGGTGTCGACCGTGTTGTGGTGCGTGATCGCGCGCGGGGCAAGTGCTTTGGTCTGCGCGGATCGCAGCACCGGCGAGGCTTCGACCAGATGCACATCTGTGGCTGTATGGAACCCCGGCACGCCACGCGTCGCACGCAAGATGTCGGCCATCAATGTGCCGCGCCCCGGGCCGAGTTCGGCGAGGGTGAACGACGCGGGTGCCCCCTGATCCAGCCAGGCCTGCGCCAGTGCAAGACCCAGCAGTTCACCGAACATCTGGCTGATTTCCGGCGCGGTTGTAAAGTCGCCCGCCACCCCGAACGGATCGCGCGTTGCGTAATACCCGTGATCCGGGTGCAGCAGGCAGTCCGCCATGTAATCGGCAACCGATATCGGGCCCGTGGTCGCGATGCGGCGCTGCAATATGCGGGCAAGCGGGGTCATGGCGTGGTGGCGTCTGCGGGCTTGGCGGGGCGGCGGGCGGCCCAGAGCAGTGTGACCACCCCGATGGCGATCATCGGCAGGGTCAGGGTCTGTCCCATGGTCAGCCCCCAGTCACCAAGTCGGATTACGTGACCCCACGGGTTGTCAGGCGTGATGAATTGCAGATCGGCTTGCCGGAAAAACTCGACAATGAAGCGCGATAGCCCATAGCCAAGGAAGAACAGCCCGGTCAGCAGCCCCGGCCGCTTCAGCCATCCACGCCGGAAGGCCAGCGTCAGAACGATGGCCGCGAGCAAAAGCCCTTCCAGAACAGCTTCGTAAAGCTGGCTGGGGTGGCGTGCGCAGGCGTCCAGGGCCAGATCCCAACCGGGGCAGTCCTGCGCGGCCTCTCCGGGGAAGATGACACCCCAGGGCGCGGTGGTCGGGCGCCCCCAAAGCTCGGCATTGATGAAATTGGTGATCCGCACCAGCCCGATGCCGATGGGGGCGGCGATGGCCATCAGGTCGGCGAGTTTAGCCACGGCGATACCGTGCCTTCGGGCAAACAGCCAAGTGATCGTGATGATGCCAAGGAAGCCGCCATGGAACGACATGCCGCCGGTCCAGACCTTGGGAATATCCAGCGGGTTCTGCAGGAAATACACGGGGTCATAGAACAGCACATAGCCCAGGCGCCCGCCCAGCACGATGCCGACAATCGCCCATGTGGCAAGGTCTTCCAGTTGGGGTCGTGTCATCGGTGCACCGCCGCGCCAAAGGGCGGGATTCGCGATCGCTTGCGCGATGATCCACCAACCGATGGCGATACCGGCCAGATAACCCAGCGCATACCAGCGCAAGGCAAAGGTGAAGCTGCCAAATTCGACCGAGAATATCTCGGGTGAAATGGCGGGAAAGGGGATGGCCAAAAACATGGCGCATTCCTGACCCTGACCGGCGGGGCAAGTCAACCTTGTCTCTGCATTCGGAAATCCCCATATAGGGGCCAACAAGCGAGGAGATGCCGATGCAGACGCGCAACAAAATCTTGGACGATATGTCCCAGTTGATGACCAACGCCATGGGCGTGGCCCAAGGGGCCAAGGACGAGGCCGAAACCGCTATGAAAAGCTGGATGGATCGCTGGCTGGCGGATCGTGATTTCGTGACCCGTGAAGAGTTCGACGCCGTGCGCGCGATGGCGCAGAAAGCGCGCGAGGAAAACGAGGCGCTTAAGTCGCGTCTGGACGCGCTTGAGGCGAAGAAAACCAAAGGCTGATCGCGAATTGCGACCGTCGTTGGCAGCTTTTACTTCAAGATAGGCGGCTTGTCGGGGTCCGATCCGGGCGCCACCGGGGCCAGCCGCTCTTGCGGTGCGGGTTTTGGCAGATCGAACCGGATCCCCAGCGCCGCCAGCTGGCCCGCTGCCTGATCGTGGCTGGCAAAGAACCCCACGTCCATCTCGCCGGCTTCAAGCCCTGAGAATGTCAGCGCTTCGTTTGCCGCCCCCGCCAGCGCGTGTTCGGCACCGGGGGCGACATCGACAAAGCCAAGCAGATGCCCCTTTCGTCCATCGGCATAGGTCACACCCGCCAGGCAGGCATGGCTGGCCAAACCGCCTGCGCTGGCCAGTTTGACACCCAAGGCAGACACCAGGGCTTCGGGGGCTGATGGCGCGTGCACCTCGGCTATTCTGGCTTCCACCTGCTGCGGCCCCGATTTCAGCGTATCGGCCAACCACGTCATCGCGTCGGCCGGGATCAGGATCGAGGATGGCGCCACCCCCAGATTGACCCCCAGACCGATGTTCTGACCCGCCAGCATATTGGCAACCAGCCGACCCGGAAGCGCCGCATATGGGGCAGGGCTGCCGACAAACTCTGCCAGTCGGTCCTCGCGGTCGAACACCAGGGCGAAGGTTGCGCCTTCAAGTTCGAACAGGTCGGGCGAGATTTCGTCGCCCTCGGGTTCGTCTTTCAGCAACAGGAATAGCTCGCCATCCGCCAGACGTTCGTAGAACCGCAGCCGCGCCGCGTCGTCGTTCAGGTCCGCCTGCATAGCAGCATGGGCGTCATCAAGGCGGGTCGTTTCGGTCATGGCGCGTCCTTTGCGCTTTGAGTTTGCAGAACCTCGGCCAGCCGGGCCTGTAGCACG
>JAUHWP010000148.1 GCA_030424645.1 Alphaproteobacteria bacterium
TTCCCGCAGGTCTATGTGCTGGATGTGGCCACCGTCGGGCGTCAGGCCCTGTCGCAGCAACAGGGCACGATGACCTTTGCGCCGCGCTTTTCGCCCGATGGCCGCACGATTGTCTATTCGCTGTCGGCAGGGGGCAACACGGATATCTATGCGATGGACATCAACGGTGGCAATCCGCGCCGCCTGACCACCACGCCGTCGATCGAGACCGCGCCCAGCTTTTCGCCCGATGGCAGCCAGATCGTGTTCGAAAGCGACCGCTCGGGCACGCCGCAGCTTTACGTCATGCCAGCAGGTGGCGGTGAGGCGACCCGGATCAGCTTCGGGCAGGGGCGCTATGGCACGCCGGTCTGGTCGCCGCGCGGTGACCTGATCGCATTTACCAAGCAGAACGCGGGCCGCTTCCATATCGGCGTCATGCGCACCGATGGGTCCGAGGAACGGCTCTTGACCGCGTCCTTCCTGGACGAAGGCCCCACCTGGGCGCCAAACGGGCGGGTGATCATGTTCACCCGCGAAAGCCAGGGGGCAACCGGGGCGCCGTCACTTTATTCGGTCGACATCTCGGGACGCAACCTGCGCCGGGTGGTGACGGAAGGGGCGGCCTCGGACCCGGCCTGGTCGCCGTTGTTGAAGTAAGCGCAAATCTGCGCAGGGATCGGCGCGCGCCAGCGGGCAGACGCCGATCCGTTTCCAAACCGCTTTTTTGCTGCTAGGATCGCGGCAACGAGCAACAATACGCCTGCCCGGTCAGAAAAGGGTACGCGAGAGAATGGACACAGGAACCACCATGAAACGAATTGCAATTGCTACGCTGGTTGTAGGCGCATTGGCGCTTTCGGCTTGTTCGAAGAACCGCCTGGGCGACCAGTACGGCGCCGCTGGCGCGTCGGGTGATTTCGTCGCAGGCAGCCCGTCTGACCCGCGCTCGCCCGCTTATTTCCAACAGACCATCGGGGATCGCGTGCTGTTTGCGGTGGATCAGTCCTCGCTCAGCCCCGAAGGTATTGACCTTCTGACCAAACAAGCCGCATGGCTGATGGAGAACACCGCCTATACCGCCGTGATTGAAGGTCACGCCGATGAACAGGGCACGCGCGAATACAACCTTGCGCTGGGGGCACGCCGTGCCTCGGCCGTGCAGAACTTCCTGATTGAACGGGGCGTGGCGCCGAACCGCCTGCAAACGGTCAGCTATGGCAAGGAACGCCCGCTTGAGATTTGCTCGGACGAGCTGTGCTATGCCAAGAACCGCCGCGCGGTGACCGTTTTGGCCGCTGGCGCCGCCACAAGCTGATCCCGACCGTTTGAAGGAGCGTCCAATGTCGCCTTTCCCCCGGCTGTCCGCCATTGCCCTTTCTGTGTCCATCGCGCTGGTATCGCCCGCCGTCGCTCAGGACCGCGCGCAGTCGCTTGCCGATATCCGGCAAGAGCTGTCGATGCTGTATGTCGAGATTCAGAAGCTGAAAACCGAGCTGTCCACCACCGGGTCCGGCAACATCGCCACCGGCACCGGCAGTCTGACCGAACGGGTCGCGACTTTCGAAAGCGAATTGTCACGCCTGACCGGCCAGACCGAACAGCTTCAGTTCCGCATCGACTCGATCGTCAAGGATGGCACCAACCGGATCGGCGATCTGGAGTTTCGCCTGGTCGAGCTGGAAGGCGGCGACGTGACGAAGCTGGGCGAAACCTCGACGCTTGGCGGGGGCGACATTCCGACGGCGCCTGCAACAGCCCCGGAACCGGCACAACCGCTGGCCACCGAACTGGCCGTAGGCGAGAAGCAGGATTTCGAAGCCGCGGGCGCGGCGCTTGAGGCAGGCGATTTCGGCGAGGCCGCGGCGCTTTATGAAAGCTTCATCGAAACCTATCCCGGTGGACCGCTCACCGCTGAAGCGCATTTCCAGCGTGGCGAGGCGCTGACGGGGGCGGGCGACATCAAGTCCGCCGCGCGGGCTTATCTGAACGCTTTCTCGGGGGCGCCGAACAGCGACCGGGCACCGGATGCGCTTTTCCGGTTGGGCAATGCGTTGGGAGCCTTGGGGCAGATTTCCGAAGCTTGTGCGACACTGGCCGAGGTCGGCAAGCGCTTTCCCGGCACGCCTGCCGTTGACGATGCCGGTGCTGCGCGGGCAAGCCTTGGGTGCCAATGACGCCTGAAGACCACCTTTCAGAAGCCCTTGACCGGGTCCGCGCAGGCGGGCCCGTTTTGCGTTTGGGCGTGGCGGTGTCGGGGGGCGGCGACAGCATGGCGCTGCTGCTGCTGGCGCGCGACTGGTGCGCGGCGCGGGGGGGCGAGCTGATGGCCGCAACTGTCGATCACGGCTTGCGCGCCGAAGCCGCCGATGAAGCACGGTTCGTGCACGATACCTGTGCGGCGCTGACCGTGCCGCATGACACCCTGGTCTGGTCTGCCGCGCCCGAGGGCAACGTGCAGGATGCCGCCCGCCGGGCGCGCTATGACCTGTTGGCGGATTGGGCGCGGGCGGGCGCGCTTGACGCGGTGCTGTTGGGGCACACCGCCGACGATCAGGCCGAGACCTTCGTGATGCGGCTGGCGCGCGGGTCGGGGGTCGACGGGCTTGCCGCCATGCGATCCGATTGGGCCGACCGGGGCATGCGCTGGCTGCGTCCTTTGCTGGCGGTGGACCGGGCGTCTTTGCGGGGTGTTCTGACCCAACGGCAGCAATCTTGGGTCGATGACCCCTCCAATGACGACAGGGCGTATGACCGTGTCCGGGTGCGCCATGCCATGCCGGATCTGGCGCATATCGGGTTGGACCGGGACCGCCTGACCGATACGGCGCAGCGCATGTCGCTGGCCCGTGACGCGTTGTCATGGCTGGCCCATGATGCCGCGCGCAGACTGTCGCAGGTGCAGGCGGGGGAGGTGCAGTTCGCCCTGCCGGGCTTTGCCGACTTGCCGGACGAGACCCGCCACCGGCTGCTGGCCCATGCGATCACCTATGTCTCGTCCACCCCGTATCGTCCGCGCTATGACGCCTTGCGTGCGCTGGAAGCCGAGGTGATGGCAGGCCGGACCCGCACCTTGCAGGGTTGCCTTGTCTCGCGGGATGCTGACCGGCTTGTGATCGGGCGCGAATTACGCGCGGTCGAGGCACTTGTCGCCCGGCCCGGTGCCGCTTGGGATCGGCGTTGGATCATGGATGCGCCGCGCGCGTCCAACGTGTTGGATATGCAGGTCCGGGCCTTGGGTGACGGTATTCTGCACTGCAAGGATTGGCGCGCGACGGGCCTGTCGCGCAGCACACTGATGGCAACGCCTGCTTTGTGGGCGCAAGCGACGCTGATTGCGGCGCCTTTGGCCGGTTTCGGCGATATTTCCCTGTTCATTCGCGCGCCCGCAGCGGAAGAATTCCTATCAACCATTTTATCGCATTGAACATACCGCGATCATCCCTATTTTAGAGTGGCAGCGTGCGGACCGACGGTCCTGCGCCCTGTCGCCATGGCATGCAAAGGAGATACCCTTGGGCAACGCGAGAAATTTCGCCTTCTGGATCGTTCTGTTCCTGTTGATCCTGGCCTTGTTCAACCTGTTTTCGAACGGGCAGGCAGGGCTGGCTGCATCGCAGGTCAGCTATTCGGAATTTGTGACCTCTGTCGAAGGGGACGAGGTCAAGACGGCGACCATAGACGGTGAGAAAGTCATTTATCAGGCCGCCGACGGGAAGATGTATCAAACCATCGTGCCACGCGACGCCGAGGTGTCGAACCTGCTTCTGGACAAAGGGGTCGAACTGAAAGCCGAACCGCAACAGCAATCGGGTTTCATGAGCCTGATCACCTTGCTCTTGCCGGTGATCCTGCTGATCGGCTTCTGGTTCTTCATGATGAACCGGATGCAGGGGCGCGGGGGCGGCGGTGCCATGGGCTTTGGCAAGTCCAAGGCCAAGATGCTGACCGAACGCGAAGGTCGTGTGACCTTTGATGACGTAGCCGGTATCGACGAGGCCAAGGAAGAGCTTGAGGAAATCGTGGAATTCCTGCGCAACCCGCAGAAATTCAGCCGCCTTGGCGGGCAGATCCCGAAAGGCGCGCTGCTTGTTGGCCCTCCGGGCACCGGTAAGACGCTTCTGGCCCGCGCAATTGCGGGCGAGGCGGGCGTGCCTTTCTTCACCATCTCGGGCTCTGATTTTGTCGAAATGTTCGTGGGCGTCGGCGCAAGCCGTGTCCGTGACATGTTCGAACAGGCCAAGAAAAACGCGCCCTGTATTGTCTTTATTGACGAGATCGACGCCGTGGGCCGGTCGCGCGGCGCAGGCTATGGCGGTGGCAATGACGAACGCGAACAGACGTTGAACCAGCTTCTGGTCGAAATGGACGGGTTCGAGGCGAACGAGGGTGTGATCATCCTGGCCGCCACCAACCGTCGCGACGTTCTGGACCCGGCGCTGTTGCGCCCCGGCCGGTTCGACCGTCAGGTCACGGTGCCCAATCCCGACATCAAGGGCCGCGAGAAGATCCTGGGCGTTCATGCCCGCAAGGTGCCGCTTGGCCCCGATGCCGACATGCGCATCATCGCGCGCGGCACGCCCGGGTTCTCGGGCGCCGATCTGGCGAACCTTGTGAACGAAGCCGCCCTGATGGCCGCCCGCGTGGGTCGCCGGTTCGTCACCATGGAAGATTTCGAGAACGCGAAAGACAAGGTGATGATGGGGGCCGAGCGGCGCTCGATGGTGCTGACCGATGACCAGAAGGAAAAGACCGCCTATCACGAGGCCGGGCACGCCGTCGTCGGCATGGCCCTTCCGCAATGTGATCCGGTCTATAAGGCCACCATCATTCCGCGCGGTGGCGCGTTGGGGATGGTCGTGTCCCTGCCCGAGATTGACCGGTTGAACTGGCACAAATCGGAATGCCAGGAAAAGCTGGCGATGACCATGGCCGGCAAGGCCGCCGAGATCATCAAGTATGGCGAGGCGAACGTGTCGAACGGCCCGGCGGGCGATATTCAGCAGGCCTCGGGTCTGGCGCGCGCCATGGTGATGCGCTGGGGCATGTCCGAGAAGGTCGGCAATATCGACTATGCGGAAGCCGCCGAAGGCTATTCCGGCAATACGGCAGGCTTCTCGGTGTCGGCCCATACCAAGGAACTGATCGAGGAAGAGGTGAAACGCTTCATCCACGAAGGTTATGAAACCGCGCACAAGATCCTGACCGAGCGGAATGAGGAATGGGAGAACCTGGCCCAGGGGCTGTTGGAATACGAAACCCTGACGGGTGAAGAGATCAAGCGCGTCATGCGGGGCGAGCCGCCCACGAAGAACGAAGACGACGACACGCCCGATGAAGGCAACGCGGCTTCGGTGACGGCGATCCCGAAAACCAAGCCACGGTCGAAACCGGCGGGCGAGGGCGATCTGGAACCTGAACCCACCGCCTGATCCGCGATATCGACGACAAGGAAGCCCCCGAAGACACGCATCTTCGGGGGCTTTTCTTTTGCGACGGGCAATGCGCAGGAAACGGGTCGATCCGGCCCCGTTGGTCCCCCAATCTGGTGGACAGGAGGGCCATCATGTTTCCAACCACAATCGCGCTTGTGCTGTTTCTGGCGCCGCTTGCCTACAGCCCCGGACCGGGCAACATGGTCTTTGCGGCGATGGGCGCGCGCTTTGGGCTGCGGGCCACTTTGCCAGCGAATGCGGGCTATCACGTGGCCACCTGGATCGTGACCTTCTGCCTTGGTTTGGGCTTCTCGGTTCTGCTGGTCCGCGCACCGGTCCTGTTCGACGTCCTGCGCTGGGTTGGTGCCGCCTATGTCGCCTGGCTGGCCTGGACATTCCTGCGGGCCGGTCTGTCCGCTGGCGGGTCGGATACGGGTGTGATCGGCGTCGTTGACGGTGTTCTGCTGCTGATCCTGAACCCGAAAGCCTATGTCATCATCGCGCTGATGTTCAGCCAGTTCCTGACCGCCTTTCCTTTGCCGGAACTCGCGGCGGTCCTGTGGATCACCAGCGTTTTCACACTGAACAACCTGCTGGCATTTCTGCTTTGGACAATGGTCGGGGACGGCCTGTTGGCGCGCTTCAGACGTCCGGCCCACGCGCGCCTGCTGAACGGCGGCTTTGCCGTGATCCTTGGGCTTGTGGCCGTCTGGATGTTTGTCGCCGGGCGTGCAGCCCTATGACAGAGAGCCGCCCTGATGCAATGATCGGGGCGGCGTGTCAGGGATCAGATCACCACCACATCCAGCGGCGGGAAGCCGTTGAAGCACACGCTGGAATAGGTCGAGGTATAGGCCCCCGTGTTGCGGATCAGCACGCGGTCGCCCGCCGTCAGCGTCATCGGCAGTTGCACCGGGCGCTTTTCATAAAGCACGTCCGCACTGTCACAGCTTGGCCCGGCCATGACGCACGGCCCCATCGGGTCGCCATCGCGCGCGGTTTCGAACTGGTATCGGATGGCCTCGCCCTCGGTCTCGGCAAGACCCGAGAAGCGACCGATATCCAGATAGACCCAGCGGTGCATGTCCCGTTCGGATTTGCGGCTGACCAGCATGACTTCGGCCACGATCACACCGGCCTCGGCGACCATGCC
>JAUHWP010000149.1 GCA_030424645.1 Alphaproteobacteria bacterium
TCCTGATCATCGGGATCTGGGGCGGCAAAGAGCGTATCTACGCCGCGTTCAAGTTCTTCCTCTATACCTTCCTTGGCTCGGTGCTGATGCTGGTCGCGATGATCTACATGTATGTGGATTCAGGCTCGACCGACATCCCGACGCTGATGACCCACAAGTTCGGGTCCGAGACCTTCAGCCTGTTGGGCATTCAGATCGTCGGCGGCGCTCAGACCATGCTGTTCCTGGCCTTCTTCGCCAGCTTCGCGGTCAAGATGCCGATGTGGCCGGTGCACACCTGGTTGCCGGACGCCCACGTTCAGGCGCCGACCGCCGGTTCAGTCGTGCTGGCCGCGATCCTTCTGAAGATGGGCGGCTACGGCTTCCTGCGCTTCAGCTTGCCGATGTTCCCGGTCGGGTCGGATGTGCTGGCCTGTTTCGTGCTGTGGCTATCGGTGATTGCCATCGTCTACACCTCGCTTGTGGCGCTGGTGCAGGAGGACATGAAGAAGCTGATCGCCTATTCGTCTGTCGCCCATATGGGCTATGTGACCGCCGGTATCTTCTCGCTCAATCAACAAGGTGTGGATGGGGCGATCTTCCAGATGCTCAGCCACGGCTTCATCTCGGGCGCGCTCTTCCTGTGTGTCGGTGTCATCTATGACCGGATGCACACGCGTGAGATCGACGCCTATGGCGGTCTGGTGAACCGGATGCCGGCCTATGCGCTGATCTTCATGTTCTTCACCATGGCCAATGTGGGTCTGCCGGGCACCTCGGGCTTCGTCGGTGAATTCCTGACGCTGGTCGGGATGTTCCAGGCCAACACCTGGATCGCGCTGGTCGCGACCTCGGGCGTGATCTTCTCGGCGGCCTATGCGCTTTACCTGTATCGTCGGGTCGTCTTTGGCGATTTGATCAAGGAAAGCCTGAAGTCGATCACCGACATGGACCGCCGCGAGAAGATGATCTTCGCCCCGCTGGTGTTCATGACCCTGCTTCTGGGCGTCTATCCCAGCCTTGTGACCGACCTGATCGGCCCTTCGGTTGAGGCGCTTCTGACCAATTTCCACGCCGCCATTCCTGCTGACGTCGCAGAGATGGCCCAGACGGCATCGCATTAAGGAGAGCACAGATGAGCTCTGTTGATATTCAAACGGTTCTGCCCGAACTCGCTTTGGCCATCTATGCGATGGTTGCCCTTATGGGGGCGGTCTATACCGGCAAGGACGCGCTGGCCAAGCCGCTGACCTGGATCACCGGCGCGGTGATGGTGGTCATCGCGCTGATGGTGGCCGGGGGCGACGGGGCAACGGCTGCGTTCGGGGGCATGTTTCTTGACGATGCCTATGCCCGCTTTGCCAAGGTCGCGATCCTGCTGGCCGCCGCTGCCGTATTGGTGATGGGCGAGGCAACGATGTCGCGCCGCGGGCTGCTGCGGTTCGAATACCCGATCCTCGTGGCATTAGGCACAGTCGGCATGATGATGATGGTGTCGGCGGGCGACCTGATGTCGCTTTACATGGGGCTCGAACTGCAATCGCTGTCGCTTTACGTCGTGGCATCGCTGAACCGCGACAGCGTGAAATCGACTGAGGCCGGCCTGAAATACTTCGTGCTGGGGGCGCTGTCCTCGGGCCTGCTGCTCTATGGTGCGTCGCTGACCTATGGCTATGCGGGCACGACGCTGTTCTCGGGCATCATCACGGCAGCCAGTGATGGTCATGTGGGCCTTGGTCTGCTGATCGGTCTGGTCTTCGTCACTGCCGGCCTGGCCTTCAAAGTGTCCGCCGTGCCGTTCCATATGTGGACGCCGGATGTTTACGAAGGCGCGCCGACCCCGGTCACCGCCTTCTTCGCCACCGCGCCGAAACTGGCCGCGATGGGCCTGTTTGCCCGCGTGTTGTTCGACGCCTTCGGCCAGGCCGTGGGGGACTGGCAACAGATCATTGCGCTGCTGGCGGTGCTGTCGATGTTCCTTGGCGCCATTGCCGCCATTGGTCAGACCAATATCAAGCGTCTGATGGCGTTCTCGTCGATTGCCCATATGGGCTTTGCCCTGTTGGGTCTTGCGGCGGGCACGGAATATGGCGTGCAGGCGATGCTTCTGTATATGGCGGTTTACCTGACCATGAACATCGGCACATTCGCCTTCATCATGTCGATGGAACGCGACGGTCGCCCGATTGCCGATATCGCGGCGCTGAACCAGTTTGCCGTGCAGGACAAGCTGAAGGGGCTGGCGATGCTGGTCTTGCTGTTCTCGCTGGCCGGTGTGCCACCGATGCTGGGCTTCTTCGCGAAATACGGTGTGCTGATTGCTGCCGTTCAGGCCGACCTGACCTGGCTGGCCGTGGCCGGTGTGGTCGCGTCGGTCATCGGGGCGTTCTATTACCTGCGCATCGTCTACTACATGTATTTCGGTGACGAGGGCGAGGGGCTGGAGCTGAACATGTCGCCCGCCGCCTGGGTGGCCCTTGTCGGATCGGCTGCGATTGTCGTTCTTGGCGTCGTGAACTTCTTCGGCATCGAAACCGCCGCCGCCGCGGCCGCCCAAGCCCTTGTCAATTAACGGCCTCACGGCCTGGCCCGAAGGCGTTGGCAAACGCGTTCTGGATCAGGTCGACAGCACAAACGAAGAGGCCCGGCGCATCGCGCCGGGTCTTTTGGGTCCGACCTGGATCCTTGCCCACCGCCAGACCGCCGGGCGCGGACGCAGGGGCAGGGCATGGGCGGACCCCAGGGGGCATTTCTCGGCGACGCTGGTCATGCGCCCGTCCGAGCCACCCGCGCAGGTCGCGCTGAGGAGTTTCGTGGCCTCTCTGGCGTTGTATGACGCGTTCGTCATGGCAACCGGGCGTGCGGATGCGTTTTCGTTGAAATGGCCCAATGACGTTTTGCTGAACGGTGGCAAGGTGGCGGGCATCCTGTTGGAAAGCGCGGGGTTGGGTGCAACGGTGGGTCATTTCGCCATCGGCATCGGCGTCAATCTGATCGACGCGCCGGTGGGGGCCGCGATAGAAGGGCATGCGGTTGCCCCCGTCAGCCTTGCGGGTGAAACCGGCATCAGCCTGACACCCGAAGAGTTCCTTGACCTGCTGGCGCCGGCCTATGCCCGGCACGAGGCAACCTTCACCACCTATGGGTTCGCCCCGATCCGCGAGGCCTGGCTGGCCCGTGCCGCCCGTCTGGGCGAGGTGATCACCGCCCGCACCACGCGATCGGAACATGTCGGGCGGTTCGACACGGTGGACGAAGACGGCAACCTTGTCCTATCAACGAGCACATCCCGCGTGGTGATCCCCGCGGCCGAGATCTTTTTCTGAGGGAGGCATCCATGCTTCTGGCCATCGACTGCGGCAACACCAACACCGTTTTCTCGATCTGGGACGGTGAAAAGTTCCTGTGCACGATGCGCACTTCGACCCATCATTCCCGCACGGCGGATGCCTATTTCACGTGGTTTTCAACGCTGATCAACCACTACAAGATCGACCCGGACATCACCGGCGTCGTGGTCAGTTCGACCGTGCCGCGCGTGGTGTGGAACCTGCGTGTCTTTGCCGACCGCTTTTTCGGCTGTCGCCCGCTGGTGGTCGGCAAACCGGATTGTCTTCTGCCGGTCGCCCCGCGCGTCGATCAGGGAACCAACCCCGGCCCGGACCGGCTGGCCAATGCCGTCGCCGCGTTTGAACGCTATGGCGGGGACTGCATGGTCGTCGATTTCGGAACGGCCACGAATATCGACGTGGTGGCCCATGATGGGGCCTATATCGGCGGGGTGATCGCGCCGGGTGTGAACCTGTCGCTTGAGGCGCTTCACCAAGGGGCCGCCGCGCTGCCCCATGTGGATGTCACCCAGCCCGACAAGGTCATCGGCACCAACACGGTGGGCTGCATCCAGTCCGGCATCTTCTGGGGCTATGTCGGCCTTGTGCAGGGGCTGGTGCAGAAGGTGAAAGACGAATACGGTCTACCGATGAAAGTGATCGGCACCGGCGGTCTGGCCCCGCTGTTCGAGCAGGGCGCGCAGCTTTATGACAAGATCGACGACGACCTGACCCTTCATGGGCTGGTTCGGATTTACAACTATAACAAGGAACAGGGTAATTTATGACCGCTGACCGTCTGATTTACCTCCCGCTGGGGGGCGCCGGCGAGATCGGCATGAACGCCTATGTCTATGGCTATGGCAAGCCGGGCAAGGAACGCCTGATCCTTGTCGATCTGGGCGTGACCTTTCCTGATATGGATACCACGCCGGGCGTGAACCTGATCATGCCCGATATCACCTGGCTGGCGGACAATGCCGACCGGCTGGAGGCGATTTTCATCACCCACGCGCATGAGGATCACGTGGGGGCGGTGGGGCGGCTGTATCCGCGTCTGAAAGCGCCGATCCACGCACGCCCCTTCACGCGCTATCACGCGCAGCGCAAGATGGAAGAGGCCGGGCAAGTGCCCGAGGTTGTGATCGCCGCCGACAGCTATCCTCAGGTGATCGAGGCGGGACCGTTCAAGGTCAGCTTCCTGCCGCTCAGTCACTCGATCCCGGAAAGCGCGGGGTTGGTGATCGACACACCGGCGGGCCGGATCGTGCATACGGGCGACTTCAAGCTGGATGAAACACCCGTGCTGGGCGACCCGTTCGATGAAGCGCTTTGGCGCGAGGTGGCCAAACCGGGCGTCAAGGCGCTGGTTTGCGATTCCACCAATGTGTTCTCCCCTCATCCCGGTCGGTCCGAGGCCGAGGTCGGCCCGGAACTGGTCAAGCTGATCGGGGACGCGCCGCATATGGTGGTGGCGACGACCTTTGCGTCAAACGTGGCGCGCGTGAAGCAACTGGCCGAGGCGGGCAAGGCCGCGGGACGGTCGGTCTGCCTGCTGGGCCGCGCGATGCGCCGGATGATCCAGGCGGGCGTGGAGACCGGGATCCTCGCGGATTTTCCGACCACCATCACCGTCGAGGATGCCCGCGATGTGCCGCGTGAAAACCTGATGCTGATCGTGACCGGCAGCCAGGGTGAGCGACGCGCGGCGTCGGCGCAACTGGCGCGTGGCAAATATATGGGGCTTTCGATGGCGGAAGGGGACATGTTCCTGTTTTCGTCAAAGACCATTCCGGGCAATGAACGCGGCGTGATCCGCATCATGAACGCGTTTTCCGAGATGGGGGTGGACATGGTGGCGGAAAGCGATCGTTATCACGTGTCCGGCCATGCCAATCGTCCCGACCTGCAACGCGTGCACGATCTTATCGACCCCGAGATGGTGATCCCGATGCATGGGGAACACCGCCATCTGCGCGAACACGCGAAGCTGGCCGAGGAGGGCGGGCGACGCGCGCAGGTTGTGGTAAACGGGGCCGTTTGCGACCTGACCGGCGATGCGCCGCATGTGGTCGAACATGTCGATACGGATCGCATCTATCTGGATGGGGACATCCTAATCGGTGCGCTGGACGGCGTGGTGCGCGACCGCATCCGGCTGGCGCTGAACGGTCATGTCATCGTCAACGTGATCGTCGAAGGGGACGAGCCTTTGGGCGATCCGTGGGTCGAGTTGATGGGCTTGCCGGAAACCGGAAAATCCAATGCCGCGCTGGTTGACGTGTTGGAGGAAGATCTGGGCCAGTTCCTGATGCGCGCCGGGCGCAAGACCCTGCGCGATGACGACAAGCTGGGGGAAGAGCTGAAACGGCTGGCGCGCAAGACCGCCAATGACGAGATCGGGCGCAAACCCGAAGTGACCGTGGTGGTGAGCCGTTTGGAATGATGCTGGGTGTTGCCGCGCGATGCGCGGCAGCCTCCGGCGGGGATATTTTTCGCCAGAAGAAGGCCTGTTCCGAATATAAGGCCAAACAAGAAAAGACCCGCAGGATCAGGTGCGGGTCTTTTTTGTTGTGGGGGCTTAGCCGGTGCGGCGTTCGTCGAAGCTTTTGGCGATGAAGTCGGGCAGGTGGTCGCCCATGCCGACCACTTTGTTGTCGGACTTCTGGTTGCGCCGATCTGACCGCGCGCGCGGCTGTTTCTTTTCTTTTGCCGGCTGCGGTGCGGGCTCGGCGGGGGCGGCGTCTTTCGGCTTGGTGTCGCTTTTGCCCCGGCGGCTGCGTTTGGACGGCGCGCTGTCCTGCGTGTCATCGTCTTTCTTGCGGGCAGGGGCGGGTTGGTCGCCCAGGGGGTTGTCGACGCGCGGGATCTTGTTTTCGATCAGCCGTTCGACGGCATCAAGGTTCTTGTCGTCGCGCGGCTCGCAAATCATGATCGCCTTGCCGTCACGCCCGGCGCGACCGGTTCGCCCGATCCGGTGCACGTAATCTTCCGCATGGCCGGGCACATCGTAGTTGAACACGTGGCTGACATTCGGAATGTCCAGACCACGGGCGGCCACGTCGGAGGCGCAGAGGAACTTGAGTGTGCCCGCGCGGAACCCGTCCAGCACCTCCATCCGTTTGGATTGATCCAGGTCGCCATGGATGGGCGCGGCGTCATAGCCGTATTTCTTCAGGCTCTTGGCGGTGATGTCCACGTCGGTCTTGCGGTTGCAGAAGATGATGGCATTGGTGCAGGCGTCGCCCTCGCGATCGA
>JAUHWP010000020.1 GCA_030424645.1 Alphaproteobacteria bacterium
CCAAGGGCAAGAACGTGCGTTTTGCGATCCACCCGGTTGCGGGCCGTCTGCCCGGTCACATGAACGTGCTGCTGGCCGAGGCCAAGGTGCCCTATGACATCGTGCTGGAAATGGACGAGATCAACGACGACTTCCCGGACACGGATGTCGCCATCGTCATCGGCTCGAACGACATCGTGAACCCGGCCGCGCAGGAAGACCCCAACAGCCCCATCGCCGGGATGCCGGTGCTGGAATGCTGGAAGGCCAAACAGGTCTTCGTGTCGAAACGCGGTCAGGGCACCGGCTATTCCGGCATCGAGAACCCGCTGTTCTTCAAGGAAAACACGCGGATGTTCTATGGCGACGCGAAACAGTCGCTGGATACGCTGTTGACCATGATCAACTGATCCGGCAAGCCTGACACAACAAGACGCCCCCGCATCGCCGGGGGCGTTATTCGTTTCTGCCTGACCCAGCTTCCACCCGCCGTGAAAACAGGCTAAGCGAAAGGGATGAACCCTTCGCGCGGTATTGCCCTCAAACTCGGATCGGTCGCGTTCTTCATCTCGCTTCAGACGATGGTGAAGGCGGTGTCGGGTCATATTCCGGCAGGCGAGGCGGTGTTCTTTCGCTCACTGTTTGCGCTGCCGGTGATCCTTGGCTGGCTGGCCTATGAAGGACGTCTGCACAGCGCGTTGCGCACGGCCAATCCGTGGAGCCATGTCAGCCGGGGCACGGTCGGAGTGCTTGCCATGGGGCTGAGCTTTACCGCGCTTGGCTACCTTCCGCAGACCGAGGTCACGGCGATTTTCTATGCCGCCCCGATCGTCACCGTCATCCTTGCGGCGATCTTTCTGGGCGAACAGGTGCGCATGGTGCGGATTGGGGCTGTGCTGGCCGGATTGGTCGGCGTGCTGATCATCCTGTGGCCAAGGCTGGAAGGCTTCGGCGGTGAAGGCGAGGGCGAAGCGCTGCGGGCATTCGGGGCGCTGTTGGCCTTGATTGCTGCCTGTTGTGTTGCCGTTGCCAAGATCCTTGTGCGCAAGCTGGTGGGAATTGACCCGCCGTCGACGGTGGTGATCTATGCGTCGCTGACCGCGATCTGCCTGTCGCTGTTGACGATCCCCTTTGGCTGGGTCTGGCCGACCGGGTGGGAGTTTGCATTGCTCCTGGGGGCCGGGCTGGCCGGTGGGGTCGGGCAGTTGATGCTGACCACGGCCTATACCCATGCCGATGCCTCGACCATCGCGCCGTTCGACTATACGTCGATGATCTTTGCGCTGGCCTTCGGTTACATGTTCTTCGGAGAGTTGCCGACCCTGCAGATGCTGCTGGGAGCGGGGATTGTTGTCGGTGCAGGACTGGTGATCATTTGGCGTGAAGGGCGATTGGGCAAGGACCGGTCGAAGTCGCGCGCCGTCAGCCCGCCCGGCGGGTGATTGCGCATCGCGCCTGCAAAAGGCGCGAATTCTCTGGAAAACCAATGAAAACCTAGCTATCGTTGGCGCAACGACCCGCATCAGACGGGCGAATGAGGATCAGTGGCAGTCAGAACCCGAAAAGGGACCTGCCGTTGGTAAAGATGAGCGGTACAGACAAGTGGCAGGCATACTTCCATGACAGAGATGGTATATGGCGCGGTTCCCGCGCGTGATGGCGACCCCATTCTTCCCCGGTGGTGGCGCACGATCGACAAGTGGTCGGTGTCCTGCATCCTGATCCTGTTCGGGATCGGGATCCTGCTGGGCCTGGCGGCTTCGCCCCCCTTGGCCGAACGCAACGGGCTGTCGCATTTTCATTATGTTGAGCGCCAGTTGGTATTCGGCGTGGTGGCCCTTGTCACGATGTTTGCAACGACGATGATGAGCCCGCAAATGGTGCGCCGCCTTGGCGTCCTGGGGTTTGGCGTGGCGTTGGGGGCGGTGATGCTGTTGCCGGTTCTGGGCACCGATTTCGGCAAAGGGGCGGTGCGCTGGTATTCACTGGGCTTTGCCTCGATCCAGCCGTCCGAGTTTCTGAAGCCCGGATTCGTGGTGGTCGCGGCGTGGCTGATGGCGGCCAGCCAGGAAATCAACGGCCCGCCGGGACGCTCGATGTCGCTGGGCCTGGTCCTGGTGATCGTGGGCTTCCTGGCGTTGCAACCCGATTTCGGGCAGGCCGCTTTGGTGCTGTTCGGCTGGGGCGTCATGTATTTTCTGGCGGGTGCGCCGATCCTTCTTCTGGCTGCGGCGGCAGGCGTGGTCGTGTTGGGTGGCATGTTCGCCTATAACAACTCGGAGCACTTTGCCCGCCGCATCGACGGGTTTCTGAACCCGGACGTGGACCCGACCACCCAGCTTGGCTATTCGACCAACGCCATCCGCGAAGGTGGGTTTTTCGGCGTCGGCGTGGGCGAAGGGCAGGTGAAATGGTCGCTGCCCGATGCCCATACCGATTTCATCATTGCCGTCGCGGCCGAGGAATACGGGCTGATCCTTGTCCTGATCATCATCGCGCTTTACGCCACCATCGTCGTGCGCAGTTTCCTGCGCCTGATCCGCGAGCGGGATACCTTCACGCGCCTGGCGGGGTCGGGACTGGCGGCGATGTTCGGTATTCAGGCGCTGATCAACATGGGTGTGGCGGTGCGTCTTCTGCCCGCCAAGGGCATGACGCTGCCTTTCGTCAGCTATGGCGGCTCGTCCCTGATCGCGGGGGGGATTGCGCTTGGGATGCTTCTGGCCTTTACCCGCACCCGCCCGCAGGGCCGTATGCAGGATGTCTTCGCAAACAGGCAGGGACGATGAGCGACGCCAAACCCCTTCTTGTCATTGCCGCCGGTGGCACCGGTGGTCACATGTTTCCCGCACAAGCCCTTGCCGAAGCAATGCTGCGCAAGGGGTGGCGGGTGAAGCTGTCGACCGACGCGCGCGGTGCGCGCTACACCGGCGGCTTTCCCCATGTGGTCGAGGTCGAGGAAGTGAACTCCGCCACCTTTGCGCGGGGCGGGGTGCTGGCCAAGGCGCTGGTGCCGTTGCGTCTTGGTGCAGGCGTCATCGGCGCAATCCTGAAGATGCGCCGTGATCGACCGAAAGCGGTTGTCGGTTTCGGTGGCTATCCCACCATTCCGGCGCTGGCGGCGGCCAAGGTCTTGAACCTGCCGCGCATGATCCACGAGCAGAACGGCGTGCTGGGTCGCGTGAACAAGATCTTCGCGACCCGTGTGAACGCCGTGGCCTGCGGCACATGGCCCACCACGCTGCCCGAAGGCGCAAACGCCGTCTATACCGGCAACCCGGTCCGGTCCGAGGTGCTGGCGCGCGAGGCCGCAGGCTATATCCCGCCCGGCGATTATCCGATGTCGATCCTTATGATGGGCGGTTCGCAAGGCGCGCGCGCCCTGTCCGACACCGTGCCCGCCGCGATTGCCGGCCTGCCAGAGGAGATGCTGCACCATGTCTCGGTCAGCCATCAGGCGCGGGACGAGGATATGGAACGGGTGAGCGCCTTCTATGCCGAACATGGCATCCGCGCCGATGTGCAGCCCTTCTTCAACGATATCCCGCGTCGTATTTCCGAAGCGCAACTGGTGATCAGCCGTGCGGGTGCGTCTTCGGTGGCGGATATTTCGGTCATCGGTCGCCCGTCGATCCTGGTGCCTTATCCGCACGCGACCGACGATCACCAGACGGCGAATGCACGGGGGCTGGTCGATGCGGGCGCGGCCATCCTGATCCCGGAAACCCGGCTGGACGTGGACACGCTGCGTGAACAGATCGAGACAGTTCTGGACAATCCTGACGGGGCGATGCAAATGGCGCACGCCGCGCTTGCACAAGGGCGGCCCGATGCGACTGAGGCGCTGGTGGCACTGGTCGAGGAATTGACCGCGACCGGTTGACCGGGGTGACGTGATCCGGTGCGTGGCTGGCCCGCGCCCGGCAAAAGTGAAAGGGAGCCTGATGAACGCAGCAGCGACGAAACTGCCCACCGAGATGGGGATGATCCATTTTGTGGGGATCGGCGGGATCGGCATGTCCGGGATTGCCGAGGTGCTGCTCAACCACGGCTATCAGGTGCAGGGGTCGGACCTGAAATCGTCGAAAATCACCGACCGACTGGCCGATCTGGGCGCCGAGATATTCGTCGGCCAACGTGCCGAAAACCTTGAAAACGCCGAGGTCGTGGTGATTTCCTCTGCGATCAAGCCGGGCAACCCGGAACTGGATGCCGCGCGCGCGCGCGGTTTGCCGGTGGTGCGCCGGGCCGAAATGCTGGCCGAACTGATGCGCCTGAAATCCAACATTGCGGTGGCAGGCACCCACGGCAAGACGACCACCACGACCATGGTGGCAGAGCTTTTGGTCAAGGGCGGGATCGACCCGACCGTGATCAATGGCGGGATCATCCACGCCTATGGATCAAACGCGCGGATGGGGCAGGGCGAATGGATGGTGGTTGAAGCCGATGAAAGCGACGGCACCTTCAACCGGCTGCCCGCAACCATCGCCATCGTCACCAATATCGACCCCGAGCATATGGAGCATTGGGGCGACTTCGACACGCTGCGCAAGGGCTTCCTGGATTTCGTGTCGAACATTCCGTTCTACGGGCTGGCGGTCTGCTGCACGGATCATCCCGAGGTGCAGGCGCTGGTGGGCAAGATTACCGACCGCCGCGTCGTGACCTATGGATTCAATGCGCAGGCGGATGTGCGGGCGGTGAACCTGACCTACAAGGGCGGGGTCGCGCATTTCGACATTGCCCTGAACAACGAAGGCACGCGGATCGACGGTTGCACCCTGCCGATGCCGGGGGACCACAATGTCTCGAACGCGTTGTCGGCGGTGGCCGTGGCGCGCCATCTGGGGATGAAGCGCGATGAAATTCGTGCGGCCCTTGAAAGCTTTGGTGGGGTGAACCGGCGTTTCACTCGTGTGGGCGAAGTGAACGGCATCACCATCATCGACGATTACGGCCACCACCCGGTCGAGATTGCCGCGGTTCTGAAAGCCGCCCGGCAAGCGACCGGGGGCCGGGTCATCGCCGTGCATCAGCCGCACCGCTACTCGCGCCTTCACGACCTGTTCGAGGATTTCTGCGCCTGTTTCAACGAGGCCGACGTGGTGGGCATCGCCGATGTCTATGCCGCGGGAGAAGACCCGATCGAGGGCGCCAGCCGCGACGATCTGGTGGCGGGGCTTGTCCGGCACGGCCACCGGCACGCGGTCGCAATCCCCGACGAAGATGCGCTGACCGCCTTGGTCAGGGATCATACGGAGCCGGGCGATATGGTGGTCTGCCTTGGCGCGGGCACCATCAGCACATGGGCGAACAACCTGCCGATCCGGTTGGGTTAGGGACTATGCGCCCGGTCCTTCATGACATTTTGTTTTGGGGACTGACGGCGGCACCCTGGCTGAACATTGTTCTGGTCGGACGGTTGGCATGGGCCGGACGCCGTGGTCTGGCGACCTTGCTGGCTGTGTTGGTCGGGGCAGGGTGCTGGCTGCTCTATGCGCTTCTTGCCCCGCTGCTTGTCGATATGTGGGCCGGTGATGGTGTGGCGGCCGAGGCAAGGCGCGACCTGACCCTTTGGGCCGTTGGGGTCGCCCTGTTCGTGATCTTTGGTGCTTCAGCGCCGATATGGAAGGGAAAGCCTGATGGCTGACCAGTTGAAACGAAACCTCGGTCTTGGCCTTCTGACCATGTATGGCGTCGGCGTTATGGTTGGCGCGGGCATCTATGTGCTGGTGGGTGCCGTCGCCGCCGAGGCGGGCATCTGGGCACCGCTTGCCTTCGTGCTGGCCGGGATCGTTGCCGCGCCCTCCGCCCTGTCTTACGCCGAACTCAGCTCGCGCATCCCCGAAGCCTCGGGCGAGGCGGCCTATGTCGAGAAAGGTCTGAACAGCCACATTCTGGCGGTGCTGATCGGCCTGGCCATCGTGGTGGCGGGCACCGTGTCCGCGGCGGCGGTGTTGCGCGGCGGGGTCGGATACCTGTTGTCGCTGATCGACATTCCCGCGACCTGGGCGATCATCGGCTTTGGCGTCACCCTGACCCTGGTAGCCGTGGCGGGCGTTCTGGAAAGCCTGGCCCTTGTCGCGCTGTTCACCATCATCGAGGTCGCCGGGCTGGCCGTCGTGATCTGGGCCGGGTTTACCGCCCCGCCGGTGGCCGAGTTCACCGACCTGCCACCGGTTTACTGGCCCGGCGTGGCCGGGGCGGCGGCTTTGGCCTTCTTCGCCTTCATCGGCTTTGAAGACATGGTGAACATGGCGGAAGAGGCGCGCGACCCAACCCGCACTGTGCCACGCGCCATCCTGATTGCGCTGGCGGTCACAACCTTGCTCTATGCCATGGTCTCGCTCGCGGCGATCCGGGCGGTGCCGGTGGACGAACTGGCTGGCTCGGACCGCCCCCTTGTGCTGGTCTGGGAGGCCGCGTTCCTGATCTCTCCGGCCATGCTGGGTGCGATTGCGGTGGTCGCCGCGCTGAACGGCGTGTTGGCGCAGATCGTGATGGCCGCGCGGGTTCTGTTCGGGTTGGGGCGGCGCGAGCGCCTTCTGTCGGTCTTCTATCGGGCCCATCCCCGGTTCGGCACGCCGGTCCTGGCGACGCTGCTTCTGGGGTTGGGCGTGGTGGGGGCTGCGTTGGCGTTGCCGGTGTCGGACCTGGCCGAGGTCACGTCGACCGTGCTTCTGATCGTCTTCGCCGTGGTGAACACGGCGCTGATCGCGTTGAAGCGCAAGGACCCGAAAGCGCCGTTTCGCACCGCTGGTTGGGTGCCGTGGCTTGGGCTTGTCGCGGCCCTTCTGGCGCTGGGGGCGTCTGCCCTGCCGGGGGGTGCGGGATGAGCGCTCCGCTGATCGCTGCCGCCCTGTGGGTGATCGCCGCGAGTGTCGTGGCGTTCCTGCCAATGAGGTTGCAGTTTGCGCCGGGTCTGGTGCTTCTGGTGGCCGCGCCGCTGCTGATCATCTGGATCGGGACCGTGCATGGCTGGCTGTGGGCCGTGCTTGGGGTGGGGGCGTTCATCTCGATGTTTCGTCGCCCGCTGTGGTATCTGGCGCGCAAGGCGTTGGGGCAGGTATGACGCTGTCGCTGACCCTTGCCTGTTTGTGGGCCGTAATCGCGCAAGTGATCGCGCTTTTCCCGTCGCGTCACCACCATTGGCCCGCCGCTTACGTCTTGATTGCCGTGGGCATTCCGCTATTGGGGTATGTGGTTTACCAGAACGGGCCGCTGGTGGCCGGGCTGGTTCTGATCGCGGCGATGTCCATTCTGCGTTGGCCAGTGATCTATCTGGTCCGCTGGCTGCGCAAGACACGAGGTTGATGTGACCCATCCTGACAAGATCGAAATCCGCGGCACGCTGATGTCGGACAAGGATCTGTCCGCGCTGACATGGATGCGTGTCGGTGGCCCGGCGGACTGGTTCTTCATGCCCGCCGACGAAGACGATTTGGCCACGTTTCTGGCCGCGCTCGACCCCCAGATCCCGGTCTTTCCGATGGGGGTCGGCTCGAACCTGATCGTGCGCGATGGCGGCATTCGCGGTGTGGTGATCCGGCTGGGCCGGGGCTTCAACGGGATCGAAATCGACGGCAATCGCGTCACCGCCGGGGTCGCCGCGCTGGACGCCCATGTGGCGCGCAAGGCCGCCGAGGTGGGCGTTGACCTGACCTTCCTGCGCACCATTCCGGGTGCCATCGGCGGCGCGGTCAGGATGAATGCGGGGTGTTATGGGGCCTACGTGGCGGACGTGTTTGTCGAGGCGCAGGCGATCACGCGCGCGGGCGAACGGGTGACGCTGACGGCGGACGACTTGAAATTCCAGTATCGCCAGACCGATTTGCCGGACGGCTGGGTGATCACGCGTGCGACCTTTGAGGGGTCGACGGGCGACCCAGCGGAGCTTGTCGCCCGGATGGACGCGCAACTGGCCAAGCGGGACGAGACCCAGCCGACCAAGGACCGAACCGCCGGATCAACCTTCCGCAACCCGGCAGGCTACAGTTCGACGGGGCGGGCCGATGACCGCCACGATTTGAAAGCCTGGAAAGTGATCGAGGATGCCGGGATGCGCGGGGCCACGTTGGGTGGCGCACAGATGAACCCGATGCACGCCAATTTCCTGACCAACACCGGCGATGCCAGTGCTGCCGACCTTGAAGGATTGGGCGAAGAGGTCAGAAAAAAGGTTTACGAACACAGTGGCATAGAGCTAGTATGGGAAATCATGCGCGTGGGTGAACCGGCAGGCAAATAAGCTGGCAATCACGCGCTGAATATGGGGTCGGGCAGGCCCTTCCGATCCGGTCGGTAAGAACCGGTGACAAGGGGCAAACGCCCTTGCAAACAAGGGGCACTAAGCCCTGACTGAAATGGGCACTAAGCCCTGTGCGAAGGGGCGGTACAGCCTCAGACAAAGAAAACCACCGCGTGCAAAGTGCGGACAATCGCCGGAAACGGCAGGGCAGTCGGTCGTGAAATGCGGCCAGGGACGAGGCAAAGAGCAGGCATGTCAGGCAAGACAGTCTCGAAAGTCGTGGTTCTTCTGGGCGGCCATTCGGCCGAGCGGGAGGTCTCGCTGAGCTCCGGGCGCGAATGCGCCGCGGCGCTGAGGGGCGAGGGCTATGACGTGGTCGAGATTGACGCCGGCCCCGATCTGGCCGAACGGCTGCGCGCCGAGGCCCCCGATGTCGTGTTCAACGCGCTGCATGGCCGGTGGGGCGAAGATGGCTGCGTGCAGGGCCTGCTTGAATGGCTGAAAATCCCCTATACCCATTCCGGTGTGCTGGCCTCGTCGCTGGCGATGGACAAGGAACGCGCCAAGGATGTGTTCCGCAGGGCGGGCCTTCCGGTCGTCGACAGCGTTCTGGCCCCGGCGGACGAGGTGCGCGCGCGCCATGTGATGGATCCGCCCTATGTGGTGAAACCTTATAACGAAGGCAGCTCGGTCGGGATCTATATCGTGCAGGACGGGGCAAACACACCGCCTCAGCTTGCCCCGACCATGCCCAGAACGGTGATGGTGGAAACCTATGCGCCGGGGCGTGAGATGACGACCGCGGTGATGGGGGATCGGGCGCTTGGCGTCACCGATATCCTGACCGACGGCTGGTATGATTACGACGCGAAATACGCCGAGGGCGGATCGCGCCACGTCCTGCCCGCCGACATCCCTGCCGAGATCGAGGCGGCCTGTCTGGACTATGCCCTGCGCGCCCACGAGGTCTTGGGATGTCGCGGCGTCAGCCGCACGGATTTCCGTTGGGACGAGGCGCGCGGACTGGACGGTCTGATCCTTCTGGAAACCAACACGCAGCCGGGAATGACGCCGACGTCGCTGGCCCCTGAACAGGCGGCCCATCACGGCATCACGTTCGGGCAATTCTGCGCATGGATGGTGGAGGATGCCTCATGCGATCGCTGATGCGCAGAACCGGCGGGGGGCGCCGATCGGGTGAGTACCACGCGGTTGCCGCGTCGCGCCGGAGCGGGTCGCGCACCGGTGGCGCCAGCGCGGTCGCGCCCGCCCGCGATCCCGCGCCGTCCCGCCTGGCCTATAAGGTCAACCGTCTGTGGCTGACCCCGGCGTTCCGGTCGTTCCTTCGGGTCGGCTTGCCGGTGGTGGTGGTTGCCGGTGCCGTCGGCGGTTATTTCGCCAACCCGGCCAACCGCGAAGCGGTCGGTGACAAGCTGACCCAGATTCAACGCTCGGTGCAGGAGCGGCCGGAATTCATGGTCAAGCTGATGGCGGTCGAAGGGGCGACCCCGGTGGTGGACGAGGCCGTGCGGCAAATGCTGCCCATCGACTTCCCGATCTCCAGCTTCGATCTGGATCTTGAGGCAATGCGCCTTGAAATCACGAAACTTGACGTGGTCGAGAAAGCCGAATTGCGGGTGCGCCCCGGTGGCGTGCTTGAGGTTGCCATCACCGAACGCCAGCCGGTCATCGTCTGGCGCCATGACGGTATCCTTGACCTTTTGGATCCCACCGGGCACCGGGTGGCCAGCCTGCTTGAGCGCAAGGGGCGGTCGGACCTGCCGCTGATCGCCGGCGAGGGGGCGGACAAGGCCGTGCAGGAGGCGCTGGACCTGATCGAAACCGCCCGCCCGTTCGGCCAGAACCTGCGCGGCCTTGTCCGTGTGGGCGAGCGTCGCTGGGACGTGGTGCTGGCCAGCAGGCAACGCATCCTGTTGCCGGAAGCCGACCCTGTCGCCGCACTGGAGCAGGTGATCGCCTTGGATCAGGCGCAAGAGGTAATGGCGCGTGATCTGACCGTAGTTGACATGAGAAATCCGTTGCGACCGACGCTTCGACTGGGCGAACCCGCCGTCGAAGAGTTGCGCCGCATTCGGGCGATTGAGTTTGGAGCAGACGACTAATGACCGATATTTACAGCCAGCAGCGCGCCATGCGCTCGATGCGCGAAGCCGCGATGCAGCGGGGTGTGATCGCCATTCTGGACATCGGCAGTTCCAAGATCGCCTGCCTGATCCTGCGCTTCGACGGGCCGGATCGGTTTCGCGAAAGCGACGGCGTGGGCAGCCTGGCAGGGCAAAGCGCGTTCCGGGTGATCGGTGCGGCGACAACGCGGTCGCGTGGCGTGCGTTTCGGCGAAATCGACGCGATGCAGGAAACCGAGCGTGCGATCCGCACCGCCGTGCAGGCGGCGCAGAAAATGGCCAACATCCGCGTCGATCACGTGATCGCCTGTTTCTCTGGTGCCAACCCGCGCAGCTATGGTCTGGACGGTGTGGTTGACGTGAATGGCTCGGCCGTGACCGAAGACGATGTGGCACGGGTGCTGGCCGCGTGTGACATGCCCGACATCGGCGAGGGGCGCGAAGTCCTGCACGCCCAGCCCGTCAACTTCGCGCTGGACCACCGGTCGGGGCTGAACGATCCGCGCGGGCAGATCGGCAACCGGCTGGCGGTGGACATGCACGTTCTGACCGTCGACAGTGCGGTCATCCAGAACCTGCTTTACTGCATCAAACGCTGCGATCTTGAATTGGCGGGGTTGGCCAGTTCCGCCTATGTGTCCGGCATCTCGGCCCTGGTCGAGGACGAACAGGAACTGGGCGCGGCCTGCATTGATTTGGGCGGTGGATCAACCGGCCTGTCCATCTTCGTGAAAAAACACATGATTTACTCTGACAGCGTGCGGCTGGGCGGGGATCACGTGACCTCGGATATCTCGAAAGGGTTGCAGGTGCCGCTGTCCACGGCCGAGCGGATCAAGACCTTCTATGGCGGCGTTGTGGCCACCGGAATGGATGATCGCGAAATGATCGAGATCGGCGGCGATACCGGCGATTGGGAACATGACCGGCGCACCGTCAGCCGGGCCGAGCTGATCGGCATCATGCGCCCCCGCGTCGAAGAGATTCTGGAAGAGGTTCGCGCCTGTCTGGACGCATCCGGGTTCGAACACCTGCGCAGCCAGCAAATCGTGCTGACGGGGGGCGGCAGCCAGATCCCCGGACTGGACGGTCTGGCGCCGAAAATCCTGGGCCAACAGGTGCGCATCGGGCGCCCGCTGCGGGTGCAGGGTCTGCCACAGGCGGCGACCGGGGCGGGGTTTGCCTCGTCCGTCGGGTTGTGTCTGTTTGCCGCGCATCCACAGGACGAATGGTGGGATTTCGACATTCCCGCAGAAAGTTACCCCGCCCGCAGCCTGCGACGCGCCTTCCGGTGGTTCAAAGACAATTGGTGATCCGACCGCCGCATCACCAATATGCGGTGTGTTCGGCGAAATCCTGCTGAAATCCCCCAGATTCCTTCAATATTTTGCGGCTTTCCGCGCCATTAGGGCGTGACGGAAGGCTGTTTTTTGGGGTATCATGGTCAAAACGAGGCAGTAACCGGCGATTCAGTCGGACATAATTGACAGTATTTGCCGCCACCGGGGGACATCGGTGCGGCGCGGACATAGACAGGCGGACAAATCATGACTTTGAACCTTACCTTGCCCGGTCAGGAAGAGTTGAAACCTCGTATCACGGTGTTTGGCGTGGGCGGTGCCGGTGGCAACGCTGTCAACAACATGATCGAGAAGGAACTCGAGGGCGTTGAATTCGTAGTGGCAAATACCGACGCGCAGGCTTTGCAGCATTCGCGCGCAAAAGACCGCATCCAGATGGGTGTGAAAGTCACCGAAGGGCTGGGCGCCGGCGCCCGCGCCTCGGTCGGTGCAGCGGCGGCCGAGGAATCGATCGAACAGATCGTCGATCATCTGGCCGGTGCACATATGTGCTTCATCACTGCGGGCATGGGCGGCGGCACCGGCACCGGCGCGGCCCCGATCATCGCGCAAGCCGCGCGCGAGCTTGGTGTGCTGACCGTGGGTGTCGTGACAAAACCGTTCCAGTTCGAAGGCGCCAAGCGGATGCGCCAGGCCGAAGACGGTGTGGACGCACTGCAAAAGATGGTCGACACGCTGATCATCATCCCCAACCAGAACCTATTCCGTCTGGCCAATGAGAAAACGACCTTTACCGAGGCATTCTCGATGGCGGATGACGTGCTTTATCAAGGTGTTAAGGGTGTTACGGACCTGATGGTTCGCCCCGGCCTGATCAACCTCGACTTCGCGGATGTCCGCGCCGTGATGGACGAGATGGGCAAGGCCATGATGGGCACCGGCGAAGCCAATGGCGAAGACCGCGCCGTTCAGGCCGCCGAGAAAGCCATCGCCAACCCGCTGTTGGACGAAATCAGCCTGAAGGGCGCGAAGGGGGTGCTGATCAACATCACCGGCGGTTACGACCTGACGCTGTTCGAACTGGACGAAGCGGCCAACCGTATCCGCGAAGAGGTGGATCAGGACGCAAACATCATCGTCGGTTCGACCCTCGACACCGATATGGAAGGCGCGATGCGCGTGTCGGTCGTGGCAACCGGCATAGATGCCGTGGACGTAAACTCGGACATCCCGCTGCCGCGTCGCAGCCTGGCCGCCCCGCTTCAGGCCCCGATTGAAGTTGAACATAAGATGGAAGCCGAAGCGCCTGAGGCGGTCGCCGCGGCGGCTGCCATCGAAAACACGCCGGCAGCCGAAGCACCCGCCGCCACCCCGGCAGCGCCCGCCGAGGCCGCCAGCAGCGAGCCGACCCTGTTCGGCAATCTGGAGCGTCAGGAGGAAGCCCCGAGGGCGCCCACCGAAAACGTGTTCAACGCCGAACAGGCGGGTGGGGACATCCCGCCGCCAGCCTATCAGCCCCGTGAACCTGAAGCCACGTCTGCAGGCTATGACGAACAACCGGATGTGGCGACATTCGTGGCGCCGCGCGCGCCCGCACCGGGCACCCCGTCGCCCGAGGCTTTGGCCCGCCTGCAGGCCGCGGTTCACAACCAGCCGCGCGCACATCAGCCAGCGGCGCATCATGGCGAAACGCCCGCCCACTCCGACGGGTCGGCGCATGACAGGCCGCGCTTCGGGATCAATTCTCTGATCAACCGGATGACGGGATCGGGCGCGGCGGGGGCCGAAGATCACGCCCGCAGCCAACCGCCGGTTCAGTCCGAGCGGCCCGCCCAGCCACAGGCACCCGCGACCGACCCGGAACAGGATAAGGTTGAAATTCCGGCCTTTCTGCGTCGTCAGGCGAACTGAGACAAGCAATCGGATCGCGCGAAGGACCTCTTCGTGCGGTTCGAATGTTACGTTATGGTCACATGCGGATCGGATCAGCACTGACATGCTGTCGCACCGATCACTAAACAGCAAAGAACGACCCGCCTTGTTGCGGGTCTTTTTCTTTTTGAAACAATGCCTTACCAAGATCGAACAGGGGGCTCGGCGGCCTGCCGCCGGGGTGTGGTTCGATGTTACAGACCGTTACAGATGTTTGAATTGTTATTGCATCGGGCAGGATTTACCTCTGTGTCACCAAGTTATACAGGCTTGGAGCGCGTCAGACCTGCCGCTGCATGAAACGGTTCCAAACACCTTTTGCGCACGGAGACTGACAGTGATGGTCCGGGGGCGTTTGGCCTTGCCGGAACACCACGCGGACCCAAGACGGTCAGGATCCTGTGCCACTCCACACAGAAACCTGGCGTCTGCGGCGACTGGCGCGGCGAAGAATTCGGTTCGGTCTGACCCTTGGATGAAAAGGACAGTCCGGCCACTCTGAGGCAAAGAACGAGGCAACACGTGCAAACCACAGTTGCAAGCAGTGTGACATTTACCGGCACCGGGCTTCACTCCGGGCGCCCGGCACGTATGCGTGTGCTGCCCGCTTCGGCAGAATACGGCATCTGGTTCAAGCGCATCGACGTATCGGACCGGGACAACCTGATCCCGGCCCACTGGGCCTCGGGCGTGCCGACGCCACTGTGCACCCTGATCCGCAACGACGCGGGTGTCGAGGTCAAGACCATCGAACATATCATGGCCGCCTTGGCAGGCTGTGGCATTCACAACGTCCTGGTCGAACTGGACGGGCCGGAAGTGCCGATCATGGATGGCAGTGCCGCCCGCTTCGTGGACGGTCTGGTGAAAACCGGCGTGCGCGAACTGGCGGCCCCGGTTCGCGTGATCGAGGTTCTGAAACCGGTCGAATATCGCGAAGATGACGGGGAACACGCGGTCTGGGCCCGGCTTGAGCCGTCAGAGGGGTTCGAGATTGATTTCCACATTTCGTTCCCGGACCGGGTGATCGGAACACAGGACAAGCATCTGGACCTGTCGAACGGCAGTTTCGTCCGCGAACTCAGCGATTGCCGCACCTTCTGCCGCCGCGCCGATGTGGACGCGATGCACAAGGCGGGGCTGGCGCTTGGGGGCACCTATGACAACGCCGTCGTCGTCGATGGCGACGAGGTTCTGTCGCCCGGTGGCCTGCGTCGCGATGACGAGGCTGTGCGCCACAAGATGCTGGACGCGGTGGGCGACCTTGCCTTGGCCGGGGCACCGTTGAAGGCGCGCTATGTCGGGCATCGGGCAGGGCACGCCTTGACCAACAAGCTTTTGCGCGCCCTGTTCGACACGCCGGATGCCTGGCGACTGGTCGAATGCGACCTGAAAACTGCACGCCGTTTGCCCGGCGTGGGTGTGCGTCGGTCCGATCTGCCGATGACGGCCTGACCGCTGTCAATTCAAGCCAATAGCAACACCCAATGCCGCGCTGGCGGGATGCAGCATTTTTGCCGGGGTCGCCATCGCTTGCCGGGGAGGGCGCGTCAAGTAACCCACAAGGGCGAAAATTGCCCCGCAAACCATTTTGCCCCGAAAATTTCTGTGCTAGGACAGGCGGGAACAGTTCAGACCTTGCGGTCGAATAACAAAATTTTGGGGTGGCACCGGTCATGATCCGCGTGAATTTTGGCAAGGCTATCGGCGTGGCGCTGGTTTCGGGATTTGTACTGGCGTCATGCGGCGGTGGCTCTGGCAGTCTGGGATTCGGCAGTCTGGGCGGCCGTTCCGGTGGCGGCGGCCTGTTCGGCGGCTTCGGTCAGCAGGTCGAAAAGAAGCCGATCGACCAGTGGACCGCGGAAGAAATCTATAAGCGCGGCGAATACGATCTTGAACGCGGCGACCCCTCGGAAGCCGCCAAATGGTTCGGCGAGGTCGAGCGCCTGTATCCCTATTCGGAATGGGCCAAGCGTGCGCTGATCATGCAAGCCTTTTCGTTCCACAAGGACAAGGATTATGAACAGTCGCGCGCCAGTGCGCAGCGCTATATCGACTTCTATCCGGCGTCCGAGGATGCCGCTTATGCGCAATATCTTCTGGCACTCAGCTATTATGACCAGATTGACGAGATCGGCCGCGATCAGGGCCTGACCTATCAGGCGTTGCAGGCCCTGCGCACGGTGATCGAACGCTATCCCGACACGGAATACGCCAAGTCGGCCATCCTGAAATTCGACCTTGCCTTCGACCATCTTGCCGCAAAAGAGATGGAGATCGGGCGCTATTACCTGAAGCGCAAGCATTATTCGGCCGCAATCAACCGGTTCCGCGTGGTGGTCGAGCAATTCCAGACCACGACCCATGTGGCCGAAGCCCTGCACCGTCTTGTAGAAGGCTACCTGTCGCTGGGTCTGGTGGACGAAGCGCAGACGGCGGGCGCCATTCTGGGGCATAACTTCCAGTCGAGCGAATGGTATCAAAGCAGCTATCGTCTGCTGACCAAGGCCGGTTTGAAGCCCGAGGTGAAGGGCAACAGCTGGTTGAGCGGGATCTACCGGCAGCTGGTCAAGGGCGAATGGCTCTGACCCTTCGCCGGGGCAGGGCAATGAACCTCCGAGGGCACCATGCTGCGTGGTCTTGATATTCGTGACCTTCTGATCATCGACCGGCTGGAGCTTGAGTTTCAGCCGGGGCTGAACGTGCTGACCGGGGAAACCGGCGCGGGGAAATCCATCCTGCTGGACAGTCTGGGGTTCGTTCTGGGCTGGCGCGGGCGGGCCGATCTGGTGCGTGCCGGGGCCGAACAGGGCGAGGTGACTGCGGTTTTTGATTTGCCGAACAGCCATCCCGCGCGGGCGGTGCTGGACGAGGCGGGCATCCCGGTCGAGGACGAGCTGGTGCTGCGCCGGGTGAACCGCGCGGACGGCCGCAAGACCGCATGGGTCAACGACCGCCGTGCCTCGGGTGATGTGCTGCGCGCCTTGTCCGATACGCTGGTCGAGTTGCATGGGCAGCAAGACGACCGGGGGCTTCTGAACCCCCGCGTGCATCGGCAATTGCTGGATGAGTTTGGCGGGCTGGGCCCACAGGTCGACGCCGTGCGTGTTGCGTGGCGCGAGGTGTCGCAGGCGCAAAAGACGCTGGATCAGGCGCGCTCCGATCTGGCGGCAGCGCAGGCCGAGGAAGAGTTCCTGCGCCATGCCGTTGGGGAGTTGGACGCGCTGGCGCCGATCCCGGGCGAGGACGCCGAGTTGGACAGCCGCCGCCGGTTGATGCAGGCCGCCGAACGGATCGGCGAGGATATCACCAAGGCCCATCAGGCCCTGTCCTCGGGCGAAGGGGCCGAGGCACGCATGGGCGATGCGCTGCGCTGGCTGGAGGGGGCCGCCGATCAGGCGGGCGAAACCCTGGACCCGCCGATCTCGGCGCTTGGGCGCGCGTTGTCCGAACTGGGCGACGCCGTGCAGGGGGTCGAGGCCGCGCTGGACACCCTGTCCTTCAACCCGCACGAGCTTGAGATGGTCGAGGAACGGCTGTTCGCGATCCGCGCAATGGCCCGAAAGCACCAGGTTGCCCCGGACGATCTGGGGGCGTTTGCCGAAGACCTGCGCGCACGGCTGGAGGCGTTGGATGCGGGCGCAGAGGCGATTGACGGGCTGGAGCGGGATCTGGCCACCGCGCAAGCCCGTTATGATGTCGCCGCCGATGCACTGACCTGCGCCCGTCAGGCCGCCGCCACCGCGCTGGATGCGGCGATGAGCACTGAACTTGCCCCATTGAAGATGGAACGCGCCGTGTTCACCACCGAGCTGACCATCGGTGACGGTGGGCCCGAGGGGCGCGATCAGGTGACTTTCACCGTTGCAACCAACCCCGGTGCCCCCGCCGGCCCCTTGAACAAGATTGCATCAGGCGGCGAATTGAGCCGCTTCCTGCTCGCGCTGAAGGTCTGCCTGACCCGCGAATCCGACGGGTTGACGATGATCTTTGATGAAATTGATCGCGGTGTCGGCGGGGCCACCGCCGATGCGGTCGGACGGCGTCTGGCGTCCCTGTCGCAAGGCGGGCAGGTGCTGGTGGTGACCCATAGCCCGCAGGTCGCGGCCTTGGGCGATCATCATTGGCAGGTGCAGAAGACCGTGGCGCAGGGTATGACGTTGACGACGGTCAACCCGCTGGATGCGCCCGCCCGCGTGGACGAGGTGGCGCGGATGATTTCCGGCGATACAATCACCGATGCGGGGCGCGCCGCCGCGCGCGAGCTTCTGGGCGGATAAGCTCCGTTACCCCTGCGGCACCAGCTTGCCGGGGTTCAGGATACCCTTGGGGTCCAGTGCCGCCTTGATGTCGCCCATCACGTGCCAGGCCGGGCCGTGCTCCGCCTCCATCAACCCCAGCTTGCCCATGCCGATGCCATGTTCGCCGGTGATCGTGCCGCCCATCGCAAGGGCGCGGGCGCTCATCCGGGCCGCAAGGTCTTTGGCAGTGGCTTTCTCGGCCTCGTTGCCGTCTTCGATCAGAAGGGCCGCGTGGAAATTGCCGTCGCCCACATGGCCCAGGATCGGCCCCATCAGGCCCGAGGCCGCGATATCGGCCTGCGTTTCGGTAATGGTGTCAGCGAGTTTCGAGATCGGCACGCAGATATCGGTGACCACCGCGCGCGCGCCGGGGCGCAGCGACAGGATCGCATAGAAGGCGTGGTGACGGATTTTCCACAGCGCATTGCGATCTTCGGTCCTTGTGGCGTGTTCGTATCCGGTGGCGCCAAAATCTTCTGCGATCTCGCCAAAGGCCTCGCTGGCCTCGGCCACGCTTGTCGGGCTGCCGTGAAATTCGACCAGCAGGTGTGGACATTCGGGCATGTCGGTGCCCGCATAGCCGTTGAAGGCGCGGGCTGATGCCGCGTCCACGAATTCGATCCGCGCCATCGGGATGCCCATCTGGATCACCTGTTGCACCGCCCCCACGGCTGACGCCATGTCCGGGAAGGCGCAGATGCCCGCGCTGATTTGTTCGGGCGTGCCATGCAGGCGCAGGGTCAGTTCGGTGATGATGCCCAACGTGCCCTCGGACCCCAGAAACAGCGCGGTCAGGTCATAGCCCGACGCGGATTTCGCCGCGCGGGACCCTGTCCTGATCACCCGCCCGTCGGCCAACACCACGGTCAGGCCAGCCACGTTGTCGCGCATTGACCCATAGCGCACCGTCGTGGTTCCCGAGGCGCGCGTCGCCGCCATCCCGCCGATCGAGGCATTGGCGCCCGGATCGACCGGAAAGAATACGCCCAGTGTGCGCAATTCGTGGTTCAGCTCTTCGCGGGTAACACCGGGCTGCACAACGGCGACCATGTCGCCGGGATCGGTGGAAACCACGCGGTTCATTCGCGACATGTCCAGACACAGCCCACCCATCGGCGCGCTGGTATGCCCTTCCAGCGACGTGCCTGCGCCATAGGCGATGACGGGGATATTGGCTTGGTTGCACAGACGCAGAATCCCGCTGACCTCGTCGGTGGTCTCGGGCCATGCGACCGCGTCGGGCGGGGCCGGGGCAAAATGGCTTTCCGAACCGCCATGTTGCGACAGATCGGACTTGGAGCGGCTGAGCCGATCGCCTAGCATGGACGAAAGCTCGGTAAACACGGTGTCGATGGTCATCCCATCCTCCCCAGCAAAGCCGGAACAACTTATGGTAAATGCGTGATCTTGGGAAGGGCCGCGCGGGCGGGGGACCATGCCTAATCGGCTAAAATTGTTCTTATATCGCGCGTGGCGCGATTTGCGAAAGCGAAGCTCTACCGGCTGGCATATTCTGATCGAAAAAGGGCCGAGCCAGGTGCAATTCTGGGTGATTGCGCTGGTGATCGGGATCGCCTCGGGCTTTGCTGCGCTGGGATTCCGAAAGGGAATCGAAACGCTTCAGGCCGCGCTCTATGGCACCGACGATCTGGCGCATCTGCACAGCTTTGCCGGGACGCTGCCGTGGTATTGGGTGCTGCTTTTGCCCGCCCTTGGCGGTCTGGTCGTCGGGATCATCCTGAACTGGTTTACGCCTGATGGCCGGGTGCGCGCGGTGGCCGATGTCATCGAAGGCGCCGCCTTGTGGGATGGGCGGGTCGAGAAACGCGCGGGCCTTGGCTCGGCGCTGGCGTCGTTGATCACGCTGTCGACCGGCGGATCGTCGGGGCGCGAAGGCCCGGTGGTGCACCTTGCCGCCGTGATCTCAAGCTGGGTGTCGGCGCGGATCAATGCCAATGGCATGACCGGGCGCGACCTGCTGGGCTGTGCCGTCGCGGCGGCGGTGTCGGCCAGCTTCAATGCCCCGATCGCGGGGGCGCTGTTCGCGCTTGAGGTCGTGCTGCGCCACTTCGCTGTGCATGCCTTTGCCCCCATCGCCATCGCGTCGGTCGCGGGCACGGTGATCAATCGCATCGAATATGGCGACGTGACCGAGTTCATCCTGCCCGCCGAAGGGTCGCTGGCCTTCTATGTCGAACTGCCGGCATTCCTGCTGCTGGGCATGGTCTGTGGCGTCGTTTCCGTGATCCTGATGCGGTCGATCTTCTGGGCCGATGACATTGGCGATGCCGTTCAGAAAGCCTTGCGCCTGCCAAAAGTGTTGCGCCCTGCCTGTGCCGGGCTGATCCTTGGCGCCATCGCGATCTGGTATCCGCATATCATCGGGGTCGGGTATGAGACCACCTCGGTCGCCCTGACCGGGGGGCTGGGGCTGCAACTGGCGATCACCTTCGTCGTCGTGAAGGTTGCCGCCGTGGCCATCACCATGGCCGGGCGCATGGGGGGCGGGGTGTTTTCCCCCGCGCTGATGGTCGGGGCGTTGACGGGTCTGGCCTTCGGGATCGTCGCCACGGCGGTATTCCCGGATGTGTCGGGGTCCGAGACCCTCTATGCGCTGGCGGGCATGGGCGCGGTTGCTGCCGCTGTGCTGGGCGCCCCCATTTCCACCACGCTGATCGTGTTTGAACTGACCGGGGACTGGCAGACCGGGATCGCGGTGATGGCGGCGGTGTCGCTGTCAACGGCATTGGCCAGCCGCTGGGTGGATCGGTCCTTCTTCCTGACCCAGCTTGAACGGCGCGGCGTGCATCTGGCGGCTGGGCCGCAAGCCTATCTGTTGTCCACCGTGCGCATCGCTTCGGTGATGCGCGACCGTGATCACGACAAGGCGGCGAACGAAGAACAGTGCTGGGAGTTGATCGAGCAGGGCGTCTATATCGACGGGAACGCCACGCTTGAGGCGGTGATGCCGATGTTCGAAACCTCGGCGGCGCGGTTCATCCCGGTGGTCACACTGGGCGGCGAGGGCGACCCGCCCGAACTGTGGGGGGCGGTGTTTCAGGTCGATGCGCTGAAGGCGTTCAACCGGGCACTGGCCGAAACCGCGGCCGAGGAACACAGCTAGGCTTTTGCAGACCCGTCGTCCAGCGCGCGGCTGAGGGCGCAGAAGGCTTCGATCCCGATCTCTTCCGCCCGCGCGGTCGGCTTGATCCCGACCGAGGTCAGCACCTCCTCGATCTGCGGATGTAACCCCTTCAGCGAGGCCCGCAGCATCTTGCGGCGCTGTCCAAAAGCCTTCGCCACAAGCGTTTGCAACTTTTCAGCGTCCGCTGGGAACCGGGGTTCGGGCAGGGCGTCGAAATGCACCACGGCGGAATGGATCTTGGGGGGCGGGGTGAAGGCTTCGGGCGGCAGTTCCATCACCACGCGCGGGGTGGTGCGCCATTGGGACAGCACCGCCAGACGACCGTATTTCTTGGATCCGGGTTGTGCGACGATCCGTTCGGCGACCTCTTTCTGGAACATCAGCGTCAGGCTGTCCCAGACCGGCGGCCAACTGGGCGGCGTCAACCATCGCACCAGAAGCTCGGTGCCCACGTTGTAAGGCAGGTTGGCGACGATCCGAATGGGGGGCGTCAGATGGTCCAGCGGATCAAGTTCAAGCGCGTCGGCGTTGATCACCTGAAGCCGGTCGGGATAGACCGCCTGTATCTCGGCCAAGGGTGCCATGGCGCGGCTGTCCTTTTCGACCGCCAGCACCTTGCGCGCGCCTTCGACCAGCAGTCCACGCGTCAGCCCGCCGGGGCCGGGGCCGATTTCCAGCACGTCCGAGTGTGCCAGGTCGCCCGCCTGCCGCGCGATCTTGGCGGTCAGGTTCAGATCCAAGAGGAAGTTCTGCCCAAGCGATTTCTTGGCGATCAGGCCATGGGTCGCGATCACCTCGCGCAGGGGGGGCAGGCCGTCGATCTGGCTCATGCAGATTGTTCCCATCGGCTGCGCCCCATCTGATGCGCCATGCGCAGCGCGGCGATCAAAGAGCTTGGGTCTGCCTTGCCGGAGCCTGCGATGTCGAACGCGGTGCCATGATCCGGCGAGGTGCGCACAAACGGCAGGCCCAGTGTGACATTCACACCGCCTGCAAAGTCGATGGTCTTGATCGGGATCAGTGCTTGATCGTGATACATGCAGATCGCCGCGTCATAGCCCGCCCGCGCGGTGGCATGAAACATCGTGTCAGCCGATTGCGGCCCGATCAGGTCAATCCCATCATCGCGCAGGTCGTCCAGCAAGGGGGAAATCATCTCGATCTCGTCCATCCCCATCGCGCCGCCTTCCCCGGCATGGGGGTTCAACCCGGCCACGGCAATACGAGGCGCGGGGATGCCAAAATCGTGGATCAGGGCCTGATGGGTGGTGCGAATGACCTGTGCCAGCAGGTCACGGGTCAGCGCCTTCGGCACATCGGCAAGGGCGATATGGATGGTGGCGGGCACGACGCGCAATTCGTCGCAGGCCAGCATCATCACCACATCCGCCCCGCCCGCCAGATGGGCCAGAAATTCGGTATGACCGGGAAAGGCAAAGCCTGCGCCGTCCTTCAGGGCCTTCTTGTGGATCGGGTTGGTGCAGACCGCCAAAGCCTTGCCCGCGCGGGTCAGATCGACCGCCCGTTCGATCACGTCAATCACGTGCCGTGCATGGTCGGGCTGTGGCTGGCCGGGGTGGCGGGGGGTGCCAAATGCGTGGCGCAGCACCGGCAGGCTGGGCGCGGTCGGCGCGTCGGCGGGCGCGGTGATCTCGGTATACGCGGTGCCGTCTGGCAGATGCGCGGGATCACCGATCACGAAGAACGGCACCTCACCTTGCAGGGCATCAAAGGCGGGGCCTGCGATATCGGGTCCAATCCCGGCCGGTTCGCCGATGGTCAAGGCCACCGGCGGCAAGCTGTCCGGGGACGGCGTTCTTGCGATCATTGACCGCTGTAATCTTCGATATGGGCCGCCGCTTTCAATTCGTCCAGATAGGCATTGGCAAAGCTTTGCAGGCGCTGGTTCTGCAATTGCAGCTTGATGTCTTCGCGGCTGACCTCTTCCGGCAGGTCGCGGGTGCGCGAGCACAACATCAGGAAAACGAGGTTCTGGCCCGAGGCCGAGGTCAGGTTGGTCGACACCTCGCCTTCGTCCAGCTTGGCCAGTTCCAGCGCGTAGCTGGTGGGAACCTGCGCGATGGGAAGCGCTTCGCGCTGCAATTGTTCGGGCGGAACATCCCCGACGATGCCGAACAGGTCGTTGCAGGTATCCGCCCGGGCGCGAATTTTCGCCGCTTCGCTCAGCGTGGCTTCCGAACGTCCTCCGGGCAGTTGCAGCGTGGCATAATCCACGGTCACATCGGTCGGTTCGGGCGCGTCGGTTTCTTCGATGGCGCGCATCTGAAAGACCGCGATGCCGTTCCTGACGGGAATCGGATCGCTGACATGACCGGGGGCGAGCGGCAGGATCTGCGCGGCGACCGCCGGGGGCAGGTTGGACAGGTCCATCCATTGCAACCTGCCCGAGCGTCCGCGTGACGGGGCAACGGAATACTGCCGCGCCGCCGCTGCAAAGGCGGGCAGGGTGGTGATCTCGCTGAACTCCGATGCCCGCGCGTTCGATGCCTGCAACTGCGCCGGGGTCTGCGCGGGCAGAACGATCTCGGACAGAAGGACACGCACACCGGCGCCTGGCCGGGTCAGGGCCAACTGGCGATCCACCTCGTCGTCCGAGACCTGAATGCGCCCGGCCCAGCGGGACCGCACGACGGCACGCCAGGCAACACCGCCCGACACGAAATCGCGGAAGGTCTCGGGCGCAATCCCCGCCTGTGCGATGATATTGTTGAAAGCTTCAAGGTCCAGGTCGAACCGGGCGGTGAATTCCTCCATGCCCGCAAGAATTTCTTCCGCGGTGGGCTTCACATCCGCAATCTCGGCGGCCTGACGTTGCAAAGCCTCGTTGGTCAGCTGTTCCATTGCCAGTTCCCGCAGGTTGCCCGGCGCTTTCAGGATGGTCAGAAACGCCATGCGTTGCGACAGTTCATAGGCGGTGATCACGCGGCCGTTGATCTTCTTGACCGGGGCAAACAGGTTCTGCGCGGTTGCAGGTGCCGCGCCCAGCGAGGCGACGACCAGCAATCCGGCCACGAGGGTCGTCGCCAGACGCCGGATCCAGCGTGGTTTCGACGCTGTGCTGGTGCGACTGTTGATCATGCGTTTCGCCATAGTCCTGTCCGATCTGCTCTTCGTCATCTCAATCTGTCATCTCAATCGTCGGTTTCAATCAGCCGCTGCATTTATGGGTCGTTTTGCCCCGCGCACCGCCAAATCCCGTCAATTCGACCCTGAAGCCGAAATCCGTTGTTGGCGTCACATTAATAGAGGATGTGAAACGACGCGAGAGGGAAAGGTCCACATAAAGGCATTCATTTTGATAGCGCAGCCCCAATCCCGCCCGCGTGGCCTGCTGTGCCTCAAGATCGAAACTGCCATCGGCCGACACGCGCCAGAAATCGCTGATCTGATAGGCGCCGTTCAGCCGCAATTCGTGTGTCGGGTCGGGGCGGTTTTCTGCCAGGTCCTCGATCACCCAGATATGGGCGGCGCTGATCTCGAAATTCTCGGCCAGATAGGCGGCGCGGGTTTCGGATTTGGTGACACCGAAATCGTCGTCCAGAAGGGCGCGGCCCTGAAGCGCGAAACGCCCGCCGATATTGACATGCGCCCCAAGCAGCCAGTCCGACCATTCCCCCGCCAGGCCCGAGGCATCGGTGAACTGGTCAAACCCGCCTTCACGAAACACCCGCCCGGCGGCCAGCGTGAAGGCCCAGCCGGACGGCGAATGGCGGGTCCAGCTCAGCCCAAGCGCCGCACGGGCGCCATCCTCGCGCTGGTCCTGTCCGGGGAACCGGTTCAGGTCGAACAGGTTGGCTTCGTCAAACTCGACAAACACGCTGTCTTCGTTGGGGATGTCGGCGCCGACCTGTTTGGACCAGGCGATATGCGCGACGGGTTCCAGAATATCCACCGCGCCCGAGGCCGCCACCCGCGACATCGGCCATCTGAACGTGACCCCGGCAGAGGGTGCGGCGAAGCTTTGTTCGGAATCGAACCGGCTGTCCTGTTCGATCCAATAGACGTTGGCGTCCACGCCCGCCTTGGCCTCGATCACCAGACCGGCAGGGCCGATCCAGCTGCGGTTCCAGTTCAGCCCGGCGCCCATCCGCGCCATGTCGCGGCCAAGGATGTCCGCGCTGCTTTCGCGGAAATGCGCCTGCCAGGACAGGTTGCCGCGCACCTCGCCGCCCAGCCATTGGGGGAATAAACGGCGTTCATAGAACGTGTCGATCTGCGCAAAGGGCAACTGATCGGAAATCGGCAATTCGGATTCGCGCAGCGTGTCGTAACGGGTGATACCGCCGAACACGAATTCGTCCCGCCGCGCCCGCATCACGTTGATCGCGTTGCGCAGGCGGTCCTGATCGGAATAGCCGTAATCCAGCAGGTAAGCGGGGTCCGAGACCTCTTGCAGTTCGAAACTCAGCGTATAGTCGCGGGGCAGGGCAAATTCGCCCTCGCCAAAGACATAATACCGCGTCTGGTCGGGCAGAACGCTGTCGCGGCTGATCGCACCGGTAAAGGCGATGTTGCCTGCGCGGAATGCCTGGCGATACCGCAGTTCAAGCGTCGTGGTCTTGGCCGCCAGGAACGGGGACAGGGTCAGGTCGGCATGGTCCCCCAGCCGCAGGAAGAACGGCGCCACGACCCCCACGCCCAGCGTCGATGTGGTGCGAATGCGGGGCGGCAGGAACCCGGTGGCGCGTTTCAGCGTCGGGTCGGGCAGGCGCAGTCGCGGCAGATAGAAGATCGGCACATCCGCCACCCGAAGCTGTGCGCCGTGGAAATAGAGCTGCCGCGCCTTTTCGTCATGCACCACGCGGTCGGCCCGGATCTGCCACAAGGGCACGGGGTTGGTCTTGCACACATGACAGGACGAGGCCACGACGCGGGTCATCTGCGTATAGCGGTCATTCACGCGGTTAAGCTGGGCGGCGGCGATCTGCAACTGCTCGTTCAACACCAGACGCGCGCTTTTCAGAATGCCGTTGCGCAGGTCCGACGACAGCTCTGCGGCCTCCGCGACAAGGACGGTGCCATCGTCGCGGGTGATGGTGATCGGGCCTTCGATGCTCAGCTGATCGGTGGTATTGTCATAGACCACGCGCGAGGCGGTCAGGCGCGTCCCCTCGTACAGCACGACCACGTTGCCTTGCGCAATCAGGGCGCTGTTGCCGTCGACGCTTACCCGGTCCGCGATCAGGCTGGCCTGACCGGCCATCGCAGTGGGGACCGGCGCGACGGTGACGACGAAGGCGGCCGCGAGACCCAGCCAGATGCCGGAAAGACCGGCGCGCAGTCTGTGCAGAATGCCCATCACCCGTCCTCCAGATGCAGAAGAAGCCCCATGGGCATCATGATGGCGGCAATGGGCGGGATCCACGCCGCCAGCAGCACCGGGATTTGACCGTTTTCACCCAGGATCTGTGCAAAGTTGCGAATGAAATAGGCGCCGAACCCCATCGTCAGGGCAAACAGCACCATGATCCCGGTGCGGCCAAACCGGGTGTGGCGCATGGTGAAACCGGCACCGATCAGCACCATCGCGACCAGAAAGAACGGTGTCGCAAGCTCCATGTGAAACCAGACCTGATGGGCGCGGGCCGAAAACCCGGCGGCTTCCAGCTGGCGGATGAAGCGCGGCATGTCCCAGATCGAAATCGAACTTGGCTTGCCGAAACTGTCCCTGATCTGTTCCTGCGTCAGGTTGGACTCGACCAGATATTCGTCGAAGGATTCGGCTTCCATTTCCGGGTTGTCGGCGTTTTGCAGGTCCCAGACCTTGGCCCCGGTCAACATCCATTGCCCGGGTTCAAGCTTGGCGGTCTTCGCTTCGATCCGCAGGGTCGGAAGCCCGTCCGGCGCGAAGGAAAAAAAGGTCACGCCCGACAGGCTGGTGCCCTCAAGGTCCGAGCGGGTGGCGCGGATCACCGTCTGACCGTCCTCGTTGCCCTGCCTGAGCCACACCCCCTCGGTCGAGATCGACAGGACCGAGCCGCCGGTGCCCTTGTATTGCGCCGAGATGCGTTCGTATTTCTTCGATGTCGCGGCCGCGATCGGATTGCCCACGGCAACGGCGATCAGCCCGAACAGAAAGACGGTCAGCGCCGGTGAGATCAGCGTGTTCAGCGCGGATCGTCCGGCGGCACGTGTCACCACCATTTCGGAACTGCGCGATAGGCTGAGAAACATCCAGAGCGTCGCCAGGATGACGATCAGGGGCAGGATGCGATACATCCAGACCGGGGCGTTCAACAGGGTCAGCCCAAGGATATTGCCGAACCCGACCGCCGCGCTGTCAAATCGGCGCATGCTTTCCACCATATCCAGCAGGACGAAGATCATGCCCAGCACCAGAAGCATGGTCAGGAAGGCAAACAGGAAACGCCGCGCGATATAAATGTGAAGTTTCATGCGACACCTTCCGCCGGGAGCCGGGACAGTTCGCGCAGGGTGCGTCGCCGCCGCCGCATATCGCGGGGCGACGGGCGGCTGGCCATGATCAGGATCACGATGTTCAGAACCGCACCCACACCGGTCGCGACATAGACAAGCCACAGATGGCTGGCATTGCGGCGGGCAAGGTCCAGCATGGTGTTGTCCAGCGTCTGCAAAAGCGCAACCGCGCCCAGTGCCAGCACCACCTGCCGCCACAGACCGAACCGGCTGAACCCGGCCACGATCAGCATCGAAAATCCGGTCATCGCGGTTACGATCGAATAAAGCGCCTGCGCATTGCGGAAATGCCCCTCGGCGCGCAGGGCGGCGCGGGTTTCACCGGTTTCGGACAGCGTGGCATCGGGCGGGTTCAGAAGCTCGGGCGTATAGATCTGGGTGACGGTGCGATTGCCGCCGATGGGACCCGACAGCAGCGCCGAGATATCATAGGTGAAGTTCCTGAACCCGGTCGTCGACAGGCGTTGCGATTTCGAACTCAGAACCTGCGCCAACCCGTCGAACATGATCAGGCGCGGCCCGGCATCGGTGCGCAGGATCAGGGCCTTCTTGGCGGTATAGGTGTATTTCTGCGCGTCGTTGCGTTCATCGGACAGGAAGATATCCAGAAGCTCGCCCGCCGGGCTGATCTCGCGAATATACAGGGTCACGCCTTCGACCGGGTGCACGAAGCTGCCTTCGGTCAGGAACCGTGCGGTGATGTTTTCGGCGATTTCGGCTTGCCGCTCGGCAAAGCGCAACTGGCTCATCGGCACCAGCACATGGGTCAGGACCAGCATGAACAGCGCGGTAAACACCCCGAAAACCAGAACCGGGCGAGCCAGCCGAAACGGGCCGAACCCCGCCGACTGCGCCACCACCAACTCGCTTTCCGAATTCAGCCGGTTCGTCACCGACACCGCGGCGGCGAACGAGGCAATCGGGATGATGAACACGATCACACCCGGCACGATCATCGCCGAAAACTCAAGGAACACCATGGCGGTCTGCCCGTTGGCGATCAACTGGTCGAACAGCCGAACCGCCCGGTTCACCCAGAAGAGCAGAACCAGCACCAGCCCGTAAAAGCCAAACAGCAAGATCAACTGCGACAGCATATAGCGGTCGAATCTGGCCACGTTACCCCCGGTGAACCCCAACATGTTGTGTGTCGTGTTCTAACCCATCCCCGTGCCGGGGAAAACTGCTATCTGGTCATTCGTTGCGTGGCTGGATAGGTATGGCAAAAGATTGCCTGAAAGGAATGTCACATGACGACCCCGATCCAGCCTGTATTCAGCGAAGTCAACCTTGATGCCATCGGCGCGCATGATGGCGGCGTGACGGTTGTCTTGTCCGATCCGGGCAAGCTGCATCCGGCGGCGCGACGGGTCAACAAGCTGACCCGCGGTGCGTTGCTGCGCTTTACCGAAAGCGAGACTTTCGAGAAGATGAAGGATGGCGATGCGCATGAGCTGGCCTTTCCGACCGGGATGAAGGCCGAGGCCGTGCAGGTGATCCGGCTGGCCCCGCGCGCCGATCTGAACATCGCACGCAAAGCAGGTGGCGCCATCGGCAAGTCCATGGCCGGCAAGGATGTTCTGGTTCTGGCGGGGCCGTTGAAACATGCCGACGATCTGGCGCTTGGGGCGGTTCTGCGGGCCTATGCGTTTACGGATCACAAGACCGACAAGGACGCCGACCCCGCACCCGGCAGCCTGACGGTGATGGTGTCGCGGGTCGATCAGTTCGATGGCGCCGCCGACCGTATTGCCGCGCTGAGCGATGGGGTTTTCTTCACCCGCGACCTGGTGAACGAACCGGCCAACGTCCTGACCACCACCGAATTCGCTGACCGGCTGGTTGCGCTGCAAAACCTTGGCATAGGGGTCAAGGTGCTGGACGAGGACGCGTTGGAGAAGCTGGGGATGCGGGCGCTGCTGGCCGTGGGCCAGGGGTCCGAGTCGCCTTCGAAAGTCGTTGTGATGGAATGGATGGGGGGCGAAAAGGACATTGCCCCGTTGGCCCTGGTCGGCAAGGGCGTCGTGTTCGACACAGGCGGCATCAGCCTGAAACCGGGCGCGGGCATGGAAGACATGACCATGGATATGGGCGGCGCGGGCACCGTGGCGGGCGTGATGAAGACGCTGGCCACCCGCAAGGCCAAGGCCAATGTCGTGGGTCTGGTCGGCCTGGTCGAAAACATGCCCGACGGTCGTGCACAGCGCCCCGGCGACATCGTGACCTCGATGAAGGGCGACACGATCGAGGTGATCAATACCGACGCCGAGGGGCGGCTCGTCCTGTGTGATGTCATGTGGTATGCGCAGGAAGAATACAAACCTGCCGGGATGATTGATCTGGCAACCCTGACCGGCGCGATCATCATCGGGCTGGGGCACGAAAACACCGGCGTCTTCTCGAACGACGATACCCTGTGCGACGGGCTTCTGGATGCCGCGAAAGCCGAAGGCGAAGGCGCGTGGCGGATGCCGATGGGGCCGGGCTATGACCAGCTGATCAAATCGAACAAGGCCGATATGAAAAACGTCGGTGGTCGTGCTGCCGGGTCGATCACGGCAGCGCAGTTCCTTGGCCGCTTTGTCAAGGAAGGCCAGCCCTGGATTCACCTGGATATCGCAGGCACTGCGCAGGTGGCACAGGACGGGCCGCTGGCGCCGAAAGGGGCGACCGGCTGGGGCGTTCTGGCGCTGAACCGTCTTGTGCAGGATATGTTCGAGGCCGAATGACGTGTCAGACCCGGCAACAGAAGCCGCAAACGGGCAGGGTGCGCCGCAGGAGACGACCGGCGAGGTCTTCTTCTATCACATGACGCGCAGCCCGCTTGAGGCGACCTTGCCGGTGCTGTTGCAAAGATCGTTGCAGGCGGGTTGGAAAATCTGCCTGCGCGGCACAGACCCGAAGCGCATGGCGTGGCTGGACGAACGGCTCTGGACGGTGTCGGATGACGGGTTCCTGCCGCATGGATTGTCCGGTGGCCCGCATGATGCAGATCAGCCCGTTTTGCTGACCACGGATGCGACCCTGACCAATGGTGCCGACGCGCTGATTTCGGTCGATGGGGCCGCGATCAGCGCCGGTGAAATGGCTGGGCTGACGCGCGTCAGCATCCTTTTCGACGGCAATGACCCGGACGCGGTGGCCCATGCCCGGACCCAGTGGAAAGAGGTTGTTGCCGCAGGCTGCACCGCGAAATACTGGAGCCAGGAAAGCGGTCGGTGGGAGATGAAGGCCAGCTCGTAAAGCGCTGTCATAGAAAGGTTCTGATGGGTTAGCCGCCGCGCGTCAGGATCAGCCTGTCGCGTTCGATCTCGATCCTCTCGAACCGCTGCAAATAATCGTTGCCCAGCAGTGATCCCGGCATTTCACCGTCATTCACCCAGACTTCCACGCCGAAATCCTCGATCCCCAGCAACTCGACCCGTGCGATACGGGCAGGTGCGGTGCGAACCGGTCCATTGGCGCTCATCGCGCGGCCGAAAAAGCGCAACGCGTCCATCTGCACGCCCGCGCGCAGGGCATCTTCCTTGGTCAGCACGATCTGGCTGGCGCCGGTGTCGACGACAAAGTCAATCGGTTGGCCGTTCATCAGAAGCGTGGCATAGAAATGACCATCGTCGGCACGAGGCAACACGATCTGGCCGGTTTCCTGCACCACGCTTTGCCGGGGGGTGATGTCGTTTCGAATATCCTGCCACAGCCCGACCCCGGCCATGGCCCCGATGAAGATCAGCCCCCAGATCAGGGCATGGCGAAAGGTCTGGCCGATGTTCTTGCGGTTTTCGGCGATGAAATACCCGCCCACAGCCACCAGAAGCAGGGTCAGGTAAATCGCACGTGCATAGTCGTCACCGGTCATACGGCTCTCCGGGGTCGTTACCCTGAAAATATAGGAAGCCGCTGGACCGTTGTCATCGGGGCAAGGCGCCGCGCATTACCCCATCAGGCCGAAATCGCGCAATCCATCCAGAATGAACTGAACCGCCAGCGCCGACAGCAGCATCCCCAGCAGCCGGGTGACAACCTTGATCCCGGTCTCCCGCAGCACATGTTCAAGCAGCGAGGCCGCATTGAACAAAATGAACGCGATCAGCAGAACCAGCGCCATCACCGTCAGCGCAAGGGCAACACCGGACAGACCATCGCCTTGCCCCGCAAGCAGGATCACCGTTGCGATCGACCCCGGACCGGCAATCAACGGGATTGCCAGCGGAAATACCGATGGATCGTCGTCGCCGCTGCCCTCTTCGGACTGATCCTTGCGCCGCCGGGTGCGCCGCTCGAACAGCATGTCCAGCGCCAGAAGCAGCAGCAGGATACCGCCCGAGATGCGAAAGGCGGGCATCGAGATGCCAAGGAAGTTCAGAACATTTTCCCCGAGAAAGGCAAAGAGGAGCAGCAGAAATCCAGCCGTCCCACAGGCCCGCAGCGCAATCGCGCGCCGCTCGCGCTTGGTTCTGCCTTGTGTCAGCGCCATGAACAAAGGTGTGATGCCGATCGGGTCCATCACCACGAACAGCGTCACAAAGGCGGGGATGAAAAGATCAAGATCCATGCTCAACCCTCTGCTTTTTCAAGTTTATCCTGCGCGCGCAGCCAAAGTTCCTCGGCCCGGTCCAAGGCTTCGTGAACCTCGGCATGCTTCTTCTGCCAGACCACGACCTCGTCCTTTCGTTCCGGCTCGTAAATGCCCGGATCGCCCAGCTTAGCGTCCAGCTTGTCACGCATCGCCTCCAGCTTCTCAACCCGCGCCTCGGCCTTTCGCAACTCGGCGCGCAGGGCAAGGATCGTGTCCCGGTCGGCCCGCTTCGGCTTGGGGGGTGCGGGTTTTGCCTTGGCGGGTTTCCTGTCGTCATCCGCCGTCAGAAGCATCTTGCGATAATCCTCCAAATCACCCTCATACGGGGCGACACCGCCATTGTTGACCAGCCAAAGCCGGTCCGCGACCAGACCCAGCAGGTGCATGTCGTGGCTGACCAGCACCACCGCTCCGGAATAGGCGGTCAGCGCCTCGACCAGCGCTTCGCGGCTTTCGATGTCCAGATGGTTGGTCGGTTCGTCCAAGATCAACAGATGTGGTGCATCGAGTGTCGCCAAGAGCAGGGTCAACCGTGCCTTCTGCCCGCCCGACAACCGCGCCACGACCGTTTCCGCCTGGTCTGCGCCCAGCCCGAACCCCGCCAGCCGCGCCCGATGGCGGCCCGGCAACTCGTTGGGTCGCAGGCGGCGCAGATGTTCGACGGGCGTTTCATCCTCGTAAAGCTCATCCATCTGGTGCTGGGCGAAATAGCCGATCCTGAGCTTGGACGACTTGGTCATCCGCCCGCTCATCAACGGCAAACGGTCCGACAACAGCTTCGACAAGGTCGATTTCCCTTGACCGTTCTTGCCCAGAAGGGCGATCCGGTCGTCCTGATCAATCCGCAAGTCCATCCGCGACAGAACGGTGGTGTCACCATAGCCGCAGGATGCGCCCTCCATATTGATGATGGGTGGCGACAGCTCCTCCGGCTCGGGGAAGCTGAACGCCTTCAACGCTGCCTCCTGCGGGGTTGTGATGGTCTTCAGCTTCTCGATCATCTTCAGGCGCGATTGCGCCTGAACCGCCTTTGACGCCTTGGCGCGGAACCGATCCACGAAACTTTGAAGATGCGCGCGCCGTGCCTCGACCTTCTTGTTCTCGCTTTCCGCAACGGCCAGACGCGCCGCGCGGGTTTCGGCAAACCGGTCATAGGGGCCTTGGTACAGCGTCAGCTTGCGGTCTTCCAAATGCAGGATTGCCCCGACCGAGCGATTCAGAAGGCCCCGATCATGGCTGATGATCAGAACCGTGTGCGGATAACGTGTCAGGTATTGCTCCAACCACAGCGCGCCCTCAAGGTCCAGATAGTTGGTCGGTTCGTCCAGCAACAACAGGTCCGGCTGGGAAAACAACACCGCCGCCAGCGCCACCCGCATCCGCCAGCCGCCGGAAAAATCGGCACAGGGCAGGGCGTGTTGGTGGTCGTCAAATCCCAGCCCTTTCAGGATTGACGATGCGCGCGCCTCGGCGCTCCAGGCATCAATGTCGGCCAGCCGGGTCTGGATGTCCGCGATCCGGTGCGGATCGGTGGCGGTCTCGGCTTCGGCCATCAAGGCGGCGCGCTCGGTATCCGCCGCCAGCACCGTGTCCAGAAGCGAGGTTTGCGAGGCTGGCACCTCTTGCGCCACCCCGCCGATCCGCGCGCCCTTGGGAACCGAGATATCGCCCGATTCCAACGCCAGCTCACCCCGGATCAGGCGAAACAGCGTGGTCTTGCCGGTGCCATTGCGCCCGACAAGGCCGACCTTGTGCCCATCGGGGATCGACGCACTGGCACCGTCGAACAGCGGGCGGCCTTCCACGGCATAGGTGATGTCTGAAATCTTTAGCATGCTGTCTCATGTGCCTGAGCCACGCGCGGGCGTCAATCGCTGTCACACCATCCGCCCGCGTTGGCAATCGCCGCTTTCCAAACCACCGAACCCATGCTACGGGACGCGCAAACCACACGCGCATCGGGGCAGGGGCCCCGCTGCCCAAACGCAAAAGGGACCGACATGGCCATTCAACGCACTTTCTCGATCATCAAACCCGATGCCACCAAACGCAACCTGACCGGCGCCATCAACGCCAAGATCGAAGCCGCTGGCCTGCGCATCATCGCGCAGAAACGCATCCACATGACCCAGAAACAAGCCGAGACCTTTTATGGCGTCCACAAAGAACGCCCCTTCTTCGGCGAACTGGTCGAGTTCATGATTTCCGAGCCGGTTGTCGTGCAGGTCCTGGAAGGCGAAGACGCCATCAAAGCCTACCGCACCGTGATGGGCGCCACCAACCCGGCCGATGCTGACGAAGGCACCATCCGCAAAGAGTTCGCCAAGTCGGTCGGCGAAAACTCGGTCCACGGCTCAGACGCGCCTGAAACTGCCGCAGAAGAAATCGCTTACTTCTTCTCGGGTCTGGAACTGGTTGGCTAAGCTACTTTTCTAGATGAACAAAAGGCCGCTCGGGGAAACTCGGGCGGCTTTTTCAAATCCGTGGGTCCCGTTGTTTCTTCTGGCTGAAAATATCCCGGGGTAGCGTGAAACCGAAGGTTTTGCGCGAAGGGGCGGCGCCCCTCAGGCTCACATCGTGAGCCACCGGATCAGATACCCGGCTGTTTCGGAATGCCAATCTCATCCAAGATCGCTTCCATCTTGTCTTCAGATGGCTTGTTCGCTGTGGCTTCGGCCTTGATCGCATCGAACCGCGCGCGCAAATCAGCCTTCTCCTTAGCCTTGCAGTCATTCCACGGTCGCCCCTGCAGCCCCATGACCATGGCGTAATATCCGATGAAATGGGGACGAGAGCCCGCAGCCAGCAGGCGGCGATAGGCCTCATCTGCGCCCAATGCCCGCAACTCATCCGCCGATCGGATACCGGCACGCGCAAAGGACATATCCGACGCGGGCCCAAGATTGCGTATGGACGATACAGGATCAGTCATGATCCCAACTTAAACGTGCGCTCCGACCGTGAAAACCCGTCAGATACTCGCCCAGTCCGTGAACACCACGGCGGGTGTCTCGGGTTCCTCGGCTTTCGTTCTGTCGGTTCTCGGCGGAGTTTGCTGTCGAAGATAACGAACGACACGCTTCGGTGTTTTAATCTGTTTATTCTGTGACTTATATACCATTTCCCCACTCCAGTTGTTGAGGTTCGCGCCTGAATATGACGCACCATTTTCCCACCAGAGACCTTTCGGTATTCACAGGTTAACAGATTATGAACGGAAGTTCGCGACTAAATATTTCACAATTGTGTTGTCTATTGAAACATTGTGGCGCCAAGGTCACAACCGCGACCGGCAGGGCAGCATCCCGCCGCGCCGATGACCCCTCGTTGGCGTCGGGCGCAGTCGCGGCAACAGACATACATCCTTCAACGGAAATAGCTTCCTGTTGTCAGTATCTTGCAACGGGTTCACCATCTCGGCCGATATCGCCGAGGTGCCCGGCTAAACCGACCTGAGAGGACGCCAGATCCTGTGCTGTGCACTGCCCCAGTCGCCATCCGCACGAGCGGCGACCAATGCGCCCCGAA
>JAUHWP010000021.1 GCA_030424645.1 Alphaproteobacteria bacterium
CGTGAAAGACAGGTCGCGCGTCAGTGGCGCGATCAGCGTGTCATAGAAGAACATTGCGAAATAACCTGCCGCCATCATTGAAATGGCCGCCCGGAGCACGCGATCACCAGCGATCAGCTTTGCGCCGCCACGCAGGCTTGCACGCATGTTGCCCGCCTGTCCATCGGCGGACCGGCGGCGTGAAGGGATTGGATTCAGGCCGAACAGAAGGGCTGCGGCAAACAGGGAAATCCCCGCATTCACAAGAAAAACGGCACTGGGCGTGTACCAGATCAGCAATGTGCCACCAAGCGACGGGGCTACGACCTTCGAGGCCTGGTTGATGGCGTGGCTGGCCGAATTTGCCTTGGTGCGGCTGTCTGGCCCGACCAGCGCCTGGATGGCCGATTGCTTGGCTGGTGTGAAAAAGCTGTCCACCGCGCTGCGCAACAGGACAAATGACAAGAGCGCAGGCCAGCCCGGCGCGAAGAAGAACAGTGCAGTCATGATCCCGCGTCCAAAGTTGCTCAGGATCAGGACGCGTCGGGTATCGGTGCGATCCACCAGACCACCCGCAAACGGCCCGACAATCAGATAGGGAAGCCCCATTGCCACCGCCAACAAGGCGAAGACGAAGGTATCAACCTGCCAGTTGAACGCCAGCAAGGCACCGATGGCCACGAAATCCAGCCAATCCGCAAAATCCGCGGGCACCTGGGCGATCAGCAGTTTTCTAAGCTCGGTGTTTCCCCGGATCATCGCGCATCGTGTTTTATCATGTCGGCGGCTTTCTCGGCGATCATCACAACGGGCGAGGCGGTGTTGCCCGACACGATCTTTGGCATGATCGACGCGTCGACCACCCGCAGCCCCTTCATCCCGTGAACCCGCAAGTCCGTGCCCACAACCGCCGCGGGGTCGCTGCCCATCTTGCAGGTGCCGACCGGGTGAAAGATCGTCGTGGCGATATCCCCCGCCTGTCTGAGCAGCGCGGCATCATCCTGATGGGCAGGGCCGGGCAGGATTTCCTGCGGCTGATAGGGTTGAAGCGAGGTTGCCGACATGATCTCGCGCGCCTGTCGGATCGACGCCACCGCCACCCGCTTGTCGCGTTCCGCCGACAGGTAGTTCAGCCGGATATCCGGTTGCTTAGCTTGGTCTGCCGATTGCGCATGGCAACTGCCAACGCTGTCCGGGCGCAGATTGCAGACCGACACGGTGATGGCCGGGAACGGGTGCAGTGGGTCGCCCAGCCGGTCGGTCGAGAGTGGCTGAACGTGATATTCCAGATCCGGCGTGTCCAGCGACGGGTCGGATTTGCTGAACATGCCGAACTGGCTGGGGGCCATCGATAACGGGCCGCTCTGGGTCAGCATATACTGCAACCCCATCCGCGCCTTGCCCCACAGCGAATTGGCCATCGTGTTCAACGTCTTGGCATTCTGCACCTTGAACACAGTGCGGATTTGCAGGTGGTCCTGAAGGTTTTCACCCACCCCGGGACTTTCATGAACCGGCGTGACACCCAGATCGGATATTCTGTCGGGCTGGCCGATCCCCGACAGCTCAAGCATCTTGGGGGAATTGATCGCCCCGGCGGCCAACAGCACCTCGGCGGTGCAGCGTGCCTCGTGACGTTTGCCCTTCCAGGTAAAGCGCGCACCCTTGGCGACCTTGCCCTCAAGGATCAACTGTTCTGTATGCGCATGGGTCAAGACGCGCAGGTTCGGACGGTTCAGCGCGGGCCGCAGGAACCCGGTCGCGGTGCTCCAACGAACGCCGTTCTTCTGGTTCACCTCAAAAAAGCCCGACCCTTCGTTGTTGCCATCGTTGAAATCGTCACGGGGCTGGATGCCAAACTCTTTCGCGGCTTCCTGAACGGCGCCCAGAATATCCCAGTGCAGCCGTTGTTTTGCGACCTTCCATTCCCCACCGGCCCCATGAAGGTCCGACCCGCCATCATGGTGATCCTCGGATTTCAGGAAATAGGGCAGCACGTCGTCCCATCCCCAGCCCGCGTTCCCAAGTTGTCGCCAGTTGTCGTAATCGGATGACTGCCCGCGCATATAGATCATCCCGTTCACCGAGGTGCAGCCGCCAAGAACCTTGCCGCGGGGATAGACCAGAGACCGCCCGTTCAACCCCGGCTCCTGCGCGGTTTTCATCATCCAGTCCGTGCGCGGGTTGCCGATGCAATACAGATACCCCACCGGGATCTTCACCCAGTGGTAATTGTCCTTGCCGCCAGCCTCCAACAACAGCACCCGTGTCTTGGGATCTTCTGTCAGGCGATTGGCGAGCACACAGCCCGCGGTTCCCGCGCCAATGATGATGTAGTCATAGCTGCCGTCGAGCCGTTCCACTTGCGTCATTCAAGCCACCCCTGAAAGCAGATGTATCCATGATCGTGGCCTGTCATGGGCACCTGCGTTGCTGTTTGATCCGGGTCCCACCATCCTCGATGGCGCGGGCAAGCGCAATGGCATCATGGCCTGTTGCACGGAAGCGGTGCCCTTGATCGGGTGCGACCTTCGAGACACGGATGGTTCGCGGTAAACTCTTAAGAGTGTTCAGAAATAAATTATTTAAGATCAATTATTTAACATGCATCTTGCAAGAAGCGGAGGAACCAATCCCGATATGCGGGCGTTGTGGGTATATGCGCGCGTAACGATGCGCCGGACAACAACATGCGGAAGGCAGATATGGATACTCATGGCCCCACATTGACCCGCCGGACGTGGCAAGCTGCGTCTGATCGTCATCAGAACATGACCCGGGCGGTCGAGATTTACGAACGAATTCTGGCCCCGATCGACCGGCGCGATCCATACGCGCGCGTGTCGACGATCTGTGCGATCAACGACGGTTTGCAAAATCTGGATCATGCGGCGCCCGCTCTGCTGGGCCGTCCCCTGACGGTCCGGCAATCTGCGTAACGGATTGGCGTTGCAAGGCGCAAATTCAGGTTGAGGAAGCCAGCAAGCATTCCCTGCGCCGCGACAACGAGAGAGAGGAGAGGAACAGATGGCCAAGAAAACCACATCCGCCAAATCGGCCGCAAAGAAACAGCGCGCGACCGACAAGGTCGACGACGCCGTGGAGGAGGCCGCTGCGACGGCGCGATCCTCGGTCGATGACCTGAAGGCGGGTGCCGAGGATATGGCAAACTCGGCCCGTGAAACAGCCGAAACCACGGCCGAGGCTGTTGCCGACCGGGCCTCGCGTGCCGCCGACATCCTGCGTGATGCAGCGGCATCGCTGCGCGATGGGTCGTTTCAGGAACGCAGTTTCGGGCAATTGGCGGCAAGCCTGGCGGATGCTTCGGACGCAATTCGCGACAAGGACCTGGGTCAGCTTTCGCGGGATGTGTCGAATTTTGCCCGCCGCAACCCCTTGCTGTTTGCCGGGGGCGCGGCGCTGCTCGGGTTCGCGGTTGCACGCATGATGACGAAACCGGGGGACAAGTCATGAGAAGCGAGAAATCGACCTTGTCCCTGATCGTAGACGTGTTGCGTCTGAGTTCCGGGCTGGTCGAGAAGGAAATCCAGTTGGCGAAGGCCGAGCTTGGAGAAAACATCAACCGGGCCGGGGTTGCCATCGGCCTTCTGGTCGGGGGCGCCATTCTGGCAATGGTGGCCCTGAACCTGATCGCGGGGGCTTTGGTCGCCGCTTTGACGGCTGCGGGCATCCCGGTCGTGTGGGCCACGGTGATCGTGGCCAGCTTTTTCGCCGTGATCGCCTTGATCATGGTCCTGAAGGCCCAAAGCGATCTGAAGATGGCAAGCCGCGCACCGTCGCGCACCGCAGCGCGCATCCGACGCGATGCAAATGCTTTGAAGGAGGCCGCTTATGACAAATGAACCCGACCGCATTCTGTATGAGATAGACGCCGAGCGTGCCAGGCTGGAACGCAAGCTGGCGATGTTGAACGACCGTGTCTCGGTCGATGCCCTGAAAACCGAGGCCGGGCATCATGTCCGCGCCGCAAGTGGCGATGTCATCGACAGGGTGCTGACCCGCCTTGGGCATAGTGCGCAGGCGCATCCGCTGGCGGTTGCCGCCGTGGGTGCGGGCGTCAGCTGGCTGCTGTCTGGCGGGGCAGGGGCGGCGGCCAGGCCGGATGACACCGCCATGCGGCGATCAATGGGGTCCTATAACGGTCCCAAGCCTGCCGGGGGCGACCCTGATCGCGAGACACCTGTAAGCGTCGCGGCCCATTCGCAACCGCGGGCACCCGACGCAATCGATACGGTGCAAGCGCGCGCCAAAGGTGCGGTTGAAACCGCGCAGGCGCAACTGGCCGCGCTGCGCCGGCAAGCCGATGACATGCGCAACCGTGTCGCCGAGGGCACCGATGAACTGTCGTCAGAGGCCCGCGCCCGTGTCATCGCGGCCCGCGAGAAAGCATTGGAGGCCGCGCAATATTCGGGCCGAAAAGCGCGCGATGCCGGGCAGGCCGGCACTGCGTTTGCCAAGGAAAACCCGATGATTGTCGGGGGGCTGGCGCTTGCCCTTGGGGCGGCCGTGGCTGGCGCGCTTTACATCCGCAACTCGGGCAAAGCCGAGGGTGACGAGGATGATGCGAAACTGGATGCGTTTGCCGAAGCCGACCGTGTCTTTGAAGACGAACTTGCCCGTGCCCGCGCCGCGCGAAACGCAGCCGCGCAGGGCATACCGGATAACTGAACGATGTGGCGACCGCCGGCGGTTAACAACTGCCACGCCGGGCCATTCCCCGGATCCAGAGGACAATCAGCAAGCATGAGGGTCGCAGCGGCAGAATCCCGCGCGATACCCCCGTCGCGCTGCGTGCAGACAGGGACCGGGATGGAAAGGGGACTGAGGTGAAACAGAAACCGAACTGGGCACAGATTGGCATTTTCCTGTGCCTCGTGCTGTTCTTTCTTGATTGGGCCAGCGACCTTCTGATCCCGATCGTTGCAGCCATCCTGGGGTTCCTGATCATGCGCCCGTTGGAGCGCAGCGCGTCCAGGATGGGGATACCCAGCGCGATCACGGCGTTTGTCATATGTGCCATGGCAGGTGTGGGGCTGACCTTCGCCGTCTGGAACTTCAGCTATCCGATCGCACAATTGGCCGAGGACCTGCCAGACATGATCAACGATCTGCGCCGGATGCCAAATCCCGCCGCGGAAACGCTGGACAAGCTTGGCGAGGCGGCGAAGGCGGCAGAGGATGCGGTGGCCAGTTCCAAGGACGAACCCGCGATGGCGGTGAAAGTGGTCGAAGGCACGAATTTCGTTAGCTCGCTTGTTGCCTCGGCCCCGCTGGTTCTTGGGCAGATCGTGCTGACCATCGTGCTGATGTTCTTCCTGATCTCAACCGGGTCTTCGTTCGTGCGAACACTGGTGGAAAGCCTGCCGCGTTTTTCGGACAAGCGTGCTGCGGTCGGCGTGGTTCAGCAGATCGAACAGAAGCTTGGGTTGTATCTGGGCGGGATCACCCTGATCAACTTCTGCCTTGGCATCGTGATCGGCGCCGCGATGGCGCTTTGGGGGCTTCCCAACCCCGTTATGTTCGCGGTGATCGCGTTCTCGCTGAATTTCGTTCCCTATGTCGGTGCGGTTTTTGGTGCTCTTTTGGCCTCTATCGTCGGTTTTAACGTCTATGACGATGCCTGGCCCGCAATCCTGATTTTTGCCACCTACATGGCCCTGACATCTATCGAGGGGCAGCTTATCACGCCTTATGCGATTTCCAGCCGGTTGAAGCTTAATCCGGCGGTGGTGTTTGTTGCCGTGGCCTTCTTTGCGTGGATCTGGTCGGTGGTCGGCATGGTGATTGCCGTTCCCGTGCTGATCACCATGAAGGTCATATTGGATCAGAACAGTTCGACCCGTGCGATCGGGGTGTTTCTTGGCGGTGAAGAAGGTCACGGGAAAGTGGTGAACTGAAAAAGGCTTGTCGCATAAAAAGCGGAGTAGGTTTGGCGTGGACCCGACGCCCGATCCGATTGTGCGCTAGCGCAGCCAGACGACCATACAGATCGGGGGCTGGCTGCCCGGATCGCGGCGATTGAAGGCCTCACTATTGACCATGGAAGGTTTCATCGTCAAAGGGCGCGGCCTCGACCGCGCCCTTTGCGAAACTGTCAGAGTGTGGCAGGATCATTCATGAAGGCGCTAGCGCGCCAGCCATTCGTTCACTTCGTCACGTGCCTGTTCCTTCGTCTTGCCGTATTTTTCCTGAAGCTTGCCTTCAAGCTGTTCGCGGTTGCCGTCGATCTGGTCAAGCTCGTCGTCGGTCAGCTCGCCCCATTGTTCCTTCACCTGGCCTTTGAGCTGTTTCCACTTACCTTGGATTTCGTCCCAGTTCATGAGAAGCCTCCTTGCATGTTTCGGTTTCTGACAGGTCAACGCGCGGCGTCGGCATTGGTTCCGATGGCGGCGTTGGAAAAGGGAAAGGCGTCGGCTCTGGGGCTTATTTGGGGGCTTACCTGACCTTCCGCGGCATGACCGCTTCATAAGTCACTGTATCTTCGCCTTCGTGCCAGCGCGCCGTGGCACGAAGCTCGTGCGTATAGACCTGGCGCAGCCGAGCGCTGACCGGGTTGGGCGGTGCCAGATGGCCGATATCTGCCTTGATCGCCAACAGTGCCCGGTCGCCGTCCTCGCGCAGAGAGATCTGCACATACCTGGCACCGGATCGGGACAGGCGGATCAGCTTTTCGACCAACAGGTAACACAGGGCGTACACACGGTTGACCCGCAATTCGACATCCTGAAAGCGCTCTTTGATCTCGATATTCTCGGCGATCACCCCTTCGTGTCGCAGGTCCTGGATCAGCCTGCTGAGGGCCTGACCCGCAGGCAGGAACGGTGCATCGACCGAGCGGTGCATGGCAGCGTGAACCAGATTGATGATGCGGATGCGGGATGCCAGCCGCTCGATCAGCGCCTTTTCTTCCGATGTGCTGACGTCACTTGCATAAAGACGCAGGATCGACTGGATGATCTGAAGGTTGTTCCCCACCCGGTGAAAGATCTCGCGCTGAAGGATGTTGGCGTTGTGAAGCCGGTTCTGGGCCTCGGCCTCTTCATGCAAAAGCTGATCGGAAAGCGCCGAGAACTCGACCTGCATCTTCGCGGTTTCCTCCGAGGTCCACGGCCCCAGCCCCCCCTTGGGAAGGTCTCGGTCCTGCCTGAAGGCCCGCATGTCGTGGGTCAGGCGCGTGATGTCGTTCAGCGCCATCTTGCGGATCAGCATATCCGCCAGCAGCAAGCTGAGGGTCAGCAGGACCAGCGGAACGAAACTGGCGTTGATGATGGTCAGCCATAATGGCGGTGCCGCAACGCCGCGGGCAAGCGTGGCCACAGGGCGCAGGCCAAATGCCGCAACGGGCAGGATGGCAACATCGCCTTCCGACTCGCCACGCAGTATGTCGCGCGCGTCAGGGGCAAGCCGGTTGCCAAGGGTCTGATAGGCTGGTTGATTTGCCGCTGCGTCGGGAGGGGACGTCCTGCTGACAATGCCGTAACCCATCGCAATCTCGGGCAATTCGACCTTCGGCAGATCGGCTTCGATCGCGATGATCTGGCCCGAAACAGCCTTTGTCACGAACAGGTCGCTGTCTGTTAACCTGATGAAGGGTGATTGCGGGGGCTGGGCGGACCCGGCGTCGGCCACCATGCCGGACCGCAGAATGCCCTGGCTGCATACCGCCTGTCCGTCGGACGTGTAAATTCCGGCGGCGGCGACGGAAAACCTGGCCTTCACGATCGCGTCGATCACGAGGTCGCAATCGTCGCCGCCGGACAATCCGCGGTTGGTCAATTCGCCAAGCAGGCCGAGAAGAAGATCGGTCTGAACCAGGGTCGAGGTAACGGGCGCAAAGGCGCCTTCCAACGTGTCGAGCGCGGTGACCTCGCGCGCCTGGTGACGATCCGAAAGGATGGAATACTGATAATAGCTGGCCAACGCGGCAATGGGTGCCATGACGATCATGTATACCGCAATGAAGCGGCTTCTGAGGGAACTTAGGAAGGTGCGGCGTTGGCGGGTCACATGTGTCCTGATTGGTTGACGATGGAAAGGGTTTGATTGTCGGTCAGTTCGGTGGGTTTGTCCTCGTCCAGCTCCATCAGCCGGGCCAGTTCCTTTCTGGCTCGGTTGGTGCGCGACTTCATCGTACCGATCGCCACCTCGCAGGCCTCGGCCGCTTCCTCGTATGACAGGCCCAACGCACCGATCAGGGTCAGGGCCTCGCGATGTTCGTCCTTGAGCTGCTGAAAGGCTTCATTGAATTCTTTCATTTGCAGATGGCCGTCATGTTCCGGCTTTACCGAAAGCGCGCCGACGATTTCACCTTCCGGGTCCTCGGCCTCTCGCACAGCTTTGCGCCGTTCGGAATAGAACGTGTTGCGCAGAATGGTGAACAGCCAGGCCCGCAGGTTGGTGCCTTCTTTGAAACTGGCGAATTTGGCAATGGCTTTGACCAGGCATTCCTGAACCAGGTCGTCCGCGCGAACGGCATCCTTTGTCAGGCTTCGGGCAAAGGCCCGCAGCGCTGGAATGTGCTCAAGCACGGCGTCGCGCGGGTCAGTTTTCGTCATTTTCAGGCTCCTCCGAGGTGTCTTCGGGGGCAGTCTGTTTCAATTTCGCCAGCAGATCCCGAAACCGATCCGGCACGCCTTCCTCAAGCGTTTCGCTGAACGCCTTTTTCAGGTTTTCGTCGATCAGATCACCGGACCGCTTTTTACGGGCGTCGTCAGCAGGCATTGTATTCACTCTGTTATCTCGGTTTTTACCGGCCTAACATAGCCACAACCATCAAGACACCAACTGGTTCCCATGAAATGGGAATAAAGTTTGAAACAGACCGGAAAAGGACTGCAACATGGAACATATCGCGACACATATTCCCTATCTGCGCCGCTATGCCCGTGCGTTGACCGGCAGCCAGCCGACAGGTGATGCCTATGCCGCCGCCGTGCTTGAGGCGATGATTGCAAACCCGGACACCATCCCCGATCCAAAGGAGGCCCGCGTGGCGCTGTATCGGCTGTTCCATACGATCTGGCACAGTTCGGGGGCACCCGTGTCGGATGCCGACAAGGGGGCTGCTGCAAAGGCACAGGAACGGCTGGCAACGCTGACTGAAAATTCGCGCGAAGCGGTTTTGCTGAATGCACTCGAGGCGTTTTCGGCGGCGGATGTGGCCCGGATCATCGGGGTGGATGTCCCGGAAGCCGAAGCGTTGATCCGTATCGGCCAGACCGAATTGGCCGAAGCCGCGCGGGGTGCGGTGATGATCATCGAGGACGAGCCGATCATCGCCATGGATATCGAAGGGATCGTGACGGACGCGGGTCACCGCGTCTTCGGGGTCGCCCAAACCCGTGACGAGGCGGTCGAGCTCGGCGCGGACGGGCGCCCCGATCTGATCCTGGCCGATATTCAGCTTGCCGATGAAAGCTCGGGTATCGACGCGGTGAACGATTTGCTGGCGGCGCATGGCGACCTGCCGGTGATCTTCATCACGGCCTTCCCCGAGCGGTTGTTGACGGGCGAACGGCCCGAACCCGCGTTTCTGATCACCAAACCCTTCCGGGTCGAGCAGGTTCTGTCGGCCATTTCGCAGGCGATGTTCTTTTCGTCCACCGAAACGCTGACGTAACGGGTCGCGGCGGGCAGAAGATCAGGGGGCTTCGGCCTCGGGCAGCAGATCGTCGACGGGTTTGAGCGCGGCGCGGTTTGCGTAGACCAGGATCACGCTGCCCAGCACCGCGGCAATCAGCGACGCCAGCAGGACCGACAGCTTGACCCCTTCCAACTGGCTGCCCGAGAAGGCCGAGTTCGCGATGAAAATCGACATCGTGAACCCGACCCCCGCCAGGCATCCGGCCCCCAGAACCTGGGCCATGCTGATCTCGGATGACAGGCGCCCCAGACCAAGCCGGGCGGCGGCATAGACGAACAGGAAGATGCCAAGCGGCTTGCCGACCACCAGCCCAAGGATCACCCCAAGGCTTTCCGGCGCGGTGAAATGCACGCTGTCGGCGGTGATCAGAAGCCCGGTGTTGAAGAAGGCAAACAGCGGCAGGACCAGGAAATTGATCCAGTTTTCAAGGGCATGACGCACATGCACACCCGGCGCGCCAAGCCGGTCCATAATGGTCTGCAACTGCATGAATGTCGGCGCAGCGACAATGTTTTCCTGTCCGATCTGCTTGTCCCGTTCGAACAGTTTTGCGGTTTGGGCCGCCACGGCCGCCCGGTTGGCTTTTGCGCGGCTGGGCAGGGCAACCGCTGTCAGGACACCGGCCAAGGTCGCGTGCAGGCCGCTTTCATGGATGAAATACCAAAGAACGATACCAAGGATCAGATAGGGTGCGCGCCAATAGATCTTGCCGATATTCATGGCCATCATGATCGCAAAGATGACACAGGCGATGATGAAGGCCCCCAGATGAAAGCCGTGCCCGTAAAACGCGGCAATCACAATGATTGCGCCCAGATCGTCCACGATTGCCAAAGCAGAAACGAAAATCTTCAGCGATGTGGGAACCCGGTTGCCCAACAAGGCCAGTATACCAAGCGTGAAGGCAATATCCGTCGCCATCGGCACCCCCCAGCCGTGAACCTCGGGGGTGCCCCAGTTCAGCGCGGCATAGATCGCCGCAGGTGCCAGCATCCCGCCCAACGCGGCAAAGATGGGCATCGCCGCAGCCGAGCGGTTCGACAACTCGCCTTCCACGAATTCGTGCTTGATCTCGATCCCCACCAGCAGGAAGAACAGGGCCATCAGCGCGTCGTTGATCCAGGTCAGCAGGCTAAGCTCCAGCCGCCAGCTTCCGGCAAACAAGCCGATGGTCGTGTTGCGCAAAGCGTCGAAGAAGTCATAGAACCCGACATTGACATAAAGCAGCGCGGCCACGGTCGCGATGATCAGCGTCATCCCGGCAGACGCGGCCCAATCAATGAAGCGAAAAGCCGCGACCTCAAGCCGGACACCCAAGGGGCGTTCGATGGCTTCGAGCAAGGCGACTTCGTCCCAGACGCCCTGATACAAGGTTCCGTCAATGAACAGATAGGGGGCCGAGGGGGGCACCTCTTTCGACAGCGTGTCCCGGTCGTGCTGAATGCGTTGGGCCATCTCGGGCGCGTCAAGGTCGGTTTCAAACCGCTCAATGTTCAGCCCCAGCTTCCGGGCCAGCTTGATCACCGAGGCACGCGTGTATTTCGGTGGGGCGTTGAACAGGGCTTCGACCATATCGAAGAAGCGTTTTTGCTGTCCGGCGGCGATGGCGGCCCGTGCCGCGATATCCGCCCGTTTGTCCCCCTCGGGATAGGTGAAGCGGACGGCGACCGTCACCTGATCGGGCGACAAGCGGTCGGCCAGCCGCAGGACGATATCCCGCAGGCGCCGGGTGGGCTTGTCGGTGAAATCGACGAACCACACGATCCGGCGGGCGGCGTCCTGATTGCCGATGACGAAATCGCGGTTGGGATCATAGTCCTTGTTCAACACCATCGCTTTGTCCCTATCCAAAATCGTGGCGCATCCCACCGTGAAAAGACCAGTCCGGCCTCGCGCGTTACCTTACGCCGCGCGGCCCGAACAACAACCAGACAAGGAAGCCAAGGATCGGTAGCAGCAGGATAATGACCGTCCAAAGCATCTTGGAAAGCGACGATGAACGAGAGCTTAGGATACTGTATATCGCATATATATCAAGGGCTAAGACGATTGCCCCGCCAAGGGTCATGTTCATGTTGTTCATAGGATTGCCTTTTCGGATACGTGCGAACGCAACTGTTTCCGCCCGGGGCGGATGTGACCGACCCGGCGATGTTCGATCTGCGGGTTATTCGATCTCACGGTGCACCTGTCCCCATGCAAGCATTGCGAAGATGGCGGTTCCCCCCACCACGTTACCAGCGAGAACCGGAAGGAAGAACCCGAACACGGCCTGATACAGACCAAGCCCGCCGGTGACGATCAGGTAGGCCATTTCCACCGAACCCGCGACGATATGGGTGAAATCCCCCGCTGCAATAAGCCAGGTAAACAGCACGATGATGGAAACCGAGGACGCCCCGGCCTCTGGCAGCATCCAGACAATCGCGGCCACAAGAATCCCCGCCGGGATCGCGCGGGCGAAGCTTTCGGCGGCAGGCATCCCGGTTGCGTGGCGCGACAGCTCTTCGATTGCGGGCATGATCTCGGCCGAGATTGCGCCGCCATGGGCATAGAAGGTTGCGATGGCGAACGCCCCGATCACGTTCGACAGCAGAACGATGGACCACAACACCACGATGCGGTTGAAGATGCGCCAGCAGGGTTTGTGCAGAAAGGGCAGAACCGTCGTGATCGTGTTTTCGGTGAACAGCTGCATACGCCCGATGATCACCATCACGAACCCCAGCGAGTATCCCAGGTTCTCGATCAGATAACGATAAGGAACATCGGGCAGGTGGCTGCGCAAAACGGCCTCGCCCAGCATCGAGAAGCTGATGACGATGCCTGCGGATACACCCGACCAGAACAGTGATCCGTTGCTGCGCTCCAGCTCTTCGTCGCCGTTTCGCCGGATCACTTCATAGACCGTCTTCGGAGTAAGCTTGCGCGCGTCCTCGATGGCCTGTTCTTCTGCGATTTCTTCTTCGGTCATGGGTCAACTGTCCAGAAGGTTGCTGTCTTTGTCGCCTTCGACCTGCACCTGCATCTGCGGTTCCAGGTTTCGTTCCACCTCGTTCGACAGGTCCTCGTCCATCACAGAGCGTTCGGGCTCGTGCGCGGTGGCCGGTTCGGGGGGCGGGGCGGGGGCGTCCGGCACCGACAGAGGCGTCAGCGGAATGCCGTTCGGGAAGATGATCTCGCGGGCTTCGTCGGGCATGCTGATGCCGGCGTCCATCAGTGCTTTCTTCACGCGCCGGATCAGAACCGATTTCAGCTTCAGCGGTGAAATTGCGGCCCCGTCAAACCAATAGTAGATCTTGATCGTCACCGTCGCGGCACCCAACGTATCGGCCAGCACCATCGGCTCGGGGTCGGCCGAGATGGCGTCGTGTTCGGACAGCTCGTGCAGAATGATCTGCTGCACGTCGCTGATCGAGGCGTCATAGCCAATACCCACATCGAACGATCCGCGTCGGCTGGGGCTGGCCGAGAAGTTTTCTATTGTCGCCTTGAATACGGCGGCATTGGGGATCTGGATATGGTTGCCTTCCGGCGAGACCAGAACCGTGCTGCGCGTGTTCATGCTGTGCACAACGCCCTGTCGCCCCGCCACATCGACGAAATCGCCGCGCCGGAACGGTTGGCGCAGGCTCAGAAGAAGGCTGGCCAGAAAGTTCTCGGCGATGTCGCGAAAGGCAAAACCGATGACGATCCCGATCACACCGGCCCCGCCAAGGACCGAGATTGCAAGCTGCGTCAGCCCGGCGATCTGCAGCACGATGTAAAGCCCGACCAGAAACACCGGCAAGGCGATGAACCGCGCGGTCACATCGCGCAGGAAGGGCGTGCCCAGCCGCTCTTTCAGCGCCCACCGCGCCAATCTGGCGACGCCCGCTGACAGGAAAAGGGCCAAGGGCAGGATCAGAAGCGCCAACAGGATCAGCGGCGCCGCGGCGACGGTCTTGTCCCAGAGGTTGCGCAGTTCCGAGACCGCCGGGTCGATCGAGAAATCGGCCTCTTGCGCCACGGTCAGCCGGTTCACCACTGCAACTACACCGTCGGTCTTGGCCGCCAGATCGCGCGCCCAGTCCTGCCGTTTGGACGATGTCGCGGTTCCGTCCAGAAAGACGATCCCGTCCTGCACCTCGACCCGTGCATCGTCATACCAACCCGTGGCTTTCAAAATGGCCTGAATGCGGGCGGCGATCTGGTCGTCGCGCACGCTTTCGGTGACCGAGATGGTCTGATCGGTGTCGATAACCTCGGTTTCGAGGTTGTCGTCGATCCCTTCGGCGCTGGATTGTGCCAGCAGGATTGCCGTGGGCTGCAAGTTGTAAAGCAGCAGCGTCAGGGTCAGGACCCGTATGATATTCTTCCCCATGCCATGTCCCAAATTTACTTCGCTTGAAAACGCAGGATGGCCCGATTGGTTCCAAAGGGCGATGCTTTTTTGCAGTTTTCAATCGCGATGGGGTGGGGGGCACCGCGATCCGGCATGTCCTGAGCGGTCTGGCCCAACCCGCGGGAAAGTGTGCCGTGGTGCTGTGCGTGGTCGCCAAAAGGCCGACGATATCGCCCGTTGGATGTCGGGACCCCTTGAAATCTTCGACACATGCCGCACACTGCGGGGGCTTGCCGTTTTTATCAGTCCCACAGGTTGCCATATGACATCTTCGTTGTTTCCCACTGAACTTCTTCCTGTCGGTGGATATGACTGGCCGCGCGCACCGGCGACAAGCTCGTTGAAAGATGGGTATCGGCGGTTGTGGGAAAAGCTGCGGGTGCTGGATGATCGCCAGACCGATCTGGCGCCGGACGATCTGGAACGCATGTCGGGATCGCTGATCCCCGACGCGCTGTGGTCGGCGCTGCGTGCGCATCAGTTCGAGTGTCTGGACAAGGTCTATCTGGAATGGGCAAGGCGCAAGGACGGCCCACATTCCGTTTGCGCATTCGTCATGATGCCCAGCGTTCCGCAAGACCTGCTGGCCGACTGGACCCGCGACCGGGGGCTGGATCTGGTCGAAGCCGCCGCCGTCCCGTCAGGGCAGACGGCATTGATTGTCCCGGATATTTCGTCGCTGGTCCGTCGAACGATGGACGGTCGGGCCGCGATGCGGTCCTATCTGGCGGAACTGGACGGTGCATCGCGCAATGTGCTGTTGGGGGTTTCAAGCTGGACCTGGACCTATCTTGCGCAGACATCCGCCATCGAGGCCGTGGTGTCCGATGCGCGCTGTTTTGCGCCGTTCAGGGACAAGGCCCTGGCCGAACTGATCAGGGCGCATATGGGGGACGAGGTGCTTAAATCCGCCGCGTCGGGCAACGATATCCTGACCGAGGACGGGGATGGCGACCTGAAGGACAATTATCTGAAAACCCTTGCCGCGCGTGCCTATGGCTGCCCTTGGGCGGCGATCAGGTTGCTGGACGCAGCGGTGAACCGGGAAGCGGAAACCCAGGATCGGGACAACAAGGACAAGGACGGCAAGAAGGACGATGACAAGGACGACAAGGCCACATGGCTACAGGATCAGGCCGTGCCGCAATTGCCCGAGCATTTCGAGCGCATCGGCCATTTCGTGTTGCACGCCTTGTTGATCCATGGCCCCCTGGCGGGCGGGGACCTGGACGCCGTGCTTCCCCTGTCGGTTCCGGTCGGGGTGGCGTCGGCGTTGGGACGGCTTGGGTTGATCGACGAGGATGCGGGAAAGATCTCGGTTCGGGAAAGCGCCTATCCGCATGTGCGGCGCATTCTGTCCGAAGCGGGACTGCCGCTTGATCGGCTATAGGGGATTGCAATGGATGCTGAAAGCTATGACCTGACCAGACTGTTCAACGAGCTGACCGGCTGGACGTTCTTGCAGATCGGATTGGTCGTCCTGCTGTGTTTCCTGCTCTATCATCTGCTGCGCTATGTCGTGCCGAAAGTGGCCGAGCATCTGCCCGCCCGGCTTCGCCTGATTGCTTTGAACGTGATCCCGTTGGCCCGGCTGGGCCTGTTCGCGGTCGCGGTGATCCTGATCATTCCCATGGTCTTCAATATCACCCTGAAGAATTTCGTGTTCGTCCTCGGCACGGTCGGCGTGGCGCTTGGGTTCGCGATCAAGGACTGGGCCACCAGTGCGGTCGCGGGTATCGTGGCCGTTTTCGAGCGCCCCTATCGCTCGGGGGACTGGATACGCATCGGCGACGATTACGGCGAGGTGATCGACATCCATACCCGCTCGGTCAAACTGCGCACCGCCGACGACGATGTTGTGACCATCCCGCATTCGCGCATCTGGACCGAGAATATCGTCAACGCCAATGACGGGTCCAAGACCCTTATGTGCATTGCCGAATTCATGGTGGCGCCCGATCGACCGACGCCGGGAATTACCGACATCCTGACGGATGTGGCGCATACCAGCCCCTATCTTGACTGGGCGCGGCCCGTGAAGGTGATTATATGTAACGAGGTTTATGCAACCCGCGTGCGCCTGAAGGCCTATCCGTTCGAGTTGCGCGACCAGTTCAACTTCACGACAGACCTGACCACGCGTGGGCGGGATGCGTTGATAAACGCCGATATCAAGATCGTCGCGACCCCAGAATTCGGATCGTATCAATAGGCGGGTGCCTGTCCGCAGAAGCATCAAAATCCGGGTGGGCGGGAACCAAACGGGCATCCGCACGTTCTTCTTTCAAGTGAAAGCAGTTAACAAAGGAGAACCCCATGCTTGGTTGGTCCATCACATTTCTTATCGTTGCCCTGATCGCCGCATTTCTTGGTTTTGGCGGGATCGCCGGGACCGCGGCGGGCATTGCGAAGATCCTGTTCTTCGTGTTCCTGATCCTGTTCGTCATCACGCTGTTTCGCCGGGCTGCCGGATGAAGCGTTTCGAAGCAGGCTGTAGGTCAACGCCATCCTGAAACGCATCGGACCCATCGCGAAACGGCATGGGTTGACAAGCGTCCCCAGATTGGCCCGGTGGGTAAGCAGGGTCATTTTGGGGGCGCCCGCGCCGTCTGTCCGGGACATATGCGTTCTGACACGCGCTTTCAGCCAGTCAGGCGCAAGTCGGACAAGGTGGCCGGGTTAAACAGGGCACAGCAGGTCGTGATTGCTGCGCCGCCGCGATTGCGGTCCGTGCAAGGCCCATTGGATGATCAGGGGATGCTCATGAGCGCAGGATGCGACAAGAAAGCGGACAACCAGATCGCGGATGTTGTCGACATCATACATGATATCCGTGACACGGGCGACGCGTCGGTCGGCGCCATGATCGAACGGTTGGGGGTCGCGTCCTTCACCCCCATCCTGTTGTTCGTCAGCCTTGTCATCGTCACCCCGCTAAGCGGTGTGCCCGGGTTGTCGTCGGTTTGCGGGGTGCTGATCGCGATGGTGTCGGCACAGTTGTTGCTGGGTCGTGACAGGCTTTGGCTGCCCGCATTCATTCTGCGCCGTCGCGTGTCGACCCGGAAACTGGATGCTGCCCTGTCCCGGCTTGAGCGGCCGCTGACATGGGTGCAGCACGTAACCACGCGTCGGTTGGCGGTGCTGACAGCCCGTCCCTTTTCCTATCTGCTTTACACGATCTGCTTTCTGTGCGGCGCGGCGATGCCGTTTCTGGAACTCGTCCCGATGACATCTTCGTTGCTGGCGATCGTGGTTGCGCTGCTGTCCATCTCCCTGATCAGCAGGGACGGTGTCTTTGCCCTGCTGGGATTGACGGCATTGATGACAATCGCGGCGATGGTCGCGTCCGTCGGGCGGTTGCTCAGCTAACACGCAGGTGTGAACCCTGTGGTGGGCGACGGTGGTTTACAGGGCCTTCTGGATCCGCGTTACTTTTCGCCCAAATTAAGCTGCAGCCGGACAGCGGTTCCCGGATTGCGCGGCACAATCGTCAGATCGGCGGACAGCGTTTTTGCCATTTGCCGCAAGATCTTGCCGCCCAAACCTGATTTGATCACATCGGTCTGCCCACCGGACATGCCGCGCCCGTCATCGGCGACCGTGATCGTGACACCATCCGACGCAATCGCCCCCTGCAACGTGATCGTTCCGCCGTTGTCGGCAAAGGCATGTTGAATCGCGTTGGTGACGATTTCGGCCACCATCATGCCAAGCTGGGTGGCCGTGTCGATGCTGACTTCAACCGGCACGGCGGGAATGTCGCGTTCAAACCCGACGCGATCTTCAAGATCGGTGACGGTCTCGCAGATCGTGGCGAGGTGGTCGAACAGATCAACCTTGTTGAAATCACCCGGCGCGTCGGCGCCCTGTTCCATACCGGCATACAGCGTCTGAAGGGACTGGATGCGGTTCAGCACCGCCCGAAGCCCCTCGGTCTCGCCGCTTTCGCGGATTTGCAGCCGCACCGAAGAATGGATCAGCGACAGGTGGTTTTTCAGACGGTGACTCAGCTCGGTCAGGGCGGTGTCGGACTGGCGCTGCGCTTCCAGCAGCGTTTCATAGGGGCTGTTCTCGATCTGCATCAAAACGCCGGTGAATCGTTGCAGGGCACCGTCGTCGTCACGGATCGGTTTGATCGACAACCGGTTCCAGAAGGTTGTGCCATCGGCACGAACATTCAGAAGGTCCGCCGCGATCTCATCTCCGGTCTCAACGGCCCGACGTATGCGCGCAACCTCGTTTGCATCTGTTGTGGGGTGCTGAAGCAGGCGGCAGTTCTTTCCGATCAGTTGCGTCGGGTCATACCCTGTCAGGTCGCAAAACAGCTCGTTCACGAAGATCAGCGGATTGTCGGGCTGCGTCGGGTCGGTCAGACAGGCCGCATAGGGCAGGTCCGACAGGTTCTTGCGCAGCCAGGAATCGTCATAGCACTGGGACATCGAACGACCTGCTCTGGTTACTGACGCCCAATGGTCCCACAAGGGATCGTCGGGCGCGAAATCGAATATGATCTGGTGGCATACAGACCGTTGACCCGCATCGCTTTTCTGCGTGCAGACGGAACGAAGATACCCGCACTGGAAGATGTCCCGGAAACCAGTGCCGGGTCAAGCGTTTGGCCGGATCAACCGGGTCTGTCGGCGATTGCCGAGGCTGCTTCGGCCAAAGTCAGCTCGCGCAGGCCGACGGTGCCGATCAACTTGTCGTCTTCGATGACCAGCGCGACATCAAGGTTCAACCGGGTCAGCAGACGAATGGCATAGCGCGCCTGCATGTTGCCCGAAAGATTGATCGCCGGCTTTTCCATCACCTCGTAAACGCTGACCCGCGAGGGTGCGCGGTTCCGGGCAAAGACCTGGCGCGCAATCATGCCGAGGGTCAGGACGCCGTATTCGTCATCGGGCGATCGTTTCTCGATCACCATCGTGTCGTGACCGGATGCTTCGAATATCCGCATCGCGTCGGCGACCGACGCCAACCCGTTGATGACATGGGGGTCCTCTTGCACCGCATCGCGGACGCGGGTTTCCTCTGGCTGGCTCATAGCTCGTCCTTCTCTAGCGAGGCTTTCAGCGCCTGGACCTGCGTTTCAAGGCCGATGGCGTCTTCGATGTCGATCTGGAACACCACGCCGCGGCCCGGTTCCTTCAGGAACTCGCCTGCGGTGCTGATGGTTTCAAGAATATTGGCGGCAAGGTGTTCCTCGACCAGGAACAGCGCCATGTCCCGCTGTCCGGCGACCGTAAGGCCAAGAAAGGTCTTTTTCTTTTCCAGCCCTTCGCCGCGAACGCTGGTGATGACGGTCGCCCCGGTCGCCCCCGCGCCGCGCGCCGCGTCGACAATGACGTCCGTATAAGCATCCTGCGCCAGCGAGATGATCAGTTTGAACTTCATTGGATGTCCTCCGTTTTTGCATTTGGCACGCGTGGCCGGGAACGTCTGGCGTCATTCCACGCTACCAGTTGCGCATAGCCCATGACGGTGATCATGGGAAACAGGCTGGCCAGCGCGATCAGGCCGAACCCGTCCAGCGCAGGGCTGCGGCCCGGCACGGTCGAGGCCAGCCCAAGCCCAAGGGCCGCCACCAGCGGCACCGTGACCGTCGATGTCGTGACCCCGCCGCTGTCATAAGCCAGCGGAACGATGGTTTTCGGGGCGAAGAAGGTTTGAACGATGACGATGGTGTAGCCCACGATCATATAAAGATAGAGCGGTGTGCCCGTCACAATCCGGTAGGTGCCGAAGACAAGGCTGAGCGCGACGCCCAGTGCCACCGCTATGCGCAAGCCCCATTCCTTGATCGTCCCGCCCGAAACCTCGCGGGCCTTGATCGCCACCGCGATCAGCGACGGCTCGGCAATGGTGGTTGAAAAGCCGATGGCAAAGGCGAACAGATAGGTCCAGCCATGGGCGGTCCAGTCCGTCGGGTCGCCCAGAAATGTCGGGTCGGTCAGTTGGCGGGCCATCGCCTCGCCCAGCGGGAACAGGGCTTCCTTCAGACCGAACAGGAACAGGCCCAGCCCCAGCACGACATAGACGCCGCCCACCAGCACGCTGCGCAGATGGGGCACGGGTTTGCGCAGCACGACGGCCTGAAAGAAGATCAGCACCGCAAGGATCGGCAAAACGTCCTTGATGGTCGCGGCGAATGTGGTCAGCAATTCCTGTATCATTGCATGGCCCCCACAATTCCGAAGCCCAGCACGAAGACGATGGGCAAAAGGCTGGCAAAGGCGACCAGGCCGAACCCGTCGATCATCGGGTTGCGGCCCTTGATGACACTGGCCAGACCGACCCCTAGCGCTGTGGTCAGGGGCACCGTCACGGTCGAGGTCGTAACCCCGCCACTGTCATAGGCGATGCCGATGATCTCGGCCGGGGCAAAGGCCGTCAGGATGACGACCAGCACATAGCCGCCGATGATCAGATAGTGGATCGGCCAGCCCAGAAGGATGCGCATGACGCCGATGACAAGCGATGACCCGACGGCTGCGGCCACCGTGTATCGCAACGCGTTGGCATAGCTCGTCTGCTCGGCCTGGCTGGCCCCGACCGCGCCGATATCGGCCATCACCCGCGCAGCCTCGCGGCTGACGGCGATCAGGGCGGGTTCGGCGACGGTGGTGCCGAACCCAAGCGAGAAGGCGAACAGCAACAGCCAGAACAGGCTGCCCTTGTTGGCAAAGGCGTCGGCCAGGGATTCGCCGATGGGAAACAGGGCAAGCTCCAGCCCGCGAATGAAGATCGCAAGCCCGGCCATGACAAACAGAAGACCGATCAGCTTGGTGCCGATGTCATCCATGGGCTGGCGCAGGATCAGGAACTGGAACACCGCAACAACCCCGACAATGGGCGCCAGATCGCGCGCGGTTCCAAGCGTCAGATGTGCAAGTGATTTGAACTCGTCCAGCAACGGATACCTGCCATTTCGTCGGATCAAAAGGCGGGCCTGTCGAACCGCGGCTTCCGTCACCATGTCATGTCGGGATTACACTAGAACCCAGCCCGCGCGCTTACAATTCGGTTGTCGGTCGGATCGCCTGACAACAAGGCCGGTGTTGCCCATTTCCGGCATTCAGGCCTTTTGCGAGAAAGGATCCTTTGCGGTGTGCAACCTGAGATGCCGCATAAAGGCCCGCGCAGCGCCCGAGACCGGCCTGTCATCCGACGCGACGAAATAGCTGCGATATTCGATCTGCGAGGCAAACGGCCGGAACACCACATCGTCCGAGCGGTATTGCACGATGGGAAACGGGTTCACGATGGTCAGCCCCAACCCCTCTTTCGCCAGGTCTACCGCCGCGAACGAGGTCGACGCCTCGGCCACGATGCGCGGTGTGCTGCGGTCGGCCTGAAGGACCTTGTCAAGCTGGGCCCGCCGTGCGTGGCGGTGCGTCAGGGCCACCAGGGCCTGATTGTGCAGGTCGATGGGATGGATGATCGGCCTGTCGGCAAGCGGATGATCATGTGGCATCGCGCAGACGGCGGTGGCAGACCGATAGGGGGTCAGCTTCACGCCGTTGCGTGACAGTTCGACCCCACTGACCCCCAGATCGAAACGCCGCTCAAGGATACCTCGGATGACATCCTCGGATGGCGCAACCTCAAGGCTGACATAGAAATGCGGGTTGGTTTTCAGGAAGGTGGCAATGTGATGCACCAGGAACCGGTGGGCATAGGTCGGGGGCGCAATGATGCGCAGGGTTTCCTGCGCCATCTCGGGCGGGCCGTCGATCCGGTCCAGCGCTTCGAACAGCGGGTCAAGGCGACGGTTCATCTGCACCGCTTCGCTGGTGGGCCGCAGCCGCCCGCCTTCACGTTCGAACAGGATCCTCCCGGTGCGGGCTTCCAGGCTGGCAATCGACCGGCTGATCGCGGATTGCGACAGGCCCAGCCGGACAGCGGCTTTCGAGGTCGTGCCGCTTTCCATCAAAGCGCGCAGGGCCTGATATTCGGGCAAACTGTGCCAGGATTTCGTCGGCATGGCGCGCTTTCTTCATATCCATCATCACTTCATGAGAAAATATCATGCAATTTTCTCTCGTCTATGAGATTCTCTGACATAAGCTGGCGCGGTGTTGCCTTGGGGGAAAGCAGACGTGATCGGTCAAACCACGCCTTTGGTGTTCGATGGGCATAATGATGTCCTGCTGAAGCTTTATCGCGCGGGCGGCAGATCGGCTGCGCAAACCTTTCTGACCGGTCGCGACGGTGCCATCGACATACCGCGTGCACGCAACGGTGGCTTCGGGGGCGGTTTCTTTGCGGTATACATCCCGTCGCCCGTCGACGCGGATACCAAGATGGAGGAAATGGCCAAGCCCAGCTATGACCTGCCCTTGCCTGACCCGATTGACTGGGAAGACGCCCTGCCGGTCGCCATGGCCCAGATCGCCATTCTGTTCGATCTTCAGGATCGCGGGGCGCTGGTGGTGTGCCGCACCGCCTGGCAGATTCGCGAAACCCTTGAGGCCGGCCATATCGCCGCGATCCTGCACATCGAAGGGGCCGAGGCGATTGATGCGGAACTGAACACGCTTGAGGTGCTGTATCAGGCGGGTCTGCGCTCGCTCGGTCCTGTCTGGAGCCGGTCGACCATCTTCGGGCATGGTGTGCCGTTTCGCTATCCCAGCACGCCCGATATCGGGGACGGGTTGACCGATCACGGGCTTCGCCTGATCCGACGGTGCAACGAGCTGGGGATCATGATAGATTTGTCCCACCTGAACGAGGCCGGGTTCTGGGATGTGGCACGCCATTCGACCAAGCCCCTTGTGGCGACCCATTCGAATGTTCATGCGATCTGTCCGCACAGTCGCAACCTGACCGACAAGCAACTGGCCGCGATCCGCGAAAGCGACGGAATGGTGGGGCTGAACTTCGCGGTGGCGTTTTTGCGTGATGACGGGCGGATGCTGGCGGATGTGCCATTGACACAGATGTTGCGCCATCTGGACCACCTGATCGAACATCTTGGCGAAGACCGCGTCGGGTTGGGGTCGGATTATGACGGGGCCGTTGTGCCGCAAGACCTGACGTCCTGTGCCGGTCTGCCGAAGCTCAGACAGGCCATGGCCCAACACGGATATGGCGAGGCGTTGATTGCCAAACTCTGCCATGAAAACTGGTTGCGCGTGTTGGAAAAGACTTGGGGACAATAACCCCGGCCAGTGCGCAACCCAAACATCAACCGAACAGGAGAGGTTCAAAACATGAATACCATCAACAGATTGCTGACAAGCGCCGCGATCGGTGTGGCCGTAGGGATGTCGTCCTTCGCCGCCTATGCCGAAACGCCCGCCAACATGCTGGTGATCGCCAACCGCATTGACGATGTGACCACGCTGGACCCGGCGGAGAGCTTCGAATTTGCAGGCTCGGATATCAGCCGGAACGTCTATGGCCGTCTGGTCACGCTGGACCCGTTGGATCTGGCGGCGGGCTACCAGCCCGATCTTGCCGAAAGCTGGGAGGTCAGTGAGGACGGCATGACCATCACCTTCACCATGCGTGAAGGGGTCACCTTCCATTCCGGGAACCCCGTGCGCGCCGAAGATGCGGCGTTTTCGCTGCAACGGGCCGTCATCCTGAACAAGACACCGGCCTTCATCCTGACCCAGTTTGGGTTCACCCCGGAAAATGTTGCAGAGACCATCAAGGCCGATGGCAACAAGCTGATGATCACGACGGACAAACGCTATGCGACCTCGTTCATCTTGAACTGTCTGACGGCCACGATTGGCGGTATCGTCGACAAGGAAACCGTGATGGCCAACGAGGCCGACGGCGACATGGGCAACACCTGGCTGAAAACCAACTCGGCTGGCTCGGGCCCCTATGTGCTGGACAGCTGGAAGCCGAATGAAAGCGTCACGCTGACCTCGAACCCCGATTATTATGGCGGTGCACCGGCGATGGAGCGGGTGATCGTGCGTCACGTGCTGGAAAGTGCCTCGCAGCGCCTGCTGTTGGAGCGCGGCGACATCGACATCGCCCGCAACCTGAACCCCGAAGACATCGCCGGTGTGATGGAAGCTGGCGGAATCAAGGTCGAAGACGAGCTGAAAGGCCGTCTGATGTATTTTTCCCTGAACCAGAAACACCCCGAACTGTCCAAACCCGAGGTCCGTCAGGCGTTCAAATATCTCGTCGATTACGAAGGTATGAAAAACAGCTTCCTGAAGGGGCAGTATACGATCCATCAGAACTTCCTGCCCGCGACCTATCTGGGGGCATCGGAAGAAAACCCGTTCTCGCTGGATATCGAGAAAGCCAAGGAACTGCTGGCCGCTGCGGGTGTCGAAGGGCTGGAAATCGAAGCCGGTGTGCGCGAGGCGCAGGAACGGATCGAGATCGCGCAATCCCTGCAAAACACGCTGGCGCAGGTCGGGATCACGCTGAATATCACCGTCGGCACGGCGAAACAGATCCTTGCCCGCTATCGCGCGCGTGAATTGGACCTGTATCTTGGGGCATGGGGGCCGGACTATCCCGACCCGCAAACCAACGCCGGGACCTTTGCCTATAACCCCGACAACAGCGACGAGGCACAGGCCACCGGCCTTCTGGCCTGGCGCAACGCCTGGGATGCCGGTGGGCTGACGCCGAAGGTCGAGGCTGCCGTGACCGAAGGCGACCGCGACAAACGTATCCAGATGTATCAGGACATCCAGGCCGAGTTCCGCGAAATCTCGCCCTTCGGGATCATGTTCCAGCAGATCGAACAATCTGCCCTTCGCGAGAACGTGATGAACTGGTCGACCGGACAGGCGGTGACTTCGGCCGCTTACTGGCAGGTCACAAAGTAAATGGCCCTGAGCGAAGACAATCACGAGAGGCGCCCGCCAAGGGCGCCTCTTTCTGACGTGGTGTGGCCGGTGGCGCGCACCACGCTTCGGACCTTTGGATCAATCGCGGTGACGCTGCTTGGGCTGTTATTCGTGACCTTCGTCATCGGGCGGGTTATGCCGATCGACCCGGTTCTGGCCATCGTGGGTGAACGTGCGGCTCAGTCGACATATGATGCGGTTTACCAGCAGCTTGGCCTGGACAAGCCCCTGATCGTGCAGTTCCTTTATTATATCTGGGACGTGCTGCACCTGGATTTCGGCATTTCGCTTCTGAACGCGCGCCCGGTGTCCGAGGATATCGCGCGGGTCTTTCCCGCCACGCTAGAACTGGCCACGCTGGGCATCCTGTTCGGCGTCGTTCTGGGCGTGCCGCTGGGGGTGCTGGCTGCCGTGCGCAAGGGGTCGTGGATCGACCAGATCGCGCGGGTTGTCGCCCTTGTCGGGTATTCGATGCCGATTTTCTGGCTGGGCCTGATGGGGCTTCTGGTTTTCTATGGCATTCTTGGCTGGGTCGGCGGGCCGGGGCGGGTCGGGATTTTCTATGTCGATGTGGTGCCCAGTGTCACCGGCATGATCCTGATAGATGCCGCGTTGGATGGCAACTGGGACGTGTTCAAAGACGCGTTTTCCCATATCATCCTGCCGGCCTCGCTGCTTGGGTATTACTCGCTGGCCTATATCAGCCGCATGACCCGGTCGTTCATGTTGGAGCAGCTCAGCGCCGAATATGTCACGACGGCCCGTGTCAAGGGCATGTCGGAATGGGACGTGATCTGGAAACACGCGTTCAAGAACATTCGCGTGCAACTGATCACCGTGATCGCACTAAGCTATGCGGGCCTTCTGGAAGGGTCGGTCCTGACCGAGATCATCTTTTCCTGGCCCGGCATTGGCAGCTATATCACCACCGCGCTTCTGTCTGCCGACATGAATGCGGTACTTGGCGGCACTGTTGTGGTCGGGCTGGTTTTCATCCTGCTCAATATCTTCTCGGACCTGCTCTACAAGGTCTTTGATCCACGCGCGAAATAGGCGGGACACAGTCAATGACCGAACAAACACTGAAACAATGGCTGTTGACGGATACGCCGACGTCGCGCCGCCACGCGAAAATCTCGGCTTTCTATCAAGGCTGGTTGTCCTTTCGCAGCAACACGATGGCAATGATCGGGCTGGGTATTCTGCTGGCACTGGTGGTCATCGCCGCCGCCGCCCCGTTGCTGGCCCCGCATGATCCGTTCGTGCAGAACCTTGGCAACCGGCTTGCCCCGCTTGGCACCGAAGGGCATATCTTCGGCACCGACAGTCTGGGCCGGGATATCCTGTCGCGGCTGATCTATGGGGCGCGGATCACGCTTTACATCGTGGCGCTGGTTGCGCTGATCGCGCCGGTGGCCGGGCTGCTGGTCGGCACGATCTCGGGTTATGTCGGGGGCTGGACCGATACGATCCTGATGCGGATCACCGATATCTTCCTGGCCTTCCCCCGTCTGGTTCTGGCGCTGGCCTTCGTGGCGGCGCTGGGCGCGGGGATCGAGAATGCGGTCCTTGCCATTTCGCTGACCGCGTGGCCGCCCTATGCGCGGATTGCGCGGGCCGAGACCCTGACGATCCGATCGTCGGACTATATCAGCGCGATCAAGCTGCAGGGGGCGGGGGCGCTTCGCATCATCACCAAACACATATGGCCGCTTTGTATCTCGTCGCTGATCGTGCGGGTGACGCTGGACATGGCAGGGATCATCCTGGCCGCTGCGGGTCTTGGCTTCCTTGGCCTTGGCGCGCAACCCCCCAGCCCGGAATGGGGCGCGATGATTTCCGAGGGGCGCCGGTTCATTCTGGATCACTGGTGGGTTGCGACCATGCCTGGTCTAGCTATTTTCACGGTTTCGCTGGCCTTCAACCTTCTGGGTGATGGTCTGCGCGATGTTCTTGACCCGAAAGCAGGTGAGTGATGAGCGCCCTTCTTGACGTCGAAAACCTTTGGGTCAAGTTCCCGTCCCGCCACGGGGTGTTTGACGCCGTGCGCGGGGTGTCGTTCACGCTGGGGCGCGAGCGGTTGGGCATCGTGGGGGAAAGCGGGTCCGGCAAGTCGATGACCGGCCGCGCCATCCTGCGCCTGATCCGCCCACCGGGGATTGTCGAGGCCGACCATATCAAGCTGGACGGCGTGAACCTGCTGGACAAGACCGAGAAGGAAATGCGCGCCGTGCGCGGGCAACGGATCAGCATGGTGATGCAGGACCCCAAGTATTCGCTGAACCCGGTGATGACCATCGGCGATCAGATCATTGAAGCCTATCGCCTGCACAACAAGGTATCGAAATCCGCGGCTTACAAGAAATCGCTGGAGATGCTGGAAGCGGTGTCGATCCGTGACCCCGAACGCGTCATGCGGGCCTATCCGCATGAAATGTCGGGCGGAATGGGGCAAAGGATCATGATTGCGATGATGTTGATCCCGAACCCCGAGATCCTGATTGCGGATGAACCGACATCGGCGCTGGATGTGTCGGTGCAGCGGCAGGTGCTCGATATCATGGACCGGCTGGTCAAGGAACGCGGCATGGGGCTGATCTTCATCAGCCACGACCTGAACCTTGTCGCCGATTTCTGTGACCGCGTGCTGATCATGTATGCAGGGCGTATCGTCGAGGTCTGTGATGCCGATAAGCTGCACGAGGCAAAGCACCCGTACACGCAAGGATTGCTGAATTCACTGCCCCGGCTGGATGCGCCGCGCGACCGACTGGAGGTGTTGCAGCGTGATCCCGCATGGTCCGAGGCCCCAAGTGTGAGTGGACGCGTATGAATATGTTGGACGTGAATGACCTGAATGTCTGGTTCGGCAGCGGTCGCGACCGGGTGGATGCGGTGAAACACGCAACTTTCAGCGTGGCGCAGGGGGAAAGTTTCGGGCTTGTCGGGGAAAGTGGATCGGGCAAATCCACCATCCTAAGGGCGATTACCGGGCTTGCGCCGGACTGGTCAGGCGCGATCACGGTCGAAGGCAAGGCGATTGGGCACAAACGTGCGAAAGCGTTTTTCAAAACGGTGCAGATGGTGTTTCAGGACCCCTATGCCTCGCTTCATCCGCGCCATTCTGTCGATCAGGTGTTGGGCGAAACACTGCAATTGCACGGGTTCAAGGATATCGACACCCGCGTGGTCAAGCTGCTTGAGGACGTTGGGCTGGGAACAAAGTTCCGCTTCCGCTATCCCCATCAACTGTCCGGCGGTCAAAGGCAACGGGTGGCGATTGCCCGGGCGTTGGCGCCGGAGCCCGATCTTCTGTTGCTGGACGAACCGACCTCGGCGCTGGATGTGTCGGTGCAGGCGGAAATCCTGAACCTTTTGTCGGACCTGCGCACCGAGCACAACCTGACCTATGTGATGGTGTCCCACGACCTGTCGGTTGTCGGCCATATGTGTGACCGACTGGCCGTGATGAAGGATGGCGAGATCGTCGAGGTTCTGGATGTCGATGTGCTGCGGCACATGAATGCCGAGCATCCGTATTCGCGGCACCTGCTTGAGGCATCGCTGTAACATCGTCCCGAAGGACCCGATCCTTTGAACGACCGTCGCTAACATGTTTCACATCGCAACCAACTGGTCTATGCAAAGTGGCAGCAAAGTTTCCGGCACGGGCAGGTGGCTGTCCGCGTTGTTGCAGGGTGGGGGATGTCATGGTCATCGAAGCGCTCGACCATCAGACGCTTGAGGTTATCGCCGGGATGGGGCGGCAGCGCGATTTCAGAAAAGGCGCGCGGATATTCAGCCACGGTGAACCGGGCGCGTCGCTGCTGATCGTCAAATCGGGGCGGGCCGAGGTCAGCATCACCACCGCGACAGGTCAGAAATCCATTCTTGGCCTGGTCGGCCCCGGTGATGTCATTGGCGACATCGCCTGTCTGGACGGCGGTCCGCGCAGCGCCGATGTGGTCGCGCTGGAGCCGCTTGTCGGGCTTGAAGTGGCCCGTCGCGATGTTCTGCAAATCCTGAAAACGGACGGTGACAGCGCCATTCTTGTCATCATCGCCCTGTGTCAGAAGGCGCGCAACGCGTCCGAGATGTTCGAGCTCAAGGCACTGGCCAGCGGTCAGTCGCGACTGGCAAGCTGCATCCTGCGCCTGTTGAAGGTTCAGAATGGGGATGCAGCCGCGGACCGTGTTCAGGTCAGCCAAAGCTGGCTGGGCGCCTATGCGGGGTTGACCCGTGAAAACGTAAACCGGCAGCTGAAAAGCTGGGCCAAGGACGGGGTTGCCCGGTTTGAAAAAGGGGCGGTCGTGGTCATGAATCAGAACGCGCTGGAAGATATTGCAATGAATGACGGCTGAAAACGGGAACGAGTTTCAGCTATATTCAGGGATGCATCACAAGTTTTCTGCAAATTCGATTTTAAGTGTGACCTGCGTCACAAGTATTGATGCGCTTCCTGCTTATACAAGGAGGTGGAAGCGCTGAAGGCCCTAAACCAAAAAAGGTTTTTTAGCACGATAACTTAGCAAGGTATCGCTTTGGGTGGTCGCATTGCGGCGTTGGAGCGACATTACGTCCCGGCGAAAGCCGGACATTTCTGGGGTGCTTCCGCCCGGCAGATGACGGTCGGGTAGGGCTACATCATTTGTGGTGGCCGTGAGTGGTGAAGGCGCTACGTCAGCTTCGGGTTGTCCGACCCGAAGGCGCCGACCGCCGCATTTCCGTGTATTTCGGCGGAAATGGCATCGAACCGGGACGCCCATTCGCGTTCGCCCCGTGTTTCGATCATGTCCTTGGCTTGGCGCAGCATGTCCCTGGCGTCATCCATGTCACCGCGTGCGGCTTTCACCTTGGCCATCACCGCGGTGTAGAAGGGCAGGTTCAATTGGGCGCCGATGGCGCTGGCATGGCTGATGTAGCCTTCGAAGTCGGCGGGGGCCGTATCCAGATCGCCATCGTAAATCCTGAACACGGATTGCCACAGCCGCCCGATCAGCGACCAGAACCCGGCTTTTTGCTCATCGGCAATGTCGATCCCGGTCTGAATTTCGTTAAGAGCAAGCGCCATGTGTCCCCCTTCGAAGAAAGCTTGCGCCCCGAAGATATGAATCCACGGCAGCTGCCCCATTGCCCCGATTGCGGTCAAATGCTGCTTTGCTGCCTCGATCGCGGCCACAGCACCGTCCTTATCGCCTTTGCGAATAAGTATATGCGCGTCTGCCGACAGGACGGATGCCAGCGGGTCCGCGCCGATCTCGATAAACAACATGCCGTGGTCCTGAACACGATACAGGCGCTTCAAAGCGTTGCTGCTGTCTTCTGCCGCATCGAAATCCCCGGAATAGAGTTTTTGCGCGGTTTTGTTGACCAGCCACAGGATCGCCAGCTCATCAGATCCGTTTCTGGCCAGCTTCTCCATCCGGTTGACCAATTCGCCGCTGGCCGCGACTTCTCCGCTGATGATGCGGTGGGCGAACAGGCCATAGAGCGTGATCATCCGCTGACGGTCTGTCCCCTCGGCATAGCTGACGGCGCTTTCAAGCTTCTTGTAGCTGTCCAATACCGTCGGATGAGAAAACCCCAGCCGCTGCACCAGCGCGCTGGCCAGCAGGGATAGAACGGGCAGGTATTCCTTGCGCGTGACGGGTTTACCCTTGGCTTGCTTTTCCATATCGGCCTGCGCACTGTCCAGATACTTGATGGCCGGGTCGAAGTTTGCGGCCATCAGCATTCGGATGCCCGCCGCGATACAGGCCGAAGGGATCTGATCATGCGCTTTTGCGGCCAGGAGGTGATCGGCCAGAACCTCGGGCAGTTTCGCAACAAGATCCGGGTCATGCTGTCGCAACTGATCGGCAAACCGCAGATGAAGGGCACGGCGGCGTTTTCCGGGCAGCATTTCATAGGCTGCATCCCGCAAAAGCACGTGGTCGAAAGTCAGCCCGTCACGCCGCTTGTGCAAGACGCCGTTGATGGTCAGCACGCGCAACTCGTCCTCGATGGTGCCGCGTTCGGACAGCAGCAATCTTGCATGTTCGGGGTCGAAGACGCGGCCGAGCACAGACAGGCATTGCACCACATCCTTCAGGGGTCCAAGCCCGTTGATGATGGCCTGAAAGGTTGCCTCGATGGTTTGGGGCAGGGGCAGGTCGCCTGCGTGACTGCCCAGCTGTCGCGCCCGTTCTGCCAGCGCCAGAAGAAACAGCGGGTTGCCTTCGGCGCCGGAAATGATGTTGTGCCGCATGTCATCGCCAAGTTCTGGATAGGCGTCCAGCGCGTCCTGTGCCGCCTGATCCGACAAGGGATGAAGGTCGATAAGCCGGATCGCGGTGTTGTCTGTCAGGTTGGCGATGTCGTCGGTGCGCCGGCTGGTGATGATCACGCGGTTCGTGAAACGCGCATCGTCGACCAGATTTCGCAGGACCGAGGCGCTTTCGTCATCGGCCCAGTGGAAATCGTCGAACGCGACCGCCGCGTTCCTGCGGCGGGCAATACTGCGCAGGGCCTCGGTCATCAGGTCAATCCGGCGTGCCTTTTGTTGTTCGGGCGGAAGCGGAACCGGCGTGGCGTCCCGAAGCCCCAGAACACCCGCCATCAGGGCAAGGTCCTGATCGTTCAATGACATTCCGATGCCGGACAGACCCGCACTTAGCGTGCTGGACTGGGATATGTCGGTCAGCGCCAATTCGCGGCGCAACACCTCGATGATCGGATACAGCGCCGATTGGCTGAGATTGGCCCGTGCGTCCAGACATATGGTCGGCGCGGGCTCCAGCCGGCGGATCAACTCGTTCAGCAAGGCAGACTTGCCGATGCCTGCGGGGCCGATCAGCGCAAATGTCGTCGCCGCGTTGTCCAGCAGGATCGACAACTCGCTTTCCCGCTCCAGCAAGGTTCGACCGGTATCCTGTTGCTCAAGGAAACTGAAGCCCGAGACACCGATGACATCGACCGGCACCTCGATCCCTTTCAGCACCAGCTTTTCATGCGACGTGGTCTTCAGCTCGGCGAGCCGGGACAGAAAGGACTGCGTTTCGCCCGAGATCACGACCCCGCCGGTTTCAGCTTGTTCCTGAAGGCGTGCCGCGCGGTTGACATGCAACCCGGCCAGTTGCGGAAACAGTGTGCCGCTTTGACCGACGCGGCACATCACCTGACCACTGTCGATCCCGACCCTGACATTCTGACCGCTCAGCGTCCCGGGCGCGTTTCTTGCAATCGACAACCCCGCCGCGATGGCGGAAAGGGCCGAATCCTCTCCGTCATGGCCCAGCCCGAAACACGATAAGACCCCGTCGCCATAACGCTGCAACACCGTGCCGCGATAGGTGGTGACAACATCGCTGACCAGAGCGTGGAACGCGGCGATGGTTTCGTCGTAATCCTCAAGCGCGGCACTGTTGGCAAAGGCGGTCGAGCCGACAAGATCGACGAATTGAATGGTCAACACCCGGACTTCCGGGTTCTGGGTATCCAACACGGCCTCGGCCCCGCAATTGGCGCAGAACTTGGCCCCCGCAGCGAGCGGCTCGGAACACGCCAGACAATTTATCACCTGCATCCGACCCTCAATCGTTACGCCGCACCCAGGATCGCGCCTCGGCGGCGTGCCTGACGCGACGGCTGTCCAGCGGATTTGTCATGGCCCACGAACACCAGATGCGGAACGCGCCCGGAAGCCCCCTGCCGCGATGATCCAAAAGCGGCCCGACATCCATTCGGGTCGTCGGAAACCCGTCTGCACTGGGATCCGTGACCGACACCTCGCCCGTGACAGGCGCCACATAGGACCGGTCAAGCTGCAAGTCGAACGCATTGTAAAACATGCGTCCACCTGCGTTGCGCGTGACAAAGGTCATGTCCAGCAAATCCGAGATCGCGCCATGTGCCGGGTGGCCGGACAGGTCCACCGGATCGCGATGCTGCTGCGCGCAGAAGTCGATCGCCAGACCTTCGGCGTTCGACGCGGTGAACCGGGTATTGTCCACCTGGATCTGTGCTTTCGATTTCGGCATGGCATAGAAGAACTTGCCCGCGAAGATGGCCGAGCTGTTGTTGACGTAAAGGCGGCGCGGATAGAGAAACGGCGCGGATTTTCCGTCGTCCGTGTGGGTGTATGGGATGGCAAATGTCGCCTCGCCATAAGGGCGCATCGCCAGGAAACCCGGAATGAACGACCCGCGCACATTCTGATAGCTGCAAAAGGACATGCCCACTGGGTGATATCCGGGCCGGACCATCGGGCATTGGCCCAGATGAATGCCGTCGGGCAGCATGGCCCGCACCTTGTCGCGCGGCAGTTCGTAGAAGAAGAACACGCCCGTCATCTCGCCCCGTGCAAAGAAGGGGGTCAGTGGCCACGCCGTGCCCGAGATCGAGTTGGTCTGGAACATCGCCTTCTCGGGCAGGGTGCTTTCGCGGGGAATGTCCTCGGCCCCGACATTCAGAAGCTCGACTCCGGTGATCGCCGAGGCGCAAGCGATCCCGGACATCGTGGCCCCTTCGACGCAGCCCGCGTTCAGGCCGCAGCGGGTCCAGTCACCGGCAAGATAGAGGTTGGAAAACCCGCTCTCGGACGGGGCGAGGCGGTGATAGACGCTGTTGGTGACGGACAGGACATAGCGTTCCGAGCCATACATGTTGACGCGCGAATACACCGCCGCTTCGGGGCCATCATGGTAAAGCCCCTTGTCGAACTTGCCGCGTTTGCTGGCGTCCGGCCACAGTTTCGGCAGGTCCTTGTTCATCCAGGACGCAACATCTGCGTTGAACTCGTCCAGCGTTTCCCCATCCGGCGCAGGGGCGCAGAAATACGAGATCGAGGCCGGACCGGGATCGGGCCACTCCTCGTGCGGGATCAGGTGGGACATGTCGGCCCAGGTGTCCAATGGCTCGGCAAACCCGGTGATGATCGTCCGCATCGGGGACGGGGGGACCGCTTTTGGGCTATTGTGCGCCTTCACCCGCCCATCCCATCCCAGATCTTTCGCGGATTTGTTCAGCCAAAGCTGCGCGGCATGTGTGCCGACGGTCTTGACCCGATCCAGCATCAGGCGCCACCGATCCGATGCCGCGGACAACTCGCGTGTCATATAGGGCAGTGACCCCATCGAGGCCCCCAGCAGGGCGATGTCGAAATCCCTGCCACGCTGCAGCGTGAAGGGCACACCGGTTGGCGGGGATTTCTCGCATTCGAAATCCACCCCCTGTTTCTTCAGTTTCGCGCCATCGACAAGCTGCGACCAAAGCGGTTCGGAGGGCCAGCAGGGCAGGCCACCCACATCGACCAAGGGCTGGTAGGGGCCTGATTTGACCTCGGCCTGACGGACCATGGACAAGCGGTCCACGCGGTTTCCCGTATTGTTCAGGTGCAGATCGCGCGCGGCGCAGAAGAACTCGAACTTCACCCCCAAAGCTGACAGCACCTGGTAATAGGGACCGAAGATCGTGTCGCCCATCCCGGCCTGCATCTTGTGGAAGATCGCGGTGGAATAGGTGAAGATCAGGCGCGACATCGCCCGGATCGCGGTGCCCGCACCGGTGTCGCCCTGCCGGTCGGTATTGCCAAGGGGAAAACCGAACACGAAGTCGTAACACCCGCGGATGGCCACCCAATCCAAAGCCGGATCGCTGGCATTGTTCATCCGCAGCCAGTCGGTGAATTCCCATTGATCAAGCACGTCATAACCGCTGGTGAACGTGTCCGACCCGACGACCCCACGCATATAGGCCAGCCCGATATCGACCAGGAACAACCCGCGACGCTTGGCGTCGTCTTGCAGGTTCTCGGGCGTTTCCATGGCGTGGACGGCGGCTTGCGCATCGGCGATGAAATCCAGCAGGATGTTGGTCTGGTGCGCCGTATGTTTCGCGGGATCGGCGTGCATGGAAGACGCGTGGCGGTGAATGGATTTGTGATGGTCCAGCAATCCCGACGGGATCGAGAGGCCCAGTTGCTGATGGGGACCGTCTTCCAGCTCACCTTTTTCCATAAACTCGATAATGATCTCAAGGATCCGCATCATCATCTGGAAGGGACCGGGGACCTTGGTTTCCGATCCGGGTTGTTTATCGTTGCCAGGAAGGTCGATCACCCAGGGCCGCCAGGGGTTGCCATCCAGCGCGGTTGTCGGCACGCGTTCAGCCAGGAACAAGTGGGACAAGGGTTTGAACGCCTTGTCCATCGTGCCCAAG
>JAUHWP010000150.1 GCA_030424645.1 Alphaproteobacteria bacterium
GCATAGCCTTTCATAGCGCCCAGCATGTTCGTTGCTTTCTCGTCTTCTTTCAGCAACTCACACAGCAAGTTATACGTTTTTACATCGTTAAATGCGTCCCCGCTCTCGAAAGCACTTCGAATAAATTCTTGCTCACCTATCGGTCCCAAGCCGTGTTTCGCACGGTAATCGAGCAACTCTTGAAAACTCCGAAATCGAGTATTGAAACGCTTCTCCGCTTCTACGGCGGTGCCGTTGCGCAAGCTCTCAATCCTTTCACCTACCCAGCGAGCCTCTTCATCTCCATCCCAGTGCCCAATCAATCTGATTTTAAAGATTTCCCGCTCATCTTTATTGGCAATCGTAGCTGTCCCCGATTTGGTATCGAGGTCTTTGCCAAGCCGATCTCTGTTCCCTTCGATCAGCTGGTTCGCCGCAGCCAGAATATGCGCGGTCGAGCGGTAGTTCTGTTCCAGCCGGACAACCTTCGCGCCGGGAAAATCCTTTTCAAACCGCAGGATATTGCCCACCTCGGCCCCGCGCCAGCCATAGATCGACTGGTCGTCATCGCCCACGCAGCAGATGTTCTTGTGTCCCGCCGCCAGAAGCCGCAGCCACAGGTATTGGGCGACGTTGGTATCCTGATACTCGTCGACAAGGATGTAACGGAACCAAGACTGGTATTTCGTCAGAATGTCATCGTGTGTCTGGAAAATCGTGACGACGTGCAACAGCAGGTCGCCGAAATCGCAGGCATTGAGCGTCTTCAGCCGCTCCTGATATTGCGCGTAAAGCTCTGGCCCGCGCCCGTTGAACGCCTGCGCTTCGGCGGCTGGCAGTGCCTCGGGCGTCCAAGCGCGGTTTTTCCAGTTGTCGATCACGCCAGCGAGCAGTCGCGCGGGCCAGCGTTTTTCATCTATGTTATTGGCCGCGATCAGTTGTTTCAAAAGTCGGATTTGGTCGTCCGTGTCCAGAATGGTGAAGTTCGTTTTCAGCCCCACCAGTTCCGCGTGACGGCGCAGAAGCTTCACGCAGATCGAATGGAAGGTGCCCATCCACGGCATCCCCTCAACCGTCTGGCCCAGAAGGCTGGCAACCCGCTCTTTCATCTCGCGCGCGGCCTTGTTGGTGAAGGTCACGGCCAGAATCTCGTTCGTGCGCGCCTGCCCGGTGTTCAGAAGATGCGCAATCCGCGTGGTCAGGGCCTTGGTCTTGCCTGTCCCTGCCCCCGCCAGCATCAACACGGGGCCTTGCAACGCCTCGACCGCTTCGCGCTGCGCCGGGTTCAACCCATCAAGATAGGGCATCGGGCGCGCGGCCATCGCCATTTGCGACAGGCTGGGGCGGGCGGCGGCTTCGAAAGCGTCGTCTTCGTTGAAATCACTCATGGTCGCTCTTTATCAACGGGAAGGCGGGGTGGGAAGAGTGTTCCATGAATGTTCTGCCCGCGCAAACCGATTGTTCCCCTGCCCGCGAAATTTCCCGCCCCCTAAAGGGGGCGCGGCGAAAGGCCCGCCTATATATAATGTCTGCCCATTGACAACCGGCCCCTTCGCGACACATCTAACGCCTCCAAACAGACTGCCATTGTTTCATGGTGCCTGAGTCGAGAGGATCTGCATGCCCGTTGTCGTCGTTGAAAGCCCGGCCAAAGCCAAGACCATCAACAAATATCTTGGGTCGGACTACACGGTTCTTGCGTCCTACGGCCATGTCCGCGACCTGCCGCCCAAGGACGGATCGGTTGATACGGACAACGAATTTGCCATGACGTGGGAGGTCGGCCGCGACAGCGCAAAGCATGTGCGCGCCATTGCCGACGCGCTGAAAGACGACAACAACCTGATCCTCGCCACCGACCCCGACCGCGAAGGCGAGGCGATTTCCTGGCACCTGGAAGAAGCCCTGCGCAAGCGGCGCGCGATCAAGAAGGACACCCCGGTCAGCCGCGTGGTCTTCAACGCGATCACCAAATCCGCCGTGACCGAGGCGATGGAGCACCCCCGCGATGTCGACACCGATCTGGTCGAGGCCTATCTGGCCCGCCGGGCGCTGGATTACCTGGTGGGGTTCAACCTTTCCCCCGTCTTGTGGCGCAAACTGCCCGGTGCGCGGTCGGCGGGGCGGGTGCAATCGGTCTGCCTGCGCCTGATCGTCGAGCGCGAGGAAGAGATCGAGGCCTTCAAGGCACGCGAATACTGGTCGGTAAAGGCGCTTTTGCAAACGCCGCGTGGTCAGGAGTTTGAGGCGCGTCTGACGGTGTTGGGCGGGCAGAAGTTGGACCGTTACGACCTTGAAAACGAGACCGCCGCGGAAATGGCGGTGCAGGCCATCACCTCGCGCGATCTGACAGTTCAGTCGGTCGAGGCCAAGCCAGCGACCCGCAACCCCTCGCCGCCCTTCATGACCTCGACCCTGCAACAGGAAGCCAGCCGCAAGTTCGGCTTTGGCGCGCGCCAGACCATGTCGACCGCCCAGCGCCTCTATGAAGCCGGTTACATCACCTATATGCGGACCGACGGGATCGACATGGCGCCCGAGGCCGTGTCGGCCGCCCGCGACGCCATTGCCGACCGCTATGGCAAGGATTTCGTCCCGCAAAGCCCGCGCATCTACAAGAACAAGGCCAAGAACGCGCAGGAAGCCCACGAATGTATCCGCCCGACGGATATGACCGTGGATGCGGGCCAGTTGGCCAAGCTGGAACCCGATCAGCGCAAGCTTTACGACCTGATCTGGAAACGCACGCTGGCCAGTCAGATGGAAAGCGCCAAGTTCGAACGCACCACCGTCGATGTCGGTTCCAGCGACGGGCAGGTGGTGCTGCGCGCCACCGGGCAGGTTGTCGTTTTCGAAGGCTTCCTGAAGGTCTATGAAGAAGGGCGCGACGATCAGGTGGTCGATGACGACGACAAGCGCCTGCCCCAGATCATGGAGGGCGAGGCTGCCCAGAAGAAGGGCATCACGCCCGAGCAGCATTTCACCCAACCGCCGCCCCGTTACACCGAGGCGACACTGGTCAAACGGATGGAAGAGCTGGGCATCGGTCGCCCCTCGACCTATGCGTCGGTGATCACCACGATCCAGGACCGCGAATATGTCCGCAAGGACAAGAACCGCCTGTTCCCCGAGGACAAGGGGCGGATCGTGACGATCTTCCTGATGAACTTCTTCCGCAAATATGTGGGCTATGAGTTCACCGCCCATCTGGAAGAGGAACTGGACGAGATTTCCGCGGGCGACATGGATTACAAGGACGTGCTGGCGCGGTTCTGGCGGGATTTCTCGGCGGCGATTTCGGAAACCTCCGAGCTTCGGATTTCCGAAGTGCTGGACAAGCTGGACGCGGCGCTTGCCCCGCAGCTTTACCCGCCCCGCGAGGATGGGTCCGACCCGCGCATCTGCCCGAAATGCGGCACCGGTCAGTTGCACCTCAAGACCTCGCGCACCGGTGGGTTTGTGGGCTGTGGCAACTATCCTGAATGCACCTATACCCGCCCCATCGCCGGTGAAGGCGCGGAAGGCGATGAACGGCTGCTGGGCGAGGATCAGGGCGATGAGATCTGGCTGAAGGCCGGTCGCTTTGGCCCCTATGTGCAGCGCGGTGAACCCACGCCCGAAAACAAGAAGCCGCCGCGCGCCAGCCTGCCCAAGGGCTGGTCCAAGGATGACATCACGCTGGAAAAGGCTCTGGTGCTTCTGTCCCTGCCCCGTGTCGTGGGCGAACATCCCGATGGCGGCGAAGTGAAGTCGAATTTCGGCCGCTTCGGCCCCTATATCATGCACCAGGCCGACGGCGAGGCAAAGCCGGTCTACGTGAACCTGAAAGACCCGGCAGATGTGTTCGAGATCGGCATGAACCGCGCGGTCGAGATGCTCGCCGAAAAACGCGCCAACCCCGGCGGACGCGGGCGCGCGGCGGCCAAACCGTTGAAAGAGCTGGGCGAACACCCCGAAGACGGCGGGCCGGTGAATGTGATGGACGGACGCTATGGTCCTTACGTGAAGTGGGAAAAGGTCAACGCGACCTTGCCCAAGGACGTGGACGCCGCCGATGTCACGATGGAGATGGCGGTGGCGCTGATCACCGAAAAAGCCGCCAAGAAAAAGCCAGCAAAGAAAAAGGCTGCGGCCAAGAAGAAACCCGCCGCGAAGAAGAAAGCGGCCAGCAAGGACTGACGCACGCCTGTTGTCCGGGGCAGGAAACAACGCCCCGGATCGCCTGCAAGGGCGCGATCAGACCTGCCGGATTGTGACGATCCTGCCATTGACATTCCAACTCTCGAATTCGTGATTTGAAACCGGCGACCGGGCCGGTTTCAGTGCGGCAAAACGCAATCGAACAGTGAGCCTTACCCATGTCACGTCTTCTTTCGCGCCGCGCGGTCATCGCGGGCGCCTCAGCCTCTTTCGCGTTGCCGGCGACCGGCCTTGCCACCCCGATCATCGAAACCGCGAAACGCAATGCGTCCAGCTTCGCAAACCAGGACTGGCAGGACCATTTCGACAAGCTGGACCGGGTGACGATTGTCTGTGACACCGTTTCACGCGCCCTGCATTACTGGAGCGCGGATGGCAGCGATTATCGCATCTATCCCACCTCGGTGCCGATGACGGACGAGCTGACCAAGACAGGATACACCAAGATCGTGCGCAAGCGGGTGGCGCCGGACTGGACCCCCACCCCCAGCATGCTGGAGCGCAACCCGGAACTGAAATACACCCCGCCCGGCCCGGACAACCCGCTGGGCACGCACGCGATGTATCTGGACTGGCCTGCCTATCTGATCCACGGCACCCATGACACGCGCAAGATCGGGCGGCGCAGTTCGGACGGCTGCATCGGGCTTTACAACAGCGCCATCGCCGAGTTGTTCGAGATCACTCCGGTCGGCGCGCAGGTGCGGATTATCTGATCGCAGACACACCGCCAAAACGCGGTCAAGGGCGGTCAATGACGGGGCTTACGTAGAAATACCTGAAGCCCCATCATACCCCTTGGTTTCGTTGACTTTGCAACGCCCCCGCGCCAGAACAGTCGCGAAACTGACGAGAGGTAACTTTCATGAAAAAGGTATATGGCAGCGCCGCCGACGCCCTGGATGGGCTTCTGTCGGATGGCATGCTGATCGCGGCTGGCGGCTTTGGCCTGTGCGGCATCCCGGAATTGTTGATCGACGCGCTGGTCGAAAGCGGTGTCAAGGACATCACCATCGCGTCGAACAACTGCGGCGTTGACGGCTTCGGGCTTGGCAAGTTGCTGGACACGCGCCAGATCAAGAAAATGATGTCGTCCTATGTGGGCGAGAACGCCGAGTTCATGCGCCAATACCTTTCGGGCGAGCTTGAGCTTGAGTTCAACCCTCAGGGCACGCTGGCCGAACGGATGCGCGCCGCGGGCCACGGCATTCCCGGTTTCTATACCAAGACCGGCGTCGGCACCGTGATTGCCGAGGGCAAGGAACACAAGGATTTCAACGGCGAAACCTATATCCTTGAAGAAGGTATCTTTGCCGACCTGTCCATCGTGAAAGCCTGGAAAGCGGACGAGACCGGCAACCTGATCTTCCGCAAGACCGCCCGCAACTTCAACCCGCCCGCCGCCATGTGCGGCAAGGTCTGCGTGGCCGAGGTCGAAGAAATCGTGCCGACCGGGTCGCTGGACCCCGACGCGATCCATTTGCCGGGCATCTATGTGCATCGCATCATCCAGGGCGAGCACGAAAAGCGTATCGAACAACGCACCATCCGGGAGGCATAATCATGGCTTGGGACCGCAATCAAATGGCCGCCCGCGCGGCGCAGGAACTGCAGGACGGTTGGTATGTGAACCTTGGCATCGGCATCCCGACGCTGGTGTCGAATTTCATCCCCGACGGGGTCGAAGTCACGCTGCAATCGGAAAACGGAATGCTGGGCATGGGCCCCTTCCCGACCGAGGACGAGATCGACGCCGACCTGATCAACGCCGGCAAGCAGACCATCACAGAACTGCCCAAGACATCCTATTTCGACAGCTCGATGAGCTTCGGCATGATCCGTGGCGGCAAGATCGCGATGGCGATCCTGGGCGCGATGGAAGTGGCCGAAAACGGCGACCTGGCCAACTGGATGATCCCCGGCAAGCTGGTCAAGGGCATGGGCGGCGCGATGGACCTTGTGGCCGGTGTTGGCCGCGTGGTGGTCGTGATGGATCACACCAACAAGCACGGCGACAGCAAGGTTCTGAAAGAATGCACGCTGCCGCTGACCGGCAAGGCCGTGGTGGACCGCATCATCACCAATCTGGGCGTGCTGGATGTGGTCGAAGGCGGGCTGAAAATCGTCGAGACCGCCGATGGCGTGACCGAGGATGAACTGCGCGCTGCGACCGAGGCAACCATCGTCAACTAAGCGTCGTCGAATGACTAAGAAAGGCCCCGTTCGCGGGGCCTTTTCCGTTCGTGGGCGCAATCAGACATGCAGCTTCGACGGTCGAAACATCGTGT
>JAUHWP010000151.1 GCA_030424645.1 Alphaproteobacteria bacterium
GTTCGGCCAGTTCGAGCCTGTGAACCTCGATGCCTTCGAACGGTTCCTTGAGACCGAGCTGCGCGACGACCAAAACGGCTAAGGCGGTTCGACCTAAAGCGTTTCGCGAAAAACCTGACCGGTAGATTTTCGCGAAACGCTTTAGGGCAAGCTCAACCCGGTTTCCTCGTTCGCCCATTTCTGTGCTGCGGTCTTCAGGTGCGCCAAAACGGCCTGCACCTTGGTCGAGCGGTGAAGATCGACATGCGTGACCAGCCAAAGCCGAGAGGTCCATTCCGTCTTCGGTGGCACGACCTCGATCAGACCGTCGATGGATCCTTGCATGGCAAAGCCCAGCCCTGCCCCGGCAAGCAGGGCCTGATGCATGGCGATGTCGTCCGACACCTGGAACCGGACATTCCCGGCGGGTATGTTCTGGGCAAGCCATCGCATGAACGGCGCGCGCGCATTCTGGTCGCCGGTGCCGATGAAGCGATGATCACCCAGCGTTTCTTCGGTGGGCATGCCGTGCTTGTCGATATAGCTTTGCGCGGCATATAGGCCGAAGGTTACGTTCAGGAACGGCTGGACGACATTGTCCGGCTCTTGCGGCGCGGTGCCGGCGCGTATGGCAACATGGGCCTCGCCATATTCCAGCCTGAAGATTCTCGGCCCGGTCAGAAGCTGGACCCGCAAACCGGGATGCCGCCCCTGAAAATCGGTCAGCACAGGGGCCAGCCGGGCAGAAAAGCCGGGCAGCGCCGTGATCACCAGTTCACCGGTGACATCATCCCCTTGCCCCTTCAGGCGCCCTTCAAGCTGGGTAAACTGGTCTTCCGTCACCTGTGCGATACGCGCAAGGTCCACCCCCGCCTCGGTGGGCGTATAGCCGCGCGCGTGGCGCTGGAACAGCCTTACGCCCAGCCGACTTTCAAGCGCGTCAATATGGCGTATGACCGTCGCATGATGGATGCCCAACGCCTCGGCCGCGCCGCTGACCGTGCCGGCCCGCGCGACGTGGTAGGCGGTTCGAATCTCATCCCAGTGGTTCATCCGGCCAGTCTGTGCATTTTCCAACAGATGCTGTTAAGCAATGCAGATTGCGTTTGTTTTTGCAAGGCTGCATATCTCGGCCAAAGCAAAACTGGAGCACGACATGACACATATTCTTCGCATCGACAGTTCCGCCCGGACCGAGGGATCAATCTCTCGCGCCCTCGCTGACAAAGTCATCGCCAAACACGCCGGCAGCACGATCACCTCCCGCGATCTTGCACAGGAAATCCCGCATCTGGACGCCGCATGGACCGCCGCAACCTTTACCCCGCCCGAAGCCCGCAGCGCCGATGACAACGCAGCCCTGGCATTTTCTGATCAGATCGTGGCCGAGGTTCAGGCCGCCGACCTGATCGTGATTTCCGCCGCCACCTACAATTTCTCGATCCCGTCGACACTGAAGGCATGGATCGACCATCTGGCCCGCGCCGGTGTCACATTCCGCTATCGTGAAGACGGCACGCCCGAGGGTCTGCTTGGCGGCAAACGGGTCATCGTCGTGACCGCGTCCGCGGGCACACCCATCGGCGCCCCGCATGACTTCGCGACGCCCTATCTGAAGTTCGTTCTGGGTTTCATGGGTATTTCCGATGTCGAATTCATCTCGGCAACCGGGCCGGATGGCCTTGCCGACGCAGACGCCAGCATCGAAAAACTGGCTGCGTGACAGAAAAGGGGTGTCCAGAAAGGGCACCCCACATTCCCTATTTGATCAGGATCGCCCGGAAATCATTTACATTGGTGCCTGTCGGCCCCGGAGCAAACAGATCACCCAGCGCATCGAACGCACCCCAGGCGTCGTTCTGTGCCAACAGCGCAGACGGATCATGCCCCATCGCACGCAGACGCCCGGCAGACTGACCGTTGGCAAACGCGCCTGCATTGTCTTCGGACCCGTCGATCCCATCGGTATCCGCCGCCAAGGCGGTGAACCCGCCGACATCTTCGCAGGTGATCGCAAGCGAGAGCAGAAACTCGGTATTGCGCCCTCCGCGCCCAGAGCCTTTCAAGGTCACCGTGGTTTCACCGCCGGACAGCACGACACATGGCGCGCGAAACGGGCGATCGCGGGTCACGACTTCGCGCGTGATCGCACCGTGCATCCGCGCGATTTCGCGCGCCTCGCCCTCGATTGCATCTGACAGGATCACCGCGGGGATGCCCAGCGCCTTGGATTGCGCGGCGGCGGCCTCAAGGCTCAACCGGGCCGAGGCGATGACATGCACCTCATTGCCTGCAAAAACCGGGTCGGCCGGACCCGGTGCCGGATTGGCACGTATATGGTCAACGATCTGTGCCGGCAGGTCGATGTTCCACGCGGACATTGCCGCCAGCGCCTGTGCCTGATCTGCATCGTCGGGCACGGTGGGACCGGATGCCACCTGCGACGGGGCATCCCCCGGCACATCCGACACGATCAAAGTAACAACCTTGGCAGGAAACGCGGCCGCCGCCAAACGGCCGCCCTTGATCCGCGAGACATGCTTGCGGATCGCGTTCATCGCCGAAATCGGCGCCCCTGACGCCAAAAGCGCCGTGTTCAGCGCTTGCTCATCCTCCAGGGTCAGGCCGTCGGGCGGAGCGGGCAGCAAGGCCGATCCGCCGCCGGTGATCAGCGCGAGGACAAGATCGTCCTCGCTCAATCCACTGACCGCCTCAATCAACGCATCCGAGGCAGCAAGTCCTGCCGCATCCGGCACTGGGTGCGCTGCCTCAAGCACGCGAATGTGTTTGCAGGATGCACCATAGCCATATCGCGTGACCACCACCCCGTCGACGGGGTCACCCCAAAGGTCTTCGAACGCCGCGGCCAATTGCGCCGCCCCCTTACCCGCGCCGACAACGACGGTTTTGCCCTTGGGCCTGTCGGGCAGATGTTCCCGCAGAATCGTTTCGGCATCTGCGGCGGCAATCGCCGCGTCGAACAGCTGGGTCAGAAAGGCTTTGTCATCGGGGTCAATCATGGTGCGACCATAGCCCTGTATCGCAGTGGCAGACAAGCGATCTGCCGGGCAGGCCCGGCACGTATCCGATGCTGTGTGAGAAGTGGTGCGGTCGGTGGGACTCGAACCCACACGAGTGTTACCTCACAGCGACCTCAACGCTGCGCGTCTACCAATTCCGCCACGACCGCAAGCCCAGGCTAGGTGACGCGCTTCATAGCGAAGGGGTCTTGGGATGTGAAGTCAAAAAACGCGCCCTCGAAATAATTCAGGATGCTTTTTGACAAAGCGATGGCGTGGTGCCAAATGATGTCCATGAAAGCCCTGCCTGATATGCCCCCGGTCACTTGGGAAACCACCGACACATTGGTCGACTACGATGACGCCGTTGCACGCATGGAGGCCCATGTGGATGCCATGGCGCGGGGCGAGGCGGGTGAGATGATCTGGCTTCTGGAACACCCGCCACTTTACACGGCGGGCACATCCGCGAACCCGAAGGATCTGGTCACGCCCGATCGGTTCCCGGTCTACCCGTCAAAACGGGGCGGGCAATATACCTATCACGGACCCGGCCAGCGCGTCGCCTATGTCATGCTTGATGTGGGCAAGCGCGGGCGGGATGTGCGCGCTTTCGTGACCGCGCTTGAGGAATGGGTCATCGACACATTGGCCGAGTTCAACGTGACGGGCGAGCGGCGCGAGGGGCGCGTCGGCGTCTGGGTCGTTCGCGATGACAAGCCCAAGACAGCTTTGGGCCAGTCACCCGAAGACAAGATCGCCGCCATCGGGGTGCGCCTTCGCAAATGGGTCAGCTTCCACGGTATATCCATCAACGTCGAACCGGATCTTGAGCATTTCTCGGGCATCGTGCCCTGCGGCATTTCCGAACACGGGGTGACGAGCCTTGTCGACCTTGGATTGCCCGTGACCATGGATGATGTGGACAATGCCCTGCGACGATGTTTTGATGTGGTTTTCGGCCCTGTCGGCGAAAAATAGCCTGCGTGGACCTCTATATACCCTGCGACAGCTCGCCATCTTTCAATCGGGTTGCAATCACTGCAGGGTCCGCGCGAAAACGACGCATAACGCGTGAAACAAGCAATCAAGAGGACCAAAATGAAGACGATTCTCTCTTCCGTAGCCATGATTCTTACGCTTTCGAGCGCCGCCTTCGCCGAAGGCGATGTCGCCAAGGGCGAAAACGACTTCAAGAAATGCAAGTCATGCCATGGCATTGTCGATGAAACCGGTGAAGCCCTGTTCAAAGGCGGCAAGACCGGCCCGAACCTGTACGGTGTAGTTGGCCGCACCGCTGGCACCTATGAAGACTTCAAGTATGGCGATTCCATCGTTGCAGCTGGCGAAGCCGGTCTGGTCTGGGACGAAGAAAACCTGATGGAATACATCAAGGATCCCAAGGCGTTCCTGAAGGAATACACTGGTGATTCCGCCGCCAAATCGAAGATGACCTTCAAGTGGGGCAAACCTGAAGACATTGTTGCATTCCTGGCCACCTTCTCGCCCGATATGGCTGGCGACGGTGAAGGCGAAGCGGAAGAAGGCGATTCGACCGCAACCAACTAAGGGATCTGGCGCCTACGCCAGTTTTCTGCGCAAACGACACGCCCCGCCCGGTAAATACCGGCGCGGGGCGTATTTTTTTGTATTTTGCGACCATTGCGACATTGCCCGCCCTTCGCCCGCATATTACACAAGTTAAAAAGCCGGGTAGGGTTCGCCCCTGCCCTGTCTCCGTAAACCCCAAAGGGAGGGATACATGGCGGACGCAGCCATTCACGACCATGACCACCACGATGATCGCGGGTTCTTTACCCGGTGGTTCATGTCGACCAACCACAAAGATATCGGGATCCTGTATCTGTTTCTGGCCGGCCTGACCGGCTTCATCTCGGTCTGTTTCACCGTCTACATGCGGCTGGAACTGATGGACCCCGGCGTTCAGTACATGTGCCTTGAAGGCGCCCGTTTCATCGCGGATGCGTCGGCCGAATGTACGCCGAACGGCCACCTTTGGAACGTGATGATCACCTATCACGGCGTCCTGATGATGTTCTTTGTGGTCATCCCTGCGCTGTTCGGCGGATTTGGCAACTATTTCATGCCGCTGCAAATCGGTGCGCCGGACATGTCCTTCCCGCGGATGAACAACCTGTCGTTCTGGCTTTACGCCGCGGGTGTCGCACTTGGCGTCGCCTCGCTTCTGGCGCCGGGCGGCAACGACCAGGCCGGATCGGGTGTTGGCTGGGTGCTTTATCCCCCGCTGTCGACGACCGAAGGCGGATATTCGATGGACCTGGCAATCTTCGCCGTGCACGTATCGGGTGCGTCCTCGATCCTTGGGGCGATCAACATCATCACCACCTTCCTGAACATGCGCGCGCCCGGCATGACCCTGTTCAAGGTGCCGCTGTTTGCCTGGTCGATCTTCGTGACCGCATGGCTGATCCTTCTGTCGCTGCCGGTTCTGGCCGGCGCCATCACCATGCTGCTGATCGACCGCAACTTCGGCGGGACGTTCTTTGACCCGTCAGGTGGCGGCGACCCGGTCCTGTATCAGCACATCCTGTGGTTCTTCGGCCACCCGGAAGTGTATATCGTGATCCTGCCCGGCTTCGGCCTGATCAGCCACGTGATCGGCACCTTTGCCCGCAAACCGATCTTCGGCTACATGCCGATGGTCTGGGCGCTGATCGCCATCGGCTTCATCGGCTTCGTCGTGTGGGCACACCACATGTATACCGTCGGCATGTCGCTGACCCAGCAGTCCTATTTCATGCTGGCCACGATGGTCATCGCGGTGCCGACCGGCATCAAGATCTTCTCGTGGATCGCGACGATGTGGGGCGGTTCGATCGAGTTCAGGACACCGATGCTGTTTGCAATGGGCTTCCTGTTCCTGTTCACCGTGGGTGGTGTGACCGGCGTTGTCCTGTCGCAGGCTGGCGTCGACCGCGTCTATCACGACACGTATTACGTTGTGGCACACTTCCACTATGTGATGTCGATCGGTGCCGTGATGTGTATCTTTGCCGGTATCTATTACTGGATCGGCAAGATGTCCGGGCGCCAGTATCCCGAATGGGCAGGCAAGATCCATTTCTGGACCTTCTTCGTCGGCGTGAACCTGACCTTCTTCCCGCAACACTTCCTGGGCCGTCAGGGTATGCCGCGTCGTTACATCGACTATCCGGAAGCGTTCGCATACTGGAACAAGATCAGCTCTTACGGTGCGTTCCTGTCCTTCGCATCCTTCGTATTCTTCATCGGCATCGTGTTCTACACGCTCTTCAAGGGCAAACGCGTGACCGAGAACAACTATTGGAACGAATACGCAGACACGCTGGAATGGACGCTGCCCAGCCCGCCGCCAGAGCACACCTTTGAAATCCTGCCCAAACAGGAAGACTGGGACAAAGGTC
>JAUHWP010000022.1 GCA_030424645.1 Alphaproteobacteria bacterium
TGTGAAACCCGAACTGTTTATTGAAAGCAAAGGGGGGTGGGCATGATCCGCGCGTTTTGTTTGATGCTGGCCTTGGTCATGACCCTGGGTGTGGCGCATCCGGCGCTTGCGCATAACGTCATCGCTTCGGTCTTTCCGTCGGGCGATGCGATCGAGGGTGAAATCGGTTTCTCTAATGGTGAAATGGCCGTGGGTCTGGTGGTTGAGGTGCTGGATGGCAATGGCAACAAACTGGGCGAAACCGTCACGGATGATGACGGGTTCTTCATGTTTACCCCCAGCCAGCCCGTGACCCATGTGTTTCGCGGTGATTTGGGTGCAGGCCATGTGGCCGAAGTGGTGATGAGCGCCGCCGAGGTTGCCGAGATATTGGGCGAAACAGCGGCGGCTGACAGCGCCGGGGCCTCGGTGCTTGGGGGCGAGCCTGAAAGCATGGCAGGGCAGGGGGGCGGTTTGTCTGCGGACACCCGTGCCGAAATTGCCAAGATGCTGCGCACCGAACTGCGCCCGATCCGCCAAGAGCTGACCGCGTTCAAGAACAAGTCGGATTTTCAGTCAGTCTTGGGCGGAATAGGCTATATTTTTGGGCTGTTCGGTCTGGGCTTTTACCTTGCCGCGCGGCGCAAGCTGGGGGCGGATAAATGACCTATGTTCTGACAGGTGCTGACAGGGCCATTGGCGGGTTCGGCGGGCTGCGATCCGCCATCACATCGCTTGATCCGCGGATGCGGATTGTTGTGACGGTCATCTATGCGATCACGATTGTCGGGCTGTCGGACCTGCGGGTTCTGTCGGGGGCGATGATCCTGTCACTGTGGCTGCTGGCGATTTCAGGCCTGCCGTTCCAGAAGACCCTGAAGCGCATGGCGATGATGGACACGTTCATCATCTTCATGCTGGTCCTGTTGCCCTTCACCATGCCCGGCACGCCGATCTTCACGATCTGGGGTGTCTCGGCCAGTTGGGAAGGGCTGTGGCGTGCGGTCGAGATCGGCCTGACCGCGAATGCGGTCATCCTGGCCGTGATGACCATGGTCGGCTCGATGGAGCCGGTGACGATGGGTCATGCCCTGTTTGCGCTGAAAACACCCGAGCGGCTGGTGCATCTGATGATGTTCACCATCCGCTATATCGACGTTCTGCGCGAGGAATATCAGCGCCTGCGCACGTCGATGAAGCTGCGTGGGTTTCGTCCGGGCACCAACTGGCACACCTATCGCAGCTATGGCTATCTGGTGGGGATGATGCTGGTGCGCGCGATCGAGCGGTCCGAACGCATATTGGCGGCGATGAAATGCCGGGGCTTTTCGGGTCGCATCGTGTTGTTGGACGAGTTTCGCCTGACCCGCACCGATCTGGCTTTCGCGGTGGCTCTGTGCCTTGCCCTCACCGCCCTTGTCTGGGCCGAGGTTGCCTATGCCGCTGCTTGAGCTGTCGGGCATTCACTTTGCCTATCCCGGCCTTGATCCGGTGCTGGCGGGTGCCTCGATGCGGCTGGACGCCGGCGCGCGGCTGTCGCTGGTCGGGCCAAACGGGGCGGGGAAATCCACGCTTCTGAAAATTGTCATGGGGCTTCTGCATCCATCGCAGGGCACCATCACCGCCTTTGGCAAACCCCGTGTGGACGAGGCTGATTTCCACGAGGTGCGACGGCGGATCGGCTTCGTTTTTCAGGATGCCGATGATCAGTTGTTCTGCCCCACTGTGGCCGAAGACATCGCCTTCGGGCCGCTGAACCTGGGTAAGACGCGGGACGAGGCGGTGGCGATTGTCGATGACATTCTGGCGCGTCTTAGCCTGACCCATTTGCGCGATCGTGTGACGCACAAGCTGTCGGGCGGCGAAAAGCGTCTGGTGACGCTGGCGACGGTTCTGGCGATGGAGCCGGAGGTGTTGATCCTGGACGAACCCACAAATGCGCTGGACCCGGATAACTACGCCCGGCTGGTGGCCATTTTGAACGGGCTGGATCAGGCGATCCTGCTGGTCAGTCACGACCCCGAGTTTCGGGCCGAGATTGCGCCAGACGGGTATCGGCTGGAAAACCGGGTTCTGACGCGGCTGTAGGCTCTATTCCAGCACGATCACCTGCCCGCCCGCGGCCTCTGCGTCCGCCTCGTCATGGGTGACCAGAAGCACGGGCAGGCCCCGCGCCTTGGCGTGGTCGAAGACCAGATTGCGCACCTGATCGCGCAGATCGGCATCCAACCCGGAAAACGGTTCGTCCAGCAACAGGGCGTGCGGTTCGGACAACAGCATCCGCATCAGCGCCACTCGCGCGCGCTGCCCGCCTGACAAGGTGGCCGGATCGCGGGGGGCAAAGCCGTCCAGCCCGACCTCGGCAAGGGCGGCGTCGATCTTCGCGCGCCGCTCGGCCCGGGTGCCCCCGGGTGCCAGACCGAAGGCAAGATTCGCCCCGACATTCAGGTGTGGGAACAGCAAAGCGTCCTGAAACAGAATGCCGACACAGCGCTCCTCGGGCGGCAGCGCGGTCAGGTCGCGACCCATCAGACGGATATGACCCGACAGGGTGAATTCTGGGGAAAGCGTCCCTGTTACAGCCGAAAGCAGGGTGGATTTGCCGACACCGCTTGGCCCCATGATGGTCAGCACCTCGCCGGGCGCGACATAGGTGTCGATGGCGATCAGGCGTGTGCCGTTTCGCGTGATCTCGACCTGATCCAGATGCAACCCATCAGCCATGCAACAGCCCCCTTCGATGGCGCCATATCAGGGCGGGCAGCGCCAAAGCCAGCGCAAAGGGCAGTAACGCGGCAGCGGTCTGCATCAGGCCAAACACGCCAATGGCCCGCCGATCCCCGCCCGAAGCCAGCGCGACAGCCTCGGTGGTCAGGGTTTCGACGCGTCCGCCGCCGATTAGAAGGGTGGGCAGGTATTGCCCGACCGACACGGCAATGCCGACCGCGAGGGCGGTCAGTAGCGGCGCCAGCAGCATGGGCAGACGAATGCGCCACAACACCCGATCAGGGCCAGCCCCTAGGGCGGCGGCGACGGCGGCTTGCCGGTGGTCCCACGCGCGCCATGGGCCCTCAAGCGACAGGCGCAGATAGGGCAGCACGAACACCAGATGGGCAAGGGCGACAGGGGCGCGGCCCATATCCAGCCCGATGCCAAGAAACAGCGTTTGCAACCCCGGCAGGAACGCCGTTTGCGGCACGATCAGTGGCAGATAGATCAGCCATAGCCCGCGTTGGGTCAGGCGCAGGTTGCGGCGCTCCTCGGTCTCAAGGCAACCGATGGTCAAAAGCATCCCGATACTGACGGCAAGTGCGGCGATCAGGGCGGTTTCCCCCAGCGCGTCCAGACTGCCCATGTGATGGCGCATCCAGTTGCGGGTGGTGAACTGGTCGGGCATCAGGTCGGGAAAGCTCCAAAACCCGGCGATGGACCAGACCGCCAGCCCCAGAAGACCCAGCAACAGCGCGACCGAGATCAGCGTGCCAAGGGCAAATCCCGCGACACGCAAGGGGCGGTCGCGGCGCCCCCGGCGCCCGGCCTCGATCCGCATGCAGGTCAGGCGGGCCAGAAGCGTTTCGCCCAGAAACCACACGCCCACCGCGCCGATCACCAGCGCCAGTTGCACAAGTGCTGCGGCGGCCGCTTGCAGGCGGAAGGCAATTTCGGGGTCTGACATCCAGCGCACGATCTGCACCGACAGGGTGGCGGGCGTGGACGGGCCAAGGATCACCGCGACGTCCACCACCGACATGGACCATGTCAGCACCACCAGCACCGGCAGGCGGATGCGGGCATAAAGCGCCGGGAAGATCGCGAACATCCACGCCGATATGCGGCCGTAGCCCATGCTCTGGCTCAACGCCATGCGGCGCCTTCCGTCGATCTGGCCCAGGGCAGCGATGGACATGAGAAGCAGGAACGGCACCTCTTTCATCACCAGGCCAAGGGTCAGGGCGATGCCCCATGGATCGTTCAGGATCAAAAGGTCCGGCGGGCGATCCCACCCAGTCAGCCACGGCGAAAACAGCCGCGCGATCCAGCCTGATGGCGCGATCAGGAAGGCAAGGCCAAAGGCGGCGGCGGCATGGGGGACGGACAGAAAGGGCGACAGCAGACGTTCAAGCACACGAAACCCCCGCGTGCCCGCCCAACCCGCAAGGATCAGCGCGGTGATCGCCAGCGACAGCACCGCAGCGGCCAGCCCGGTGGTCAGGGACAGGCGTATGGCGGGGCCGATTCCGGGCCAGCCAAACAGGGCGCGAAAGGCCTCAAGCGATGGGCCGGTCTGCCCGGCGGCGGGCAGGTGGCCAAACGCGGGCAGCAGGGTGCCCCAGAGCCCCGCCGCCACCGGCCCCAGCAGCACCAGAACGGTCAGGGCCGGAAACAGGGGCAGGCGCGGAAATCTGATCGTTTGGGCCATATCAGGGTCTATTGCACGCCGTATCGGGCCTGCCAATCCTCGGCGATGCGGGTCATCCAACTGGGATGCGGTTCGTCCTGCACACGACCCAGCTCTTGCGGGGTCAGCGTGGCAAGGCCAAGGTCCAGCGCCTCGAACGCGGCTTGGTCTTCGGGCGGCAGGGCGCCGACATCCAGAACCGTGCCATAGCCCAGCACATTCGGGTCCTGCGCATGGGCCTGCGCCCTGGGCGACATCAAGAAATCGGCCACCACCATCGCGCCTGCCTTGGACCCGGAGTTGTAGGGGATCGCCACGAAGGACGCGTTGCCGATGGTGCCCTTGTCCAGAACGAAGGTGCGCACCGTGTCGGGCAGTTCGTAATTCGCGATGGCGGTCGAGGCTTCAGAGGGGGAAAAACTGATCGCCAGATCAACCTCGCCATCATTCATCAGCTGGATCTGCCGTGGCCCATTGGCGGGATAGGCCCGGCCTTGCCGCCACAAGGTCGGGGTCAGTTCTTCCAGAAAACCCCAAAGCGGTGCGGTGACGCGGGCATAGCTGTCGTCAGACACCGGCGCGGAAAGGGCCGACGGGTCATCCGCCAGCTCGACCAGCATTTGTTTCAGAAACGTGGTGCCCAGAAAATCCGGCGGTTGCGGATAGGTGAAGCGACCGGGATTGGCCTGTGACCATTCAAGGATTGCGCTTGCCGAGGGCAGGGGGGTCGGAATATCCGCCGTGTCATACATGAACACCACCTGCGCCATCGCCCATGGGGCTTCATAACCATCAACAGGAACGGTGAAGTCGGTGCGCACGGTCTTGCCCTCGGCATCGACAAACTGCCAGTTGGGCAGGTCTTCGGCGAAGGGACCGAACAAAAGCCCCGCGTCCTTCATCGCGGCGAAATTCGCCCCGTTGATCCAGATCAGGTCGATGGCGCCATCGCTGTCCTTGCCCGCCTGTTTTTCCGACAGAACACGGGTCACGGCATCGGCGGTGTCGGTCAGCTTCACATGCTCAAGCGTGACGCCGAATTGCGCCTTCACCTGCTGCCCCACCCAGTCAATGAAGGCATTTGTGGTGGGCGATCCGCCCCAGGCGTTCCAATAGACGGTCTGGCCCTTGGCCTCGGCCGTCACGGCGTCCCAATCGGCCGGATCAGGGTCTGAATGGGCGGTCAGCGGCATCAGGGATGATGCCAGCAGGCCTGCGGCAAGGGCGAGGTGTTTCATTGAGTCTCCTGTTGGTCGGATGAGATCTGGCCAAACGCCTGATACGCACCAAAGACGCGCAAGGCGGCAGTGGCGAAACAGAGGATGGCAAAAAGACAGGCCAGCGGCCCGAAATATGCGGGAAGCAGGCACAGAAGGATGAAGAAGGCGATGGTTTCGGTCCCTTCAAGCAATCCGTTGGAATAATAAAGCGATTTGACACCTTGCGTGCGGGTCGCAAGGCCCTTCTTCTCGGCCAGGATGGCATAGCCCAGAAAGCTGGCGCCGTTGACATAGAAGCTTAGCAGCAGGACAGCCCCGGGCACCGCGTTGGAAGAGGGGTCGAACAGGACAAAGCCAAGCGGCACGGCGCCGTAGAACAGGAAATCCGAGGTGATATCCAGATAGCCACCGAAATCCGTCCTGTGGGTTGCGCGGGCGACCGCGCCGTCCAGACCATCGGCAAGGCGCGAGGCAAGAATCAGACCCAAACCCAGCCCGAAAGCACCGAATGCAATCGCGATCGCGGCGGTCAGGCCGACGCCAAGCCCCACCAGCGTGACCGTGTTCGCGCCAACCCCGACCTGCGCCAGCCCGCGCCCGGCCACGTTCAGCGGCGGGTCGATCAGCTTGCGTGCATAGGCATCCAGCATCGGTGGCCCCTTCCAAACCCTTGCCCGCAGGGGCGGGCTTTTTCTGTCATTTGGCCCGGAAGCGACCCGTTCGTCCATCCGGCAAACGCAAACGTGAGCTTTCGTCAGACGGCATAGCGGTCACGCCGCCCCTTGCACCTGCCCCGGCTTTCGCGTTCTGTGGACCCATCACCCAGACGACGAGGTTCAGATGTCCCCCTCTTCCCCGCGCAAGACGCGCATCGGTTTGAATGGTTTTGGCCGCATCGGGCGGTCGATCCTGCGCATCCTGTCTGCCGCGCCGTCGGAATTCGAAGTGGCGTTCATCAACGATATCGAACCCTTGGACACCTGTGCCTATCTGTTCAAATATGACAGCGTGTTCGGCCCCTTTGCCGGGCAGGTCGAAGCGGTCGAGAACGGGCTGTCGATCAATGGCACCGTGATCCCGTTCCACGGGCTTCATGACATCAGCACGATGGACCTGTCGGATGTCGACGTGGTGCTGGAATGCACCGGCATGGCGGGCAAGCGCGCGGTGGCGGAACGCGGGCTTCAGGCCGGGGCATATAACGTGCTGATTTCCGGTCCATCGAACGAGGCAGATGTGACCATCGTTCTGGGCGCGAACGAGGAACAACTGGCGGGGCAGAAGATCGTGTCCAATGCCTCGTGCACCACCAACGCGCTGGCGCCGCTTCTGAAGGTGCTGGACCGCGAACTGGGCGTGATTGGCGGGCATATGACCACCGTGCATTGTTACACCGGCAGCCAGCCGACGGTCGACAAGCCGCGCGCCAACCCGGCCCGGTCGCGGGCGGCGGCCCTGTCGATGGTGCCCACCACCACCAGCGCGCACGAACTGGTAGGCGAGGTTCTGCCCCATCTGGCCGGACGGATCGAAGCCCGTGCGATCCGGGTGCCGACCGCCAGCGTTTCGGCCATCGACCTGACCGTGCGCACCGAACGCGACGTAACCAAGGACGAGGCCCGCGCGGTCCTGAAAGCCGCCGCAACCGGGCATGTTCTGGGCTGGACGGAAGAACCACTTGTGTCCAGCGATCTGCGGATGCGGCCTGAGAGCCTTGTCTTGTCCGGGCCGGAAACCTCGGTGTCGCAAGGCGGGTTGCTTCGGGTCTTTGGCTGGTATGACAATGAATGGGGCTTTTCGCACCGTATGCTGGACGTGGCCCGGATGATCGCGCAAGCTGGTGAGGCCGGAAAAGGATAGTGCATGGAACGGATCGGCTTCATCGGCACGGGCGAGATCGCGGCGGCCATGGTCGCGGGGCTGACAGGGCGCGGGCACCAGATCACCGTATCTGAACGGAACGGGGCGATGGCGGCGGCACTGGCGGCACAATTCACCGATGTGGCTGTCGCGCCGAATGAACTGGTCATTGCAGACAGCGACGTGGTCTTTCTGTGCCTGCTGGCAGGTGTGGCGCGGGACGTGTTGCCGGGCCTGACCTTTCGCGCCGATCAAAGCGTGATCTCGGTGATGGTCGATGTGCCGCTGACCGATCTGAAAGCCCTGTGCGCCCCGGCGACCGAGATCGCGATCACCATCCCGCTGCCATCCATTGCGGTTGGCGGGTCGGCCCTGCCGGTGTTTCCCGACAGCCCCGCCTTGCAGAGGCTTTTTGGGGATACCGACCTGATCATCCCCTGCGCGGCCGAGGCGGCGCTGAACGCGCATTTCGCCGCCACGGCGCTGGCGTCGCCGATCCTGGACCAGATGCGCGAAGGGGCGCGGTGGCTGGCGGCGTTGACGGGGGACGAAACCGCGTCCGAGCAGTATGTCGCGACGGTCTTCACCGGGTTTTTACGCAGCATGACCGAGAACCCGGAAACCTCGTTCACCGACCTGCTGGACAGTCTGGCGACCGAAGGCGGGCTGAATGCCACCCTGCGCACCCATATGCGCAAGGCCGGAGCGATTGACGCGTTGATCATCGGATTGGATGGCCTGAAGCCACGTTTGGGATTGTCGGAAAAACCCGGCTGATCCGCCGGGACAGGCACAAAAGAAACGGGCCGGCGGGAGAAACCGACCCGTTCTTTGTGCTCTGCACCCTGCGCGATGCGCCCCACCGGCACCGGCATTGCCGGTGACACCCACGCGGCGCGGGTTACTGGAACACGCTTGCATCATCGTCCAGCGCAATCTGGGCGACCGTTTCGTGAAGCAGCAGATCCTCGATCTGGCGCGAGGTCAGATCCGCGAACAAAAGCTGGATCTCGGCCATGTTGTCATCGACCACGACACCGTTCTTGTTCAGGTGATCCATCAGATACGTGCCATCGTCATTGAAGGCGATCTGCACCGGATGCGAGTACATGACCATGCTTTCCATCCGGTCTTTCAGTTTCGGGTCCAGTTTGTCCATGGTCTCACCTCGGTTCATCAGGTCGGTTATTGGCGTGTCATCTCGGGTCTTGGGTATGTGTCTCTGGTGCGAACTGAGAAACCAGCCTGGGGCTTGGAAAGGAACAGGTGATAAAATGGCTTTCGCCAAACTGGTTCCTCAGAACGCCCTTATACTATGACGCAGGGGCATAAACGCGGCGAAAGGGTGGCGTGAATGTTGCGTGATAAAGCGCGGGTTTGCAGCAGATTTGCGTGAATTGCGCCCCGTGCACGCAAGAAAAAACCGCCGGGAGCTGCCCGGCGGCTTTCAACATGTGGCGGGTTCAAAGGCCGCTCAGGTCAAAACAGCGTTTACGGCGGCTTTGGCATCTATCAGGCCCGCACCGAAGAAGGTTTCGAACGCGTCGGCATCTTCGTTGGCGACGTTCATGCAATCGGTCTTCAGGGGCAGGGTTGCGCCCATCATCGGCATGTCACGCCGCGCGGTCGCGATCAGAAGCGCCTTCAGGTCGCAGCCATCCCGCGCGCCCTTGCCGTCTTGCGCCAGCCGTTCCGCCCGCCGCACAAGGGCGATCACCCCGGCCACCAGCGCAGACGCACCCGATGTGCCACCAAACTGGGTATAGAACCCGCTTTGGGCCTGCGCGACCGTCAGGTCCGGATCGCCATCGTCTTCCCCGTCATACCCAAAATGCCCCGGAATATCGGTGCTCAGCAACGCCTTGCGGCTATAGGGCACCGCCATGGCGTTGTCGGGTTTCAGATAGCCGACCCTGTCCATCCGCTTGGGCGTTTCGCGCAACTGGTGGCGGTTGAACACCTCCATGTCGTCCGAGGGTGCGACCAGCGTCAGCCCGTCGCCATAGTTGGCATAGCCCGAGCGATACCCCTGACCCGATACCGCGCCCACGGCAATGATGCCGTTTTCACGATTGGCCAGATTGGCGGGGAACAGAAGCTGGCTTTCGCCTTCGTTCCCGGCGGCGCAGACGATGGGCACATGTTTGCTGATCGCGATGAACAGCGCCCGCACCACGCGCCACAGGTGGCGCCCGGTTTCCGACACTTGCGGCATCGTCGGATCGTGGATCGAGGCTTTGGCGGTCAGCACCTCGATCCGGTGCAGAAGGTCGGCAGCCTCGCGGTTGGCCCAGCTTTGCAATTCGGCCTTGAAGTCGTCCTTGGGTGCCAGCGCCGAGGCTTCCGGGTCCGGCAGGCCGCGTGGCATGACGATCACATCAGGCTTCTGGAGCCACGCATAAAGCAGGGCCGCGATGAATTGCAGCGGGTCATTGTCAAACCCGGTGCGCAGCGAAATCAGGGTCGAAAACGGATCGACGCCGAAATAGGGGATCACGCCGGGCGATCCCAACTCGTCCGACCCGCAGCAGTTTTCTGGCCCCCCGACGATCAGCCCGCTGACCGCCGTCCCGTGCGAGGCAAATCGCGCCTCGGCATCGCCATGGGGGCGCAACTCGCCCCTGCTGTCGACCAGATGCTGCACCACCTCGTCGAACATGGTCAGTTCATCGGCCTGAAGCCCGTCAAGATGCAGGTCGTTGACCGACAGCCCGGCAAAGTTCCTCTGATCGCCATCCGACCCGGTTGTCAGGCGCGCACCATAGGGCGTGCCGGTGAAATCGAGCGAGCGGGCCGCGTCCACCCGGCCTTTCAGGTTTGGATGGGAAAAGCTGCACCCCACGTCGATCATGACCACGGTTGACGGGGTTGCCTCGGCTTTCGCGGCCAGCATGTCCCACAGCGTGTCGGAAAAGCCCGTCTGTGCCTTGTCCGGGGTCAGCACCCCCAACGACACAAGGTGCCACAGGTAATAATAGCTGGTCTCGTCCACATGCTCGGCTTCAAGGCATCTTGAAATCTCTGTGTTCATGTCCCGCCCCCTCTTTAAATCCATTCCTGCTGCACATCCTGATACCGATCGGCAAACGCCTCGGCGAACAGGGGTGCAAATCGTTTCGCCAAAAGCTGACCCGCCGCGGTATCGCTGGGATAATGCAGCCCCGCCCATTCGCGGTTCTGCGCCACGTTCAGCGCGGATTCAGACAAGACCTGCGTGGCGGGATGTTCCGGCAAGATCGTGTTGAAGGCAAAAGCCAGCGTGTGACACTGGAAGGAATGATTGCTGGGATAGGCCTCGTGCGCCGGGTTGGGCAGGACGGGGCGCAGGCGCGGCTCGATCTGGTTGGGTCTGAGCCGTCCGAACAGCCCTTTGTAATAGAGCCCGATATATTCGGTGACCGTCAGCAGTTCCAGAAACAGGGCTTCGGTGTTTTCAAACCCTGACAAGCCGTCAATGCCCAACGGGCGGGTGAAGGCGGTCAGGTCCAGCGTGGCCTCTTGCAGGATATCGGGGATACGCAACTTGCGCTCGTCAATATTGCGCTGCATGGCCAGCATAAGCTGCGTTTCCAACCGGCTGTGGTCCGGCCCCGGCGGCGGGGGCAGGGTGACGTTGGTCCATTCATTGGGCAAGCGCGCGCCCAGATTGGCGGCCCCGGCGCGATGCAGGCGCAACAGCGCCTCGGTCGGCATCAAGGTCCCGCTGCTGCCCTGCGCGCTTGGAGCCTGAAGCTTGTTCTTATTCTTGTTCTTGTTTTTATTCTTGTTTTTGTTCTTGTTCAGCGCCGATTTGTTGAACGCGGACTTGTTCAACACCATCCTGACCGCGCTGACACCGCCGGCCCCTTGTGCTCCGGTGCGGTTTTCGACGGTGATCTCGGCGATCTCGTCCGTCGCGTCATCGAATTGCAGGCCCTTGGGGCCAACGGTGATCTGGCCAAGGCTCAGAAATTCGGCAATGGACCCGCATTCATGGGTCGCGTCGGCCCGGTCTTTCATCATCTCGTTCCCCTTTGCGATGTTAGGTGTGGTCAAACCCGGCCTTGCTAAGACCCAGTAGGAACTGGCGCCCGCCCTCGGTCGCCAGACCCGGATAGCCGGACCCGCGCAGAACCTCGGTCGAGAAATCGGGTTCGATCTCGACCAGTTTCTGGCGCAGGCTTTCGACCATCTGGACATTGCCCAGATGGGCGTGGCTGGAAATCAGATAGCGCAGGATCGAATTGAACCTGGGCCGCTGCACCAGCGCCTTTTCGCCCGCCTCGATCGCGGCGGTGTGATGGCCCGCAAGGGCGGCGGCAATGCATTTGGTGGTGTCAAAATAGTAACTGATCGGGGTGTTAGACCCTAAATGCTGCGCCCATGACGCCATCGCCAGTGATTTCTTCGTATCGCCCGCATAGGCATTCATCGTCGCATAAAGATCCCAGCCGATGGCTTGTTCCGGGTCGATCTTCAGCGCCCGTTCGAACAATGACGCCGCCATGTCGAACTCGCTGAACAGATAGGAATGGATATGCGCGGCCAATGACAGGACCAGCGGGTCAAACTCGTCTTCTTCCAGCGCGCGGGTGGCATAATACTGCGCTTCCGAGATCTGCGCGGCGGCGTCCGGGGTGAACCGCTGGCCCACCTGAAAGGACTTGGCAAAGGCCATCCACGCATAGGTCTGGGCGTTGGGCTGCACCTTCAGAAGATGGGCCAGCTTGTCCTCGGCACTGGTCAGCTCGTTCACTGACAGGCCGAACATCTGGTAGATACATTCGATCAACTGCCCCGCCCCGGCCATTTGCGGGCTGGTAGCCTGTCGTTGCAGATGGCGGCCGATCTGGATCACCGCATGTGACACAAGCCCGTTCAGCGCGGGGCAGGCGGGCTGGGCGAAATCCTCGGGCGTGAACGCCTGGCTGGAGGACCAGACCGTCACGCCATCCTTACCGGTCAGAAGTTCGACCGACAGGCGGACGGACGGGCCTTGGCTGAGTTCCGTCACCCGCAGCACCAGCGGGATCTCGACGCGGCCGAATTCACTGCGCATTTGCGACAAGGGCTGGTTTTCGAAGGTGCGCACACTGGGCACCCGGCCCATTTCGCGCAGGTTCCGGGTCAGTTTGTCGATCAGCAGCCCGGCATGGGCGTCACCCGCCATGCCGCTCTGAACCCCTATGGCCCATGTGGGTGCCAGCGCGGGTTGCACGGGGTCGGCGGTGTTCATCCGTGCACTGATGACGGGGTCGGGGGTCGATGGGTCTTGCGGGCCACGGGACAGCCCCAACGCATCGGGCGACATTTCAGGCGGCGCGTCGGTGGCATCGTCCGTGCCATGATCGACAAGCCGCTGTTCCCAGATCTGGCGTTCCAGTGTCAGCCAGCTTTCGAATTCGGGGTCGCAGATGTCGAACCCTTCCAGGAAATGCTCGGACACGGCATCAAGACCGACGGGGGGCGCCACCTCTCCGCGCTCGACCTTTCCCATCAGCTCGATCGCGTCGACGCGGATACGCGATAGGTCCAGTGAAACGGAATATTTATCGGCGCTGAGGATGTCTTTCAGCTCGGCCCCGAAACATTTGCGAATGTCCAGAAGCGCCTGCCGCAGGCTGGCCGAGGCCTGATCCTCGCCGCGGTCGCTCCACAGTTTGTCACGCAGCCAGACACGCGACCGCGACCCGCGCGGGGCAAGCGCCAGCATGGCAAGCACGGCTTTGGATTTCTGGTTTTTCGGCGTGTACTGATGGCCTGCGCCATCCTGCACGGCAAGCGGTCCGAACAAGAAGATGTCCAGGTCGTGTTGGCGGGAATGATCAGCGTCCATTGGCGTTCCTTCGGAAACCTTCGCGACAGGCGCAAAAGATTGTTTCGAAATACTACCCAAACTCGGCATTTCTTGCAAAAAATGCTCAGCAAACAATTTGCGCGCTCCCCCAAGATGATGCGTCTGTGACCAGATTAGGGACAGCCCGTAATTTCAGCGTGAAACGGGCGTGAATACGGCAAGGCAGGGCAGATTATGGTTCCTGCAACGACAAGTTTTTGCTCGGGCAGGGGGCGATGGAGGTCAGACAACCATGGGGAAAACGCGTTGGTCCGGTGCCGCAAGATGCGATCACGGCACCAATAACGGGTTTGGTGATTCGGTTATGGCGCCTTAGCAAAGTGCGCGCCGCGCGAAGCAATCCGTTCTTGCCTGCCTTTCGTATGTGGCGGCAGAACCACACGAAAACGGGGAAAAGAGGTTGCTCAACCCTTGCGCACCCCAAATGTAACCTTGTCAGAAAACTGATTGGAAACAACGAGAAGCCGCAACATCCCTTATTCTTTCGAACAGTTCGAAAGTTCGGGTCTGCCGAAGCCAAAGTTGGGAATCCGGCGCATCTGTTCGGCATGGTCTCGCTCGGCTGGAAGTTTTTGCCGGCCGAGACTCCCGCTTTGGTTGATTATATGTATAGTGGCCTTACCACTCGGGCCGGAAACATCGGTTGCCTTCGCATTCATTGCGGTTCGCAACATTTGTTTTTGCAACCCTGACTATCAGGCGCTCGCGCCTTAATTGTGCCACGAATCCACCGCAGGGTGGAGGATAAAGGCTGCGAAGGAATGAAGACGCAGGGCTGCACAGACTGGCAGCCAACGCGCGGACGGGAGTTGAACATGGTAATCGGTGTTCTTGTTCTTGGAATGCTTGTCGGGTTTGGCACCGCCATTGCCGCCTTGCTGAACGGCTATTCCGTTTGGATGGCCTTGTGGTTCTATAGTTCTGTCGGCACCTTTTCCGCCCTTGTCAGCTTTGCCATGTTGCGCCTGATCCGCGATTACATCCTGGGCGGCCCGGACGAACCGCAAAGCTGATCGCCCGCTTCCCAACTGCCGTTTGATCCCACGCGCCCGGATAACCCGTGGCGCGTTTTCTGTGTCTGGCCGGACCAAAGCCATGCGTGAAACGCTTTAATTTCCCACGAACCCCGTTCAGTTCTTGCATCGCCCCCGACATCTGAACAAACTGGGCGCATTATCGAAGCAGGCACTTATGGGGATAGTTGATTGTCAGAACAGTTTTCTGCGAAGCCCAGGAAAAACCCCTATAAGAACGAACTTTCGCGCCTGCGCCGGGCCTTCATGACCGTTGGTTTGTTCAGCGCCGCGATCAACCTTTTGATGCTGACCGGGCCGCTTTACATGCTTCAGGTCTATGACCGTGTCTTGTCCAGCGGGTCGGTGGCCACGTTGCAGGGCCTGTTCGTGATTGTCGTGATCCTTTACGCGTTTCTGGGCGTCTATGAGTTTCTGCGCGCGCGGCTGTTGTCGCGGGCCAGTTACCGGATGGATCAGGCGGTCGGTGCGGATGCGTTCGGTTTCTGGCTGCGGTCGGGCTTTGTCGACAACAAGGAACATTACAACCCGGTGCAGGATCTGGGCGTGATCCGCGCCTTTCTGGCCAGCCCTGCGATTCTGGGGCTGTTCGACCTGCCGTGGATTCCGATCTTTCTGGCGGTCGTGTTCCTGATCCATCCGTGGCTGGGTTGGTTGACCGTGGGCGGTGCGCTGATCGTGATCATTGCAGCGGTGATCAACCGCTTTGCCTCGCACGCGCCGATCAAGAACGCGGGCTACAGCGATGGGGTCGAACGATCCTTCGTCGAACGCGCGCGTCGCAACGCCGAGGCCGTGATGGCGCTTGGGATGCTGGACAAGGTCACGCGGCGCTGGCGCACCCTGCACCAGAACAGCCTGGGTCACTATCAAACCGGCGGCGACCGGTCCGAGATCGTGGCGGCATTCTCGAAATCCTTCCGGCTGCTGTTGCAGTCGACCTTGCTGACCGTCGGGGCCTATCTGGCGCTGCGACAAGAAATTTCGCCAGGCATGATCATCGCGACCTCGATCGTGGCGGGTCGCGCGCTGGCGCCCGTCGATCAGGTGATCGGCCACTGGCGCACCATCGGGCGGGCAGGCGATGCGCATCGTCGGCTGAAAGAGGCAATGGATTATCTTCCCGACCCGCAAACCCGCTTCGATCTTCCCGACCCCAAAGGGCATCTGGAGGTCAGGAATGTCACCAAGCTGACGCCAAAGAACTCTCTGGTCAGCGACCGGCCCCGCATTCTGGAACGCGTCACGTTCGAGCTTGAGCCGGGCGACGGTCTGGGGGTTGTCGGCAGCAGCGCGGCGGGCAAGTCCAGCCTTGCGCGCCTGTTGGTGGGGCTGTGGCAGCCCGATCACGGCGAGGTGCGTCTGGACGGTGCAACGCTGAACCAATGGCATAACGAGGATCTGGGCCGGCATATCGGATACCTGCCGCAGCGGGTCGAGATGCTGCCGGGCACGATTGCGGAAAACATCGCGCGGTTCGATCCCGATGCCCGTGACGAGGACGTTATCGAAGCTGCCCAGATCGCGGGCGTTCATGACATGATCCTGAAGATGCCACAGGGCTATGCGACCTATGTCGGCACCACCGAACAGCCCCTGTCCGGCGGGCAGACACAGCGCCTTGGTCTGGCGCGCGCGCTATATGGCAGTCCGCGTCTGTTGGTGCTGGACGAGCCGAACTCGAACCTCGATGCCAAGGGGGACGAGGCCTTGGCCAGCGCGGTCATCGGGATGCGCAAGAAGGGCTGCACCGTTCTGGTCATGGCGCACCGCCCCAGTGTCATTCAGGCCGTGAACAAGATCCTGATCCTGCACGAAGGCAAGGTGGGCCGGTTCGGGATGAAAGAAGAAGTGTTGCAGCACGCCACACCCCCGCGGCCCACCGCAGCCCCCAGTTCCGTGTTCGAGGTATAAACGATGGACGGTCCCAAACGAACCTCTGACGATACGATCAAGATCGGGCTGGCGGCGCCTGTGTATCTGGGCGCGCTGGCCTCTCTGGCGCTGTTGGTGTCCGCGTTCATCTGGATGTCATCGACCTTGATCACCGGGGCGGTGATCGCACCAGGCAAGGTGGTCGTGCGCGGCCTGCCAAAACAGGTGCAAAGTCTGGATGGCGGGGTGGTCAAGGAAATCCTGGTCAGGGATGGCGATGTGGTCAGCAAGGGCGACGTGTTGCTCAGGCTGGACCCCAGCCTGTTGCAGATCAATCTTGAGATTTACCGCAACCGCCTGTCCGAAGTCGTCACCCGCGAGGCCCGGTTGGAATCCGAATACCAGGAGCTTGACGAGCCTGTTTTCGATATCGACACCTCGTATCTGCCCGACATCGACCTGACCCAGCATTTCAAAGGCCAGCGCGAGATTTTCGTGGCCCGGCGCGAGGTGTTGAGCGGGCGCAAGGAACAACTGGCGGAACGTATCCTGCAGTTCCGCAACCAGATTTCCGGGGTCGAAGCCCTGATCAGCGCCAAAGAGGACCAGTTGGCCTATGTCAGTCAGGAACGCGAAACCAAACAGGGGTTAAGCGAACAGGGGCTGGTGCGCGAAAGCGAATTGCTGGAATTGCAGGGGCGCGAATCCTCGCTGCTGGGGCAGATTGCCGAACATCAGTCCGAGCTTGCTCGAATCTATAACTCGATCCGCGACACCGAGCTTGAGATCCTGCAAGCCGACCGCGAGTTCAAGGAACAGGTGGTGACCGAACTGCGCACCACCACCGCCGAGCGGGAAGAGCTGATCCTGCAAATCGTCACCGTCGAGAAGCAGTTGGAGCGGATCGACATTCACGCACCAACCGACGGGATCGTGCATGAATTGCAGGCCACGACCGAAGGCGGTGTGGTGGCGCCCGAGGCCACGATCACCCAGATCGTGCCCTTGTCTGACGGGGTCGAATTCAAGTTGCAGGTCGATCCGCGTTCCATCGACCAGGTGTTCGTGGGGCAGGTGGCGAAAGTGCTGTTCCCGGCCTTCAACCAGCGCACCACGCCGGAACTGTTCGGGACGGTGGCGGGAATCTCACCCACCTCGGTCGAAGACCCGCAGACCGGGCAAAGCTATTTCCGCATCGACCTGACCCTGCCGGTCGAGGAAATCGCGCGCCTTGGCGATGTCGAACTGATCCCCGGTATGCCCGTCGAAGCCTTCCTGCAAACCGGCGAACGGTCGGTTCTGACCTATCTGACCGAACCGCTTTTGCAACAGCTCAGACGCGCATTCCGCGAAGGATAGACATATACCCGTGATCACCGGTTGTGGTTTTTTGGTCATCCTGCCCCCGCAGTTTCCCAAAAAACGCAGTATTTCTTGGTGAAAACAGGGTTCTGTGCCAGTCTGCCCCCAATAACAACCGTAAATACAACAGTCGCAAAGACGACTGACGAGGCAGACGGGTAGCAAAATGAAACATATGAACAGGCGCACTGCGCCGGTATTGGGATGCGTTCTGGCAGCCACAATCGGGCTTTCCGGTTGCGCAACGGACCAGCCTTACAAAGCTCCATTCTTCAAATTCTCCAAATCCTATTCAAGCGTCTCGTCACGGGCGGTTCCTGTGCCCTTGGCCAATGATACCTGGTGGATGGGGTTCAAGGACCCGGTCTTCAACAAGCTGGTCACGCGCGCCCTTGCCGGAAACCTTGATCTTGAGATCGCCCGCGAAAAGGTGATCGAGGCGCGGGCCAACCGCGACGCGGTGCCGGGATTGCTGAGCCTGACGCCGACCGCCACCCATCGCTATGCCCAACCGCCCGGCGGCACCGCAAGCCACAGCACCAATGCCCGGCTTAACCTGGACTGGATGCTTGACCCATACGGTCTGCGCCGCCAGCAGATTCAGGCCGCCAGCGCCCGCGTCGACATCGCAGATGCCCAGGAAGACGCCGCGCGCCTGACCCTGCTTTTGAACCTGTCCAACGCCTATGTGGACCTGCGCTACAACCAGCGTCTTTTGAACCTGCGCCGCCAGCAACTTGCCTCGCGGCGCAATGCGGTGACGCAAACCAAGCAATTGTTTGATCGTCGCGCCGCCACCCGTCTGGATGTGGTCCAGACCGAGGCCCTGGTCGCCGAGACCCAGACGCAAATTCCGCCGCTTGTCGCTGCGGTTCGCGCCGGCAAGACCGAAATCGCGGTTCTGACCGGTGTCGCGCCCGGACGCTTGGGCATCGACCTTGATGGCAATGCCAGCCAGCCGCGCCCGTCGAAAACCCTGAAAACCGGCGTGCCCGCAGACATTCTGCGCAACCGGCCGGATATGCAGATCGCCGAGCGCAGCTATTACGAAGCGATCACCAATGTGGGCATTGCCCGCGCCGAGATGTATCCGTCCCTGTCGCTGAGCGGCATGATCGGATATGGCGCGACCAGTGGCCCCGACGGGCTTGAGTATTTCATCGGGCCGTCACTGAACCTGCCGTCACTGCCGATGAACAGCGAAAAGTCACGGGTTGCCGCACGCCAGTCTGCCGCGCGTCAGGCTTACGCGGGCTGGCAATCTGCCGTCCTGAATTCAGTCAGCGAGGTTGAAAGCGCCCTTGCTGCCTATCACGGCAGCCGCAGCGCCGTCGTTGAATCGCAGCGCCGCGTGCGCCTGAACGGCGAGGCGCGGGATCTGACCCAAGAGCTTCTGACACGCGAAGGCGCGACCATCCGCGATCTGATCAGCGCCGAGGAACGGATCGCCGACGCCGACACGGCCCTTGCCGACAACCTGCGCCAACTGGCCCGTAACTATGTGCGTCTGAACATCGCGCTGGGGGCAGGCAGCCAGTTCGGTGAACCCGAGGAAGAAACGGTGGTCGAGGTAAAATCGGCCAGTTCGGTGTCGAACTAAAGCGTTTCCTGCGCCCATTCGGGCAACCCATCAAAAAACCCACCCGGCCGATGCCTTGGGTGGGTTTTCCTTTATTCGGATGCCACCGCGCCAGATCGCGCAGGGTGGGGCGATCAGCGGATGCTGAACTCGCGCTCCAGGGTCACGAAAAGCTCGTTGGATTCGCGATCCGTCGAACCGGTTTCCTGCCGTTTGCGATATTCGTAACCAGCGGTCAGACCCCAATCCGCCGTCAGATCACGGGAATAGGTGGCCCGGAACCCGGAAACCGACGTGGTGGTGTCGGCAACAAGATCCGTCACTTCGGCATAATCCAGTTCAAACCCGATCGACGCATTGGGCGACACATCGGTATCGAACCCAAGCGATGCGGTGGTCGACCGGTTCTCGACCCCGGCATCCGAGGTGTCATAGCTCCGCTCGACCGCCGCGGTGATGGTGCCCATCGCCAGTTCATGCGTAATGCCCAGGCTGCCAATCAGGTTGGCATCATCGGAATTGGACCGGGTGGCCCCGATACCGGCACTGATCGACCCGCCCGGGGTTTCGAAATCGGTGCGCAGTTCGATGGTGTCGCGCCGCCCCGTGGTGCTGATCCCGGTGCTGAATTCGGCGGTGACGCTGCCGGTCGGGAAATCGCGGGTCACGGCCAACCCGCCGGTCACGCCATCTTGCAGCGTCGTCCCGATCAGGTTGGTTTCCTCGATCTCGGTATAGCCAAGGCTGGCGGTCATGCGGGTGATCGGATTGATCTCATAGGTAACACTGGCCGTCGCGCCAACCGTGCGGCGCGAGGTCAGAACCGTATCCATCGCGTCATACTGTTCCCACTCCAGCGCCAGACGACCTTCCATCACCGGCGAGAATTGCAGGCGGGCAAACACCTCGGCCGCCGTGGTTTCGTCGTCATAGTTGGCCGGATCGGTGGTGTCCCAGTATTCCGTCTTGTCGTATTCCAGCACGGTGCCGAACCCAAACGCACGGGTCCGTCCGGTTTCGAACCCCAGCCGCGCGCTATAGGTGCCGCGCACGCCATCGGTGGGAACCAGGTCCTCGGGCTCGAGCCCGTCTTCGATCAGATCGTCAAGGCCCGCCAGCGGGTCTTCGAATTGCAACGACACCTGCGTATAGGCCAGTTCGGCCTCAAGTAGGCTGTCCGCGCTTTCCAGTTGATAGCCAAGAACGACCGACGGGTCGTCGAATGTTGTCTCGGTCGATTGACCGGGCAGGGCAGCGGTGCGGATGGTGCCCGCCAGATCGGCGGTGAACCGGGCAATGCCGGTTTCACTGATCAGCCCGAAGGTCACGGTATTGTCCCACAGGGTCGATGTGCCGGGCGACGGGTCGCTGAAGCTGAGGTTGTCGTTCACCCGCAAGGTCGACGCGATCCCCAGGGTCATCAAGAACCCTTCAGTCGGGGCCGTCGTGTCTGCTTCTTGACCTGTGGCGGGAACCAACCCTGTTGCCAAAAGGCTGGTTCCGGCCAGGAGGGCGGCGATTTTGTTTTTCTGTCCCACCTGTTTTCCTCTGCTCGTTTGTCCGCTGCGCTTATTCGAAAAGCCTGCGCTGCGGAACAATGATGACGTCACCTTTTTGCAGGCGCATGTTACCTGCATTGGTGTCGTAGTTATAGCCGTAAATCTTGCTGCCACGGCGCACCTGGATACGCTTGGCGGCGGCAAAGCGGGTCAGGCCCCCGCCCTGGGCGATGGCTTGCAACACGGTCATACCCCGGCTGCCTTCCAGTTTCCCCGGGCTGTTGATCTCGCCCGTGATATAGATGTCTTGCGTGGCGACCGCGCGCGTGGTCGTTCCGCTGCCGGCGGTCGTGCCGATTTCCCCGACCGAGACATAGACGTTCGGGGTGGCGGCGAAGTTCGACGCCATGGCGCTGGCAAGGGCTGCGGCCACCTGCGCGGTTGTGCGGCCGGCGGCGCGCACGCCATCGGCAAACGGGAAGCTGATCGAGCCATCGGGCAGGACCAGAACCGACCGGTTCAGGTTGGCATCTTCGACAACCTCGACATTCAAGGTGTCGCCGGATCGAATCTTGTATCCGTTTTGCGCCAGCGCATCGCCTGCTGTAAAGGCACCGAGCGCGAACACGGCGGTGAGAAGCGTGAAAAATTGTTTTAACATCGTGAATCCCCTAGCTGCCAACAGGCTTGAACAAGAATAACCCGGTCTGGATTGTAATTAAACGATAAATACCTGACGATTTACCCGCTGAAGCAGATTTGTCGCGAAATTGCACCCGTTTCCGACCGAATACCACATGCCGGGGTCGGGGAAACGGCGCTGACGGACCTGTCGCGCCGACAAATGATGGAATCAGGCGGTAAGAGAAAACGGCGCCGGACCGGATTGGTCTGACGCCGCCTGTTCGTATCAGTGCCCGGTGCAGCGCAGGACCACGCCAATCGTCTGACCGAGAATTTCGAGGTCTTTCTTCAGCGAAAGCTCGTAGTAGTATTTCGTGTCGAAGGTCGCACGCTGGGCGAATGTCGACTCGTTCCGGTCCGACACCTGCCACGGTCCGGTGATGCCGGGACGCAGGGCATAATAGGCGGCCCCCGGATACAGCGACTTCTGGTCTTCCATCATCGGGCGCGGCCCGACGATCGACATGTCGCCAAGCAACACGTTCCACAGCTGCGGCAGCTCGTCCATCGACGATTTGCGCAGGAATTTCCCGATCTTGGTAATCCGTGGGTCGTTCTTCAGCTTCTGTGTGCTGTCCCACTCGGCGCGGGCCTCGGGGTTGCTGTCCAGATAAGCTTCAAGACGCTGGTCGGCGTTCTTCACCATCGAGCGGATCTTGACCATGCTGTAAATCCGACCGTCCTTGCCGATGCGACGCTGGCGATAGAACGGTTTGCCGCCATCAAGCGCGGCCAGGAGCAGCATGATCCCGATCAACGGTATGGCGATCGGCGCAGCTGCGATGACGAAAGCGATGTCAAACAGGCGCTTGAAGCGATCACGATAGGGTCGAATGGAAGAATCAGCTACGTAATAGTTTTGGCGTTTTACCAGCTTGGTGCTGGAACCCGAAAAGTCCTTAAAATGAGTCGTCATCTTTCCTTACACCTCAATAAAAAAGCAGCAGCCTGACACGGGAAACCCTCGAGACGAAATAATCTCTATGTCTTGCAGGCACAGCAGCTTGCGAACCAGCCAATCAGCTTAAAATTGCCTCTCGGCTCTCCTTACCCCACTCGGACATTAACACATTATTGCCCAATTTGTAGCACATTTCCGCCCACCCGACGGATTGATGCATTAAGTAGTTGGAAACTTATAATTTTACAAGCATTCTATTGGCCCAATTAACTGTTTTATTGTTTCGTGTGGATATATAATAAAGGACGCTTTTCTATTTTTATTGATTTTTGATTTCGATTAATTAGCGGAATTTTCTGATTCTTTTCAATTAGTGATTCCTTTTACCGGATCGCACCTGATTCTCAGCCCGAAAATACGGACTGGTGCACAGGATCAAGTTTGTAGTGCGGTCAGGAATATGCGAGAAGCCAACAGGTTTTGACATTTTTTGGCCACATCTTCGCTTTAGCCATTAAGGTATTAGACCGGAAAGTTAGATAGGAATATGAATTCCAACGAACTCTATACTGGGCATTTCGGATTGGCCGAACGGCCCTTTACTCTGGTGCCGGACCCGAGCTTTCTGTTTTGGTCCAAGCAGCACAAGCGTGCCTATGCGGTGCTGGAGTTCGGGGTCTTGTCACGCGCGCCGATCACCCTGATCACCGGCGAAATCGGATCGGGCAAGACCACGCTGGTCCAGAAACTGCTCAGCCAGATGGACGACAGCGTGCGTGTCGGTCTGCTGTCCAACGTGCAGGGCGACCGGGGCGAATTGCTGCAATGGGTGATGAACGCCCTGTCCATCCCGTTTGAACCCACGGAAAGCTATGTGACCCTGTTCCAGCGCTTTCAGGAAAGCATCGTCAGCGAATATGCCGAAGGGCGCCGGGTGGTCCTGATCATCGACGAGGCGCAGAACCTGTCCAGCGAAGGGCTGGAAGAGATGCGGATGCTGACCAACATCAATGCCAACAAGGACGAGTTGATCCAGCTGATCCTTGTCGGCCAGCCCGAGCTGAAAGAAATCGTGCTCAGCCCCGGTATGCGCCAGTTGGCGCAACGGGTGGCCGCCAGCTTTCACCTTGAAGGCATGGATGAACCCACGGTGCGGTCATATATCAAACATCGCCTGAAGGTCGCGGGCGGCACCGGTCGCGAAATCACACCGCTGGCCTGCGGCGAGATTTTCAACGCCACCAAGGGCATCCCGCGCCTTGTCAACCAGCTTTGCGAATTGTCGCTTCTCTATGCCTGGAGCGGCAACAGCTCGCGCGTTTCGGTGAAGGCTGTGCGCAATGTTCTGGAAGACGGTGTTTTCTTTGCCAGCAATCTGACCGAGGAAGAGGCCGAACCCGAAGCAGACACAACCAAACCTTTGTTCCTGCGCGAGGGGCGGCGGGTTGACATACCCAAGAAGAAAACCGGATAGCTTCTGCGGAAATTGACAGCATGTTACGATGCCCGACCAGATTTCTGATACGAGTTGCGCAGACCGGCGGGTCTTGCGGTAAGGATTAAAGCGCCAATGGCTTCAACGACTATAAAATACTACCGATCAATCTTTGTGCGGCGTCTTCCGTATTTCCTGACGGTCGCCATGGTCATCGGTGCGGCGTCGATCATCATGGCGATGTCGCTGCCGCCCGCCTATGTCTCGCGGATGACGCTGATCGTGGAATCGCCGCAGATTCCCGACGAACTGGCCGCTTCGACCGCCCGCACCCCGGCGCAGGAGCAATTGCAGATCGTCGAACAGAAGCTGATGACCCGCGCCAATCTGCTTGAGATCGCCAACAAGCTGCAACTGCTTGAGGGTCAGGACGAAATGACGCCGGACCGGATCGTGCAAGCGATGCGGGCGCGCACCTCGATCCGCAGCACCGCCGGGCTGGATCAGGCAGCGCTGATGACGATCAATTTCGAAGCCCCGACCGGGCAAAGCGCGGCCGGGGTGCTGAACGAATACCTGACTCTGATCCAGAAAGAAGACGTTCAGTCGCGCACCGGTCGCGCCACCCAGACGCTTGAGTTTTTCGAACAGGAAGTGTCGCGGCTCAACCAGGAACTGGCCGAACGCAGTGCCCGCATCCTTGCCTTCAAGACCGAGAACGTGTCGGCCCTGCCGGAAAGCCTGGACTATCGCCTGAGCCAGCAATCCCTGATGCAGGAACGCCTGGCGCAGCTGGAGCGCGAAACCGTCAGCCTGGAAGAACAGCGCCGGCGGCTGGTGCGGATCTTCGAAACGACCGGTCAGGTCGGTGGGCTGGCCGGCCCGGCCATGACGCCGGAACAGAAACAACTGGAAGAACTGCGGTCCGAGCTGAACAACGCGCTTGCCGTCTATTCTTCGGACAACCCGCGGGTCAAGATGCTTCAAGCGCGGATTTCCGTGCTGGAAGATCAGGTTGCCACCGTGCAGCCCGACGAGGACGGCCAGGAAGTGACCGGCAACTCGCTTCTGGATGTGCAGCTGGCCGAGATTTCGGCGCGGCAGAAGGTTCTGGATGAACAGAAGGACAGCGCCCGCAAACAGCTGACGCGACTGACCGAATCCATTGAACAGACACCGACCAACGCCATCCGCCTGGACGAGCTTCAGCTGGATTACGAGAACCTTCAGCAGCAATACAACACCGCCGTCGACCGCCTGTCACGCGCCAGCACCGGCGAACGGATCGAAGTCATGTCGCGCGGTCAGCGGATTTCGGTGATCGAACCGCCCGCCGTTCCCAGCCAGCCCAGCAAACCCAACCGGGCAATGATTGCCGGGGGCGGCAGCGTGTTCGGCATTCTGGCCGGGCTGGGTCTGATCGTGCTTCTGGAAATCCTGAACCGGTCGATCCGCAGGCCCGAGGACCTGGTGTCCAAGCTGGGCATCGCACCGCTGGCCACCATCCCCTATATCACCGCCGCTGGCGAAAACTCGCACCGTCGCAAGCTGCGCATTCTTGGCGTGATCGTCATTCTGCTTGGCATTCCTGTCGTCGTTTACGCCGTGCACACATTCTATCAGCCGCTTGATCTGTTGGCCGAACGGATCATGGATAAGATCGGCGTGCGCTGGTGATGGCGCGCAAACAGAACAGCTCAGAGAGGATCTGATCGCAATGGAAAAGCTTCAGGCCGCCATTGAAAAGGCACGCAGGCAACGCGATGGCAAATCCCCCGCCCGGCGCACTCAGGACCGACCGGCCAAGCCGCCTGCGTCGATGTCCGCCGCCTGGGCGGAACTGACGCCCTTTGAAGTATCGGCATCGACAGCCCGGAAAAACCGGCTGGTATCCTTGGGTGGCGGGACGGCTGCCGGGCCATTCGACATGCTGCGCACGCGGATTTTGCAACAGGCCAGCAACAATGGCTGGAAGCGGATCGCACTGGTGTCGCCGCACAGCGCCTGCGGCAAGACCACGACCGCGGCCAACCTGATTTTCAGCTTCGGTCGGCAATCGGATCTGCGCACCATGGTCCTGGATCTGGACCTGCGCCGTCAGGGGCTGGCGAAGGTTCTTGAACTGCAGTGCGACGGCAATATGGGCGAGGTTCTGCAAGGTAAGAAAAGCTTTGCCGAACACGGTCGCCGCTTCGGCAACAACGTGGCCGTCGGTTTGAACAGCGGCGAGATCGCGAATGCCTCGGAAATCCTGCAAAGCAGCCAGACCAGGGTCGTTCTTGACGAGCTTCAGGACGATTACGACCCGGATATCATGCTTTTGGACATGCCGCCCCTGATCGGGGCGGACGACAATTTCGGGTTCCTGCAGAATGTCGACTGCGCGCTTCTGCTGGCCGAAGCCGAGCGCACGACCGTCGAACAGGTCGACATCGCCGAACGCCAACTGTCCGAACTGACCACCGTCATGGGCGTGGTTCTGAACAAGAGCCATTTCAGCGACGGCGCGTATGGATACGGATATGGCACCGCCTGACGCCGCGATCATCATCCCCCATTACAATGACCCGGAACGGCTGGCGCGGTGCCTTGAGGCTTTGTCGCGCAACGACCTGTCACGGGTCGAGGTTCTGGTCGTCGACAACAACTCGCCGCAACCGCCTTCAGAGGTGCAGGCCCGGTTTCCCGATGTCCGGTTCGTCATCGAGACCGAGAAAGGCGCCGCTGCCGCGCGCAACCGCGGTGTGACCGAGACCGCCGCGCCGCTTCTGTTCTTTATCGACGCCGATTGCGTGGCCGCCGACGATTGGGTCGCCAAGGCGCATGAGGTCGCGCCGATGGCCGACCTGATCGGGGGCCGTGTCGATGTGTTCGACGAAACCCCGCCGCCGCGCAGCGGGGCCGAGGCGTTCGAGGCGGTGTTTGCCTTCAACTTCCAGAATTACATCGAGGTTCAGGGCTTTACCGGGTCGGGCAATCTTGTCACCACCCGCGAGGTCTTTGAAGATGTTGGCGGGTTTCGCGGCGGTGTATCGGAAGACCTGGACTGGAGCACCCGCGCCGTGTCCAACGGGCACAAGCTGATCTATCGCGAAGATTTGGTGGTCAGCCATCCGTCACGCTCCGACTGGGCGGCGCTGCGACACAAATGGCGGCGCCTGACGCAAGAACTGTTCGGCGTGAACGGCAACACGCCGCGTGACCGCGCGAAATGGGCGGTGCGGGCGCTGGCCATGCCGGTCAGTGCGCTGGTGCACACGCCGAAGGTTCTGGGCAGCGACAAGCTGGGCGGCTGGGGTGAGAAGCTGCGCGCCGTGGGCACCCTGTTCCGGCTGCGCCTTCAGCGCATGATCTGGATGCTGAAACAGGCGATGGGGCAGGAGATCTAGCGCGGCCTTGCCTGCCCGGCCCGGCGTTTCCTGCGCCTCCATGCAAGGGCGGCGGCGGCCAGCCATCCGGCGGCAAACCCGCCCAGATGCGTTTCCCACGCCAGAAGCCCCCCCATGAGCAACCAGAGCAACAGGTTCAGAACGCCAAGGATCAGGACAGTTTTCAGGACTGGCCACTGATCCAGCCGAAGCCGCCGCCGGTCCGCCCAACGCCAATACAGGATCGCGCCTACCAGCCCGAACAGCGCGCCCGACGCCCCCACCATGGGCCGCGCCGACAGGGTCAGGGCACCAAACAATGCCCCGCCGCCAATGGCCGACAGCAGATAGATCAGCACAAACCCCTTTGTCCCGGCGCGCACGATCACCATGCGCCCGATCAGCCACAGCGTCAGCATGTTGCCCAGCAGATGAATGATGCCACCGTGCAGGAAGGCATAGGTGACGAACATCGTCCATGGCTGGGCGGCATAGTTCGGGCGCCAATTGTGCAGAAGCCCCGCCCAGAACGCCGCGTTCTGATAGACCAGTGGCCGCCATTGCTTGGTGCCGACCAGCCCCAGATCGGCGGCGAACAGCACCAGCTCGATCCCCACATTCAGGGCGATCAGGCCAAGGATCATGGCCCGGGCAGGGGGGCTGAGATACGGCTGGGCAATCATGAGGCAGAATTGCCCGCTTGTCCGACGATACACAAGGCTGAAAAACGTCTGACCGCTGGTGGCACCGGTGGAAACTTGTTATAAGCGAAGCATAGTTAATCCTGTTCTTCGCAGCCTCTTTGGCGTGGGCATTGCTTTCATGACTTCATCCTCTTCTTCCCGCACATCCCCCCGTATTCTGGCGGTCGCCTCGGCCGGGGGGCATTGGCACCAACTGGGGCAGGTCTGCGCGGCGTTCGACCCGGCGGATGTGACCTATGTGACCACGCTGGACGGGTTGCCGCAGAAATCCGGCTTCACCCGGTTCGCGCTGGTTCAGGATTGCAACAAGAACGCACCCTTCAAGGCCCTGATCTGCACGATGCAGATGGCGGGTGTCCTGATGCGAACACGCCCGGACGTGGTCATCACCACCGGGGCCTTGCCCGGTGTGATCGCCCTGGTGCTGGGCTGGATGATCCGCCGCCGCACCATCTGGGTGGACAGCATCGCCAACGCGGAAGAGGCGTCATCGTCCGGAAAACTCGCGAAACGATTTGCGACGCTTTGGCTGTCGCAATGGGAAAGCGTGGCGCAGGCCGAGGGCGGCCGGTACGAGGGGTCGCTTCTATGATCTTCGTGACTGTTGGCACGCAACTGCCGTTCGATCGCATGATCGCGATGATCGACGACCTGGCGGCCGAACTGTCGCTTGAGGTCTTCGCCCAGACCGCCGATCCGACCGCGAGCTATACCCATATCAAACACGCGCCGTTCCTGACGCCGGATGAATATGACGACATCATCGGGCGCACGACGGTTCTGGTCGGCCATGCCGGCATTGGCACCATCCTGACTGCAAAACGGGTCGAAAAACCGGTGATCGTGATGCCGCGCAAGGCATCGCTGGGCGAACATCGCAACGAACACCAACTGGCCACTGCGCGCCACCTGGAAGGCCATGAAGGCGTCTATGTCGCCCATGACCGCGCCCGGCTTGCCACCTTGTTGCAGACCCCCGACCTGACGCCCGCAAGCTTCCGCGACACGCCGGAAAAGACCCGGCTGCAAACCTATCTGCGTGATTTCGTCTATGGATAGACCGGGGGCGGGCATCCGTCCCGCGTCTTTGTCTTAAACAGGTTAAGCACTCGTTTTTTCATCGGATTGATGCTATGCTCGGCCCTGAGCGCAGGGTTAAGGTCCAGAAATTTTTGCTGGCCTGTCAACTGCGTGCCGAGATTTGAATGACGGAGCTATTGTCAGGCAAGGGGAAGGGCCGCGATGAGCACTCTGAAAGAAAAGACCAAGATTCTGGTCGGCCGGTTGGGCGAAACGCTGTTTCCACGAGTTGTCGAAGATATCGAGACCGGGCGGCACAGCGGGCGCGATCTGCGTTTGAAACGTGCCATCCTTTATGCCCGCAGCCAGCGCGCGAAGAAACAGGGCGATGACCAAACCAGTCAGAACACGCTGCACCAGTTCTGGAAGACCGATACCGCCAACGATTTCTATATGCTCTATGGGCACCGGTTTCAGGATTGGTTCCTTGGGCCGCATCTGAAGTTGATCGACCAGCTTGAAGACTACATGCAGGACAACAGCATCGACCAGATGATCGAGGTCGGCTGCGGCGATGGGCGGGTGCTTGATTATTGCTCGAAACGGCTGACCGGCATCAAGCGGTTCACCGGGCTGGACATCAACCCGATGATCATCGAGGCCAACAAAACCCGCTATGCCGACAATCCCGCCCTGACTTTCATTTCCGAAAACGCGCAGGACTGGGTGCCCGAACATACCGGGCCGCGGACCTTGTTGTTCACCTATGGCGGCGTTCTGGAGTATTTTTCACAAACTGGACTGGAGGCATTATTTGAACGGCATACCCGGCAACCCGACAGCGTGATTGCCTTTGTTGAACCCCTTGACCCCGGGCATGATTTGAAAAATGATCCCGACAGCCATGTTTTTGGGCAAGAGAGTTCATTTTCACATAACTACAGACATATATTGGAAAAATTTGATTACCATGTTCGATTTGAAGAAGAGCACCAAATGGGTCCGATCCGATGGATCATGATAATGGCAACAAAGTCGAAGCCCTAGGATACATGACCTCTAAGGCGGCATCCGGGTCCGGCTTTCTGGCGACATTGCGCCGCCATGAAGTCTGGGTGTTTCTGTTCGGGATCGTCATCCTGAACGCCTGTTTCATCACGGCCATCGCCAACGGAATTCTGCCGCGCGGCCTTTATAACTGGGGCCGGTTCATCCTTCTGGCCTCGTATCTTGTTTTCGTGGTGTATCTGGCACGACAGATGGGCGGGGTATGGTCGCTGATCAAACCCATGGGCGTGTGGCGCGTGCCGCTGAAGTGGTTTCTTCTCGCTGCCATTTGGGGTGCGATGAACGCCATTATCGTGCTTGCCCTGAAAGGCCTGATCCTTGGCACCGGACTGTCCGAAGTCCACGCCAGTTTCGAAGTCATCTCGCGCCCGCGATTGCTGATGGTGATCGTCATCAGTTCCTTCATCGGTGAGATCGTCTGGATCGGTTACGCGGTTCAGAAACTGTCGGTGCGATTTACCCCCTTCGTATCAGCCCTGATTGTCGGGCTGTTCTGGACGGCGTGGTGGACCCCGATGGTGTTTCTGCAGATCGGCATTGTGCCTGAACTGCCCTTGGGGGGGCTTTTGCTGAACCAGACCGGTATCGCGATCATGTGCGCGTATTTCTATGCGCGCACCGGCAGCGGGCTGGTGGTGCTGACCATGCAGATTTTCTTCAACAGCTCGATTCTGGTGTTCCCCATTGCCCCGACGACGGGCGGGGTTGCGACATATTGGGGCTTTGCCATATTTTATTTCACGCTCAGCGCGCTGTTTTTCGCGCGATTTGGACCGAAACCCTTGCTTATAAAAGAATAATCCTGCGTATCGGTCCGGGTGACGAGCATCCGACACCACAGTTGTCTTATGCCCGGCAATGTCGTTGACTAAGCCATCCAGACCGCGCGCGAAAAGCTGGCCGTGTTTCGGCCGGTGGTAAACCTGTTATAGGAGTTCGATCGTGAAGGCTGTTTTCTGTGGGGACGGGACGCTTCTGGCCCAATGCGCCGAGGTATTCGCAGGGCAAGGGCATCAGATCACGGGCATTCTGACCGACGATCCGGGCCTGCAACGCTGGGCCGATCAGAACGGGCACCCGTTGGTCGGCACGCTGGACGATCCGCACCTTTCGGATGTGACCTGCGATTATCTGTTCAACATCGCAAACACCCGACCCATCCCCGACAAGGTGATCGCCAACCCCGACCGCCATGCCATCAACCTGCATGATGGCCCGCTGCCGCAACGCGCCGGGGCAAACGTGCCCTTCTGGTCGGTGCTGGAGGGGCAAAAGACCCATGCGGTGACATGGTACACGCTGGGGCCTGGCATGACCGCAGAAGCCGCCCTGAAGATCGAGACCTTCGAGATTTCCGAGGGTGAGACCACGTTCAGCCTGAACACAAGATGTTACGAGGCGGCGCAGGCCTCCTTCTCCGAGCTGCTGGCCAAGCTGGAACAGGGGGGCGGGCAAGCCGAGCCTCTGGGCGCAGCGGATCGTGTCTATACCCGCACGGACCGGCCCGCATCGCTGGGTCTGCTGGATATGTCCCAGCCTGCCGAAAGTCTTTCCCAAACCGTCCGGGCGCTGGATTTCGGCACGATGGCAAACCCGATGGGGCGGGCCAAGCTGTGGACCGGATCGCATGTGATACTGGTGTCGGGGCTGGAGATTGGCACGACCAGCACCGCACCCGCCGGAACGGTGGTTCAGGCCAGCGGCGACCGTCTGTCCGTGGCCACGGCGGATCGCGATGTAACCCTGACCGGCCTGACCGATCTGGCGGGCGGAGCGGTGGACATTTCTGCGCTGAACGGTGCCCGTTTACCGGCTCCAGGCCCCATGCCCGATGATCTTCTGGCCGCCATGGCAGCCGGTGAAGATGACTGGATGGCCACGCTGCATGGGGCTGCGGCAGCGGCGATCCCGCCCTATCCGCGCGCGCATGGGACGGGGCAGGGGATGCTGGCCCTGCCGCTTGAGGCTGCACCTGTGGATGCCGACCATCTGTTGGCCGCATGGGTGGCGTGGGTCGCCGGGCTGACCGGGCAGACTGCACTGTCATTGGCCCTGCCGTCACGCGTGGCGCATCCCGGTCTTGCACCGGTTCTGCCGGTCACGATCCACATTGCCCGAAAGGCGCGCATCCCGGATATCGTGGCCGCGATGCGCGCGGCACGCGCACAGGACGATACCTACGCACCGATGGCGGCCGATCTGCCCGCACGCATGGACGACCCCGCCGTGCGGGAACGGATCACGCAGGTTTTGTCGGTTGTCGGCTGCGACGCCGCGACCGTTCCGACGGGGGCCACGCTTGCGCTGGCGGCGGACACCATGACCCTGCATCTGCGCGAAGGGGCGTTCGCGCCGGATGTCGCCCGCGCGATGGCCCGGGACTTCACCGTCTTCCTGACGGCGTTCCAGGCAACCCCCGACGCCCCGCTGGCAACGCTGCCCCTTGGGGCACCGATGCAGGCCGCCCGGATGGGGGAAGCGTTCGACAGCACCAATCGCGTGCACGAAGCCTTTGCCGCGCAAGCGGTTGCCACCCCCGACGCCCCCGCGCTTGAGGTGGGCGAGGCGCGGTTCACCTATCGCGAGCTGGATCAGGCCGCAGACGCACTCGCCGCTGCACTTTCCGACCGCGGGGCTGCACGCGGCAAGATCGTGGGGCTGTGCCTTGAACGCTCGGCCGACCTGGTGATCGCGATGCTGGCAATTCTGAAGTCGGGCGCTGCCTATCTGCCGCTGGACCCGTCTTATCCGGCGGATCGCATCACCTATATGATCGAGGACAGCGAGGCACACCTGATCGTCGCCAGCCCCTCGGCGGCGGCGCGGTTGGGTCTGGACCCGGACAGAACCATCTTCCCGCAGGCCACAAGCGACACACCGTTTGACACGGCGGGCACGTCGGAAGACCTGTTCAACCTGATCTATACATCGGGGTCGACCGGCAAACCCAAAGGCGTGATGATCCCGCACAAAACGGTGATGAACTTCTTTACCGCGATGGACGAAGCGGTGCCGCTGACGCCACAGGCCCGCATTCTGGGCGTCACATCGGTGTCATTCGACATCTCGGTGCTGGAAATTTTCTGGATATTGTCGCGCGGGGCTACGCTGGTCCTGCAAAGCGATGGGGCAAGCGAAACACGGCTGCCCGATTTTTCGCTGTTCTATTTCGCGTCCGAAGCATCGGGGTCCGGCCATCACGCCTATCGCCTGCTGCTGGAAGGTGCACGGTTTGCCGATGAAAACGGGTTTCACGCGATCTGGACGCCCGAACGCCATTTTCATGCTTTCGGCGGGCTTTATCCCAACCCTGCCGTTGCCGCCGCCGCGGTTGCGGGGATCACCAAAAACGTACAATTACGCGCCGGGTCTTGTGTCATTCCGCTGCATCATCCCGTGCAGATCGCCGAGGATTGGGCGCTGGTCGACAACCTGTCCAACGGGCGGGCCGGGGTGGCGCTGGCATCGGGCTGGCAACCCAACGACTTTATCCTGAACCCACAGAACTTTGCAGACCGTAAAGACGTGATGCTGGAAAACGTCGAAACCCTGCGCAAGCTGTGGCAGGGCGAAACGCTCAGCTTCGATGGCCATGACGGCAAACCGGTCGCGCTGGAAATCCATCCCCGCCCGGTTCAGAAAGACATCCCCCTGTGGCTGACCGCCGCAGGCAACCCGGAAACCTTTGCCGCCGCCGCCCGGCTGGGCTGCGGGGTTCTGACCCATTTGCTGGGGCAAAGCTTCGAAGAGGTCGCCGAGAAAATCCGCGCCTATCGCGTGGCATGGCGCGACGCGGGGCACGAGGGGGCAGGCCATGTCGTCCTGATGCTGCACAGTTTCGTCGGCGAAGACGAGGATACGGTGCGCGAACTGGCCCGCGAACCGATGAAAAGCTATCTGCGCAGCTCGGTCGATTTGCTGAAGAAAGCGTCCTGGACCTCGCCCCTGATTGCGGAACGCGCGGAAGGCAAGGGCCTGACCCCGCAGGAGATGTTCGAGAAGGAAGAGCTGTCGCCCGAAGACCTTGATGTGCTCTTGGATCATGCCTTCGACCGCTACTATCGCAGCTCGGGCCTGTTCGGCACGCCCGACAGCGCGGGCGAGATCGTGCGCCGGGTTGCCGAAATGGGCGTGGACGAGGTTGCCTGCCTGATTGATTTCGGCATCGACACCGATGTGGTTCTGGAAAACCTGCCCAATATCAAGGCGTTGATGGAAAACCTGCAAAATCAGGGCGGGGTGGATCGCAAGGCAACCGTGGCCGAAGAGATTATGGAACGCAACATCACCCACCTGCAATGCACGCCGCCCATGGCCACCTTGCTGGCCGCTGACGATGCCGGCAGGATGGCGCTGGGGCATCTGGACGTGATGATGGTTGGCGGCGAGGCGTTTCCACCCGACCTTGCCCGCACCATTCGTGATGCCATGTCGGGCACGCTTCTGAACATGTATGGCCCGACCGAGGCAACGATCTGGTCCTCGGTCGCCCGGCTGGACGAGGTTGGCGCGCGTATTCCGCTGGGCGATCCGGTGACGAACACGGTTCTTTCCATCCGCTCGCCCGAGGGGCGCGCGCTGCCCGACCTGGTCGAAGGCGAGCTTTGGATTGGTGGCGAGGGTCTGGCCGTCGGTTACTGGAAGCGCCCCGATCTGACCGAAGAGCGGTTCGTGGAAACCCCCGAAGGGCGGTTCTATCGCACCGGCGACCTGGTGCGCCGCCGTCTGGATGGCACGCTGGAATTCCTGG
>JAUHWP010000023.1 GCA_030424645.1 Alphaproteobacteria bacterium
TGGCGCGCACCGACCCGACATCGACCGACCATCGTGGCCTGTCCATGTTCCTGGCGGAAAAGACGCCCGGCGACGACGCCAACCCCTTCCCCACCGACGGCATGACGGGGGGCGAGATTGAGGTGCTGGGTTATCGCGGCATGAAAGAGTTCGAGCTGGGTTTTGATGGGTTCAAGGTCAAGGGCGAAAACCTGCTGGGGGGCGAAGAGGGTCAGGGCTTCAAGCAGCTGATGAAAACCTTCGAAGCCGCCCGCATTCAGACCGCCGCCCGTGCCATCGGCGTTGCACAGAATGCCTTGGAGCTTGGGATGCAGTATGCCGAGGATCGCAAACAGTTCGGCAAGTCCCTGATCAACTTCCCCCGCGTCGCCAACAAGCTGGCGATGATGGCGGTCGAAATCATGGTGGCGCGGCAGCTTACCTATTTCTCGGCCTGGGAAAAAGATCACGACCAACGCTGCGACCTGGAAGCCGGGATGGCAAAACTGCTGGGCGCGCGGGTGGCGTGGGCCTGCGCCGACAACGCGCTGCAAATTCACGGTGGCAACGGCTTTGCGCTGGAATACCAGATCAGCCGCGTGTTGTGTGACGCCCGCATCCTGAACATCTTCGAAGGCGCGGCCGAGATTCAGGCGCAGGTGATTGCGCGCCGGTTGCTGGGGTAGCGCGGCGGCCAATTGATCGCCCATACGGCCAGGACCGCAATCGCGCTGTGTTTCCCGCTTGCGCATGACAATACGGTATCGTATGTTTTGCACGCGACTCGGAATTCCATACGTAACCGTATGCGCAATGCAGGAGCGGATATATGCCAGCAAAGAAACCACGCCTGAAGGCCGAAGACTGGATCAAGGCCGGCCTTGCCGCGCTGTCATCCGAGGGGCCGCAAGCCCTGAAGGCAGAGGTGCTCGCCCGCAAGCTGGGAACGACAAAAGGGTCATTCTACTGGCATTTCAAGGATGTGCCTGATTTTCATCAGCGCCTTCTTGCCGCCTGGGAAGATCGTGCCATCACCACAATCACGCAAGCATTGTCCGAAGACAGCGATCCGGTGAACCGTCTTTACCGGCTGGGTCACATGGCGGCTTCAAACGGCTCGGACAATGATGGTGACTTGGCTGAAACCGCAATCCGTGCGTGGGCGTATGGTTCTGAAATGGCATCAGACACCGTCATCCGCGTCGATCAGAAACGCACCGCCTTGCTTGGGGAAATTCTGCACGAACTGGACCTGACCAATCCCGATTTCGCGCGGATCATCTACAGCGCCTTCGTGGGGATGGATGCGCTGTCGGCCACGGATGTGACCGGCAACAAGAACGCCATGTCGACGCTGATGGCCGCAATTCTTGCCCTGCGCGACGCTTAATCACGTTGGCACGGCGCCACTTCGGGCGTAGGTTATGCGCATGAAACAGACATTTCTTATCACCGCCGCCATTGCCGCATTCACCCTGGCCGGATGCAAGGATGAAACGATTTCGGGCTATGCCGATCGCAAGGTCGCATGGAAACTGCTTGAGATTGATCGAAAACCCTTCGACGCCGATGCGACAATCGCCTTCCCGCAACACGGGCAGATCGTGGGCCAGGCCCCCTGCAACAGCTATACGAGCGAGCAGAAGGCCCCCTATCCGTGGTTCGAAATCGGCCCGATTGCCGCAACGCGACGCGCCTGTCCTGACTTGGCAGAAGAAAGCCGGTTCTTCACCGCCCTGACCCAGATGCGCCAGATCGAGGCGCAGGGGGATATGCTGATCATGTCCAACGAGGCCGGTCGCCAGATGGTGTTCCTGGCGCAGCGCTGACCGGCACGGATCAGTCGCCGGACATTTCGCGCTTCAGGCGGTCGATCAGCCTTGCGCGCGGTTCCGGCAAGGGCCTGTCCCCAAGCGAATGCGCCAGCCAGTGGGTCAGAAAAAAACCGGTGGTCTGAAGCCCGGCCAGAACATCCGCACGCCTGCCGCTGCCGACCCCCAGCAAATCGGCGGGCAAGGGCAACAGACGATCGGCCCACTCCCCCGCCGCTTCGGCCGACACGGCCCGCCCGGTTCTGGGGGACACATAGGCCAGATCGTCCATCCCCCCCGTCACGGCACAAGCCGACAGGTCCAGCCCGAACCCCAGTTCCTCCAACACCGCCAGTTCCCATTTCAGATAGGCGGTCGGCCAGGCTTCATTCACCCCAAGAAGGTCCAGCATAGCCTGCGTTTGGCGATAGAGGTGCGGATGCGGCTCGCGTTCCGGCAAGGCGAATGTCAGAAGCGCGGTGATCGCGTTCAGCCCGGCCAACGCACTGCGATCGGACAAGATCGTCGCCCGACTGCGCAATGGCTCGACCGAATAGCTGCCGATATGCTCTTCCAGCCGTGCCCGCCACGCAACGTCAAGCTGTGCACCGGGTTGCAGGATCGGTGCGATCTTTCGGCTGGTGCCGCCGCGCACCACACCCGCATGGCGCCCGTGGGCTTCGGTGAACACATCGATGATCACCGAGGTCTCGCCATGTTTGCGCACCGACAAAAGCGCGCCCCGATCCCGCCAATCCATACCCGTCACCCTCCTGCGGTCAGATTAGCTCGCAGCCCCACTTTGGCAACGGGGTCAATCAGCCAACCCCGGCTCGTCCAGCAGATGGCGCCCCGCGCGGTCCTCGACCTCGATCACCCACAGGTCGGGGTCAAAACTTTTCTGCCGCTCAAGCGCCGCATCAACGTCGCGCTCATCCCCCTTGGCCAGGGCAACCCAGCACCGATCCCCGGTCATCAGATCGAAACTGCGCTGATACGCCACCGCACGCCCGTCCAGCGTGTTCAGCTTGACCAGAACCGCCCCCGCCGTGGCGTCGCCCTTCTGGGTGATGAAAGCGGGAATATCAGACAGGCGCAGACGGGTCAGGTAAGCCGCCACCCACAGATCGGCGGTCAGCCGGGTCACGCGTTCCCGTCCTTGAAATCAAGCCCCATCTCGGAATAGCGCTCTTTCTCGTCCAGCCAGTTCGGGCGCACCTTCACCTGCAAGAACAGGTGGATCTTGCGGCCCATGAATTCCTCCAACTCGGCGCGGGCGGATTGGCTGATCGCCTTGATGGTCTCGCCCTTCTTGCCCAGAATGATGCCCTTGTGGCCATCGCGAGCGACATAGATCACCTGATCCACACGGGCCGAGCCATCCTTGCGTTCTTCCCAGTTCTCGGTCTCAACCGTCAGCTGATAGGGCAGTTCCTGATGCAGGCGCAGGGTCAGCTTTTCGCGCGTCATTTCGGCCGCAATCATCCGCATCGGCAGATCGGCAATCTGATCTTCGGGATACAGCCACGGCCCTTGGGGAAGATGTTCCGCCAGCCATGTGCGCAACGCCAGCACGCCATGCCCCTTCTCGGCCGAGATCATGAAGGTTTCGGCAAAATCATAGCGGTCGTTCAGATCCTTCGCCAAGGCCAGCAGCACTTCGGCTTTCACCTTGTCGATCTTGTTGATGGCAAGGGCAACCGTGCGGCCTTTGCCGATCTCTTCCAGACCGTCCAGAATGCGCTGGACACCTTCGGTGACACCGCGATGGGCTTCGACCAGCAGAACGGTGATGTCGGCGTCAGCAGCCCCACCCCACGCGGCAGCGACCATCGCCCGGTCAAGGCGGCGGCGGGGTTGAAACAGGCCCGGCGTGTCCACGAAGACGATCTGGGTATCGCCTTCGATGGCGACACCGCGAATGCGCGCCCGCGTGGTCTGCACCTTGTGGGTGACGATCGAAACCTTGGCCCCGACCATCTGGTTCGTCAGGGTCGATTTGCCGGCATTGGGTTCCCCGATCAGGGCGACGAACCCGGCACGTTGCGGTTGGTCGTTCATTTCTTGCTCTCCACCTGCTTCAGCAGGGTGCGGGCAGCCGCCTGTTCGGCGGCGCGTTTTGACGGTGCGGTGGCTTCGGCGGATCGCCCGTTCGCCAGTTCAGCCTTGATCGTGAACACCGGCGCGTGGTCCGGCCCTTCGCGCGCGGTCTCGACATATGTCGGCGGGGTCATCTTGCGCGCTTGCGCCCATTCCTGCAACGCCGTCTTCGGGTCGCGGGCGTCATCTTCGACCTTGTCGATCCGGTCGCCCCAGAGCATCAGGATCATATTGCGCGCCTGATCAAGCCCCGCGTCAAGATAGACCGCGGCGATCACCGCCTCCATCGCGTCCCCCAGCAGCGCTTGCTTGCGCCGCCCGCCGGTCTTCATCTCGGAGCGGCCCAGCTTCAGCACCGCGCCCATATCGACCTGCCGGGCCACATCGGCACAGGTTTCCTTGCGCACCAGCGCGTTATACCGTGGGGCCAGCGTGCCTTCGGGCGCATCCGGGTCGTCGCGCAAAAGCTTTTCGGATATCACAAGACCAAGCACCCGGTCGCCCAGAAACTCCAGCCGCTGGTTGTCGGGCCGCGTGGCCGAAGACAGCGACCCATGTGTCAGCGCGCGGATCAGCAGGTCGGGGTTTTCGAAAACATACCCGATACGGCCCTGGAAGGCTTGAAGATCGCTGGACAGCTTCACTCGATCGCCTTGAAGAACCGGTCAGACCGCCAGGTCCAGAAGAAGAACAGGCGCTTGCCCGCCGCCGAGAACATGATGCGGTCGGCACGGCCCAGCAGGTATTCCGCAGGCACGAAACCGACGCCTCCCGCATTGGGGCTGACCCGGCTGTCGGTCGAGTTGTCGCGGTTGTCGCCCATGAAGAAATACTCGCCTTCCGGCACGGTGAACACATTGGTGTTGTCCAGACGCGTGTTGCGCACATTCAGGACCGAATGGCTGACGCCGTTCGGCAGCGTTTCGATGGCCTTTTCCTTGATACAGGTGCCGCCCTGCCCGACCGGGCTGTTGGCGCATTGCGGGAAGGTTGCGAACCGTCCCTGTGCTTCTTTAAGCTCCTCGAACGTGCCGTCAGGCACTTGCGTGGCCTCTTCCCCGTTGATGGACAGGATACCGTTCCTGACCTGGATCTTGTCACCCGGCAGGCCGATCAGGCGTTTCACATAGTCGGTGCCCAGCGACGGGTGGCGAAACACCACGACATCGCCACGCTCGGGTTCCGAGCCAAGCAGGCGGCCCGAGATCGGGCAGGACGAGAACGGGCAGGAGTGGCGGGAATAGCCATAGGCCATCTTGTTCACGAACAGGAAGTCCCCGATCAAGAGCGTGTCTTTCATCGACCCGGTGGGAATCCAGAAGGGCTGGAAGAACAATGTGCGGAACACACCCGCGATGATCAACGCCCAGAAGATGGTTTTGATCGTTTCCCAGATGCCGTCTTGTTTCTTTTCAGCCATGTTCACGCCTGCCTCTTTCATCGGACCGATCTCTGCGGCCCATTGGGGATGTGTCGCGATATGGGCGGATGCGCGGGAAGTGTCAAGTTTTCAGGGCGCGTGCCGGGCTATGCGGGCGGCTTTTCGACCGGGCGCGCTTCGATCACCACGAAGGCCTGCGCCCAGGGGTGATCATCGGTCAGGGTGACGTGGATAATGGCCTCGTGCCCGTCCGGGGTCATTTCGGCAAGCCGGTCGGCGGCCCAGCCGGTGACGGCCATCACGGGCTGCCCCGTGCGCAGGTTGCTGACCGCCATGTCGCGCCAGCTTATCCCCATCGCAAGCCCGGTGCCCAGCGCCTTGGAGCACGCTTCCTTCGCCGCCCAGCGCTTGGCCAGCGTGCCAGCTTCGTCGCGACGCCGCGCGGCTTTGGCAAGCTCGACCTCGGTGAACACGCGATGGCGGAACCGGTCGCCGAAGCGTTCAAGCGTGCCTGCGATCCGGTCGATATTTGCAAGGTCCGTGCCGATACCAAGGATCATTCATACGTCCAAGCGCATTGTCAGGATTTTGAGGCTGGCTGCGCCGAAAAGCAGCCCGAAAACCAGCTCGAACCCCCTTTTTGCACGCCGATAGCCCGACGCTATAACCGGGTTTGAAAACAGCACGGCATACCCCAGAAACACGAACGCCGAAGCGCAGATCAACAGCACGAAAAGCTGCCAAACCAGTGCAGGTTCGGGTGTGACAGGCAAGGCGATCGCGTAGATGCTGCCCCAAGCCAAGATTGCCTTCGGGTTGGTCAGGTGGATAAGCAGACCTTTGACAAATAATCGTCCATTGGCGGCGTGAACAAGCGCGACCGGTTTCGGGGCAAGCGCGGATCTGAGCGATTTGATCGCCAGATACAGCAAATAAGCGGCACCAGCGTATCGCACGACTTCAAACATCCATGAATGCGCGAACATCAAGGCGCTGAAACCCAGTGCGGCTGCAAGCCCCCAGATTGCCGACCCGACCAGAATACCCAAAGCAAGCGCAAGGCCCGCCATGCGCCCCCGTTCCATCGACGCGCCTGAAATTGCCAGCGTTGCCGGCCCAGGACTTCCACCCGCCACCATCCAACCGACGATCACGGCCAAAAGGGGAATACTGGTCATGCCCGTGCCTCGTTCATCAGGCGGCGCATTTCGGCCATGGCGTCCGGCAGGCCGCGAAAGATCGCCTCGCCAATCAGGAAATGCCCGATGTTCAGCTCGACCACCTCAGGCATCGCGGCGATGGGTTTGACGGTATCATAGGTCAGCCCGTGGCCTGCATGAACCTCAAGCCCCAGCGAATGCGCCAGCGCCGCGCCCTCGCGCAGCCGCGCAAGCTCTGCATCACGCGCGTCAAACCGGCCCTCGGCGTGCAGGTCGCAATAGGCCCCGGTGTGCAGTTCGACCACCGCCGCCCCGACCCGCGCCGAGGCTTCGATCTGCACCGGGTCCGCCGCGATGAACAGCGACACCCGACACCCGGCATCGCGCAAGGGTGTGATGTATTCGGCCAGCTTGTTGCCCTGCCGCGCCACTTCAAGCCCGCCTTCGGTGGTCAGCTCTTCGCGCTTTTCCGGCACAAGACACACGGCATGGGGTTTGTGGCGCAAGGCGATCTCAAGCATCTCGTCCGTTGCCGCGCATTCGAAATTCAGGGGCACGGACAGTTCCGCAACCAACCGGTCGATATCGTCATCCAGAATATGCCGCCGGTCTTCACGCAGATGCGCGGTGATCCCGTCCGCCCCGGCCTCTTCCGCCAGTTTCGCGGCACGCACCGGATCGGGATAAGCCGAACCGCGCGCGTTCCTGACGGTTGCGACGTGGTCGATATTCACGCCCAGGCGCAGTTTTCCGGTCTGGTTGGTCATGTCGCGTCCTTCTTCATTGATCCTGTTTGCCGACGCGCCAAGTCTTACGTGTTTTCCCCGGCTTCGCCAGCCTCGTCTCGTCTTGCTTTCAGGCGTTTTTCATATCGCGCCTTCAGCTTCTTGATCCGCCGTCGTTGATAGGCATGGATCACCGGGTTCGACAGCGCATAGCCAATACTGCCGGCGATGATGCCGGGAACGATGCACCCCACCAGGTAAGGCAGGAAAACGCGGTGAAAAAACGTCGACAAGCGCGACCAGTCAACGACATGGTCAGTGAACGGCGCCTTCATGTTCGACCAGAAATCCGAGGTGGCCGCCGCAAACTGCGCCGCGATCTCGGGAAGATGCACATTGCCGTGGTGCCCCAGGATCACGTTTCCCAGATTGACCGAAAGCTCGGCAATCAGGGGAAAGGTCAGCGGATTGCCGATGAACGTCGCCAAAAGCGACGCCAGCACATTGCCCCGGATGATCCATGACAGGATGGCGGCCGTCAGGAAATGCAGCCCGAAAAACGGTGTGAACGAGGCAAAGATCCCCGCCGCAATCCCCCGCGAGATCCGGTGCGCGGGGTCCGGCAGGCGCCTGATCCGGTGGATCACGTATTGCGAAGCCCGATACCAACCGCCCCGAGGATAGAAGAACTCCGCAATGATACGCAGGTATGAGCGCGGATTTCTCTTGAACACGGATGGTCCCTTTCGGCCACTGCTGGCGGGTTACGGTTTGCGGGCGATGTCCCTGTGTCGGTGAACATCGGCGACATCACTATCGGCCTCGAGTGTCAGCATGATGGCATGCAAATGTTCAATATCGCGCAAATCTACATCAACAAGTAGGCGATAGAAGTCGGGTTTTCTATCCAGGAACTTCAAATCCGAAATATTGGCCTTCTGCTCGCCGATCAGGGAACAAATGCGGCCCAGAACACCGGCGTCGTTCGAAATCGTCATGTCGATGCTGACGGTATGGATCGCCGGATGCTGGCCGGAATGCCAATGCAGATCGACCCAGCGCGAACTGTCTTCGGCCACGTCGGCAAGGGCATCGCAGTCGATCGTGTGCACCATCACGCCCTTGCCGCGATAGGTGATCCCGACGATGCGCTCGCCCGGCACCGGCTGGCAGCATTGGGCACGGGCGAAATCCTGCCCCGTTTCCAGCCCCACAACGACCGAGTCGCCATCCACCTCGGCCTCGATCTCGACGCTTTCGGGGTAAAGGGCAGCCACGACTTCGCGCGCCTGCAACTCGGCCGATCCCAACCGAGCCAGCAATTCTTCGACATCCTTCAGGCGCAACTGCTTGGCGGCGGTGGCCAATGCCTTGTCTGTCGCCTTGCGGCCGACATGTTCGAACGCCACCCGCGCCAATTCACGGCCCAGGCGCACGAAACGCTCGCGGTCGACACTGCGCAGGCTCTTGCGAATGGCGGCCTTGGCGCGGCCCGTCACCACAATGTCGATCCATGTGGCCTGCGGGCTTTGACCTTCGGCGGTCATGATCTCGACCGATTGGCCGTTCTTGATCCGGGTCCACAGCGGCACACGAATGCCATCGACCTTCGCGCCCACGCAACTGTCGCCGATCCGCGTATGGATCGCATAGGCGAAATCCAGCGGTGTGGCCCCGCGCGGCAGCTTCACCACCTCGCCTTTCGGGGTGAAGCAGAACACCTGGTCCTGATACATTTCCAGCTTCACATGCTCGAGGAATTCGTCGTGATCCTCGGCAGCCTCAAACCGCTCGGTCAGGGACGATATCCATTTGGCGGGATCGACCGCAAACGGGTTTTCGGCACGCACCCCATCCTTGTATGACCAGTGCGCGGCAACCCCGGCTTCGGCCACATCGTGCATCGCATGGGTGCGGATCTGAACCTCGACCCGTTTTCCATCGCGGCCCGACACGGTGGTGTGAATCGACCGATACCCGTTCGATTTCGGCTGGCTGATATAGTCCTTGAACCGCCCCGGAATGGCACGCCAGCGTTGGTGGATCACCCCCAGAACGCGGTAACAATCCGCCTCGTTATCGGTGATGATCCGAAAACCATACGTGTCCGACAGGCGCGAGAAGCTCTGGTTCTTTTCCTCCATCTTGCGCCAGATCGAGAACGGCTTCTTGGCACGCCCGAACACATCGGCGGTGATCCCCGCCTTGTCCAGCTCCAGCCGGATATCGCCGGTGATCTTCTCGATCACGTCGCCGCTTTCCTTCTGAAGCCGCAGGAACCGCCGCATGATCGAGTTGCGGCCCTCGGGGTTTAGAACGTGAAAGGCAAGGTCTTCCAGTTCCTCACGCATCCACTGCATCCCCATGCGGCCCGCCAGCGGCGCATAGATATCCATGGTTTCACGCGATTTCTGAACCTGCTTGTCGGGGCGCATCGCCCGGATCGTGCGCATGTTGTGCAGCCGGTCGGCCAGTTTGACCAGGATGACCCGCAGGTCCTTGGACATCGCCATGAACAGCTTGCGGAAGTTTTCGGCCTGCTTGGTCTCGGACGAGCTGAGCTGAAGATTGGTCAGCTTGGTCACGCCATCAACCAGTTCGGCCACCTCGGCCCCGAAAATACGGCTGACTTCGGAATAGGTCGACCGCGTATCCTCGATCGTGTCGTGCAACAGGGCGGTGATGATGGTGGCATCGTCCAGTTGCATATCCGCCAGAATTTCGGCAACCGCGAAAGGATGGGTGAAATACGGTTCGCCCGAATGGCGGGTCTGGCCATCATGCATACGCGCGCCGTATTCATACGCCGCGCGGATCAGGTCAGAGTTGGATTTGGGGTTATAGCGGCGGATCCGTTCGATCAGCCCGTCAAGATCAAGATCGAGATCTGGAAGGTCGTTCATCCGGTCCGCCACCCCGCGGATGCAGGGGTCGCTTACCCCTGCCCTTGGGCTTCCATCAAGGCGCGCAGCAGTTTTTCTTCCGACAGGTCATCCTCGGCCGGCTTGTCGGCGGCTTCGGCACCCATCAACAGGGCCATGCTGTCTTCTTCCGGCTCATCGACCTCGATCTGGGTCTGATGGCTTTCGATCATGCGTTCGCGCAGTTCGTCGGCGGTTTGCGTTTCATCCGCAATCTCGCGCAGCGCGACAACAGGGTTCTTGTCATTGTCGCGGTCGACCGTGATCTGGCCACCGGCCGAAATCTCGCGGGCACGATGCGAGGCGAGCATCACAAGCTCGAACCTGTTCGGGACTTTGTCTACGCAATCTTCAACCGTCACGCGGGCCATGATCAATCTCCATTCCTTGCAAGGGGATGTGAAACGCCTATCTAGGGCCGTTGCCCGCGAGTTACAAGCGAAAACAAGGGTGAATCAGGGCATCTGAAAGGGTGAAACGCCCTTTTTTTCCGCATCGGGCAGGTCGTCGACCATCTGTCGCACGGTCTTTCCGGTGACCGGATGCCGCCAGTCGGGCGCGATGTCGGCAAGGGGAATCAGCACGAAGGCGCGTTCGTGCATCCGCGGATGCGGCACGATCAACCGATCCGGCGCCAGCCGTTTCTGATCCTCCAGCGGCAGGTTCATCCAATGTGACAACACGGTTTCGTCGGGCAGAACCAGGCTGCCGTAAGCAATCAGATCCAGATCCAGGGTCCGCGGCGCCCAGCGCGACGGCCGCTCGCGACCGAACGCCGCTTCGGCACGATGCAGGGCGGCCAGCACGTCCTCGGGTGTCAATTCTGTCTCGATCCCGATCGCGGCATTCACGAAATCGGGACCGGCTCCGGGCGGGAAGCACGGCGTGCTATAATAGCGGCTCATTCTGGTGATTCTAAACCCTTGTGCGGCCATATGTTCCATTGCATCTCGCACAAGGATTGCTGATTTTTGCCGCCTTGACGTCGCGTTACTTCCTAGTGAAACCAGAACTTTTGGACAGGTTGGGTGCAAATTAACTGCTTGCGGCACGGTATTGTTTCCCTAGATTGCAAGATACGTTTCTTCGTTGGTTGGTTTCCTCAATAACACTCACGGAATTATTCAGCGAAGGCGAATTGGAAAGGAATTATTATGTTCTACCGGGACGAACGGCTCGCGCTGTTCATCGATGGTTCAAACCTTTATGCGGCCGCCAAATCGCTGGGTTTCGACATCGACTACAAACTGCTTCGTCAGGAATTCATGCGCCGGGGCAAGCTCCTGCGCGCATTCTACTACACCGCTCTGCTTGAGAACGAGGAGTATTCGCCGATCCGCCCGCTGGTGGACTGGCTGAACTATAACGGCTTCTCGATGGTGACGAAGCCCGCGAAGGAATACACCGACTCGATGGGGCGGCGGAAAGTCAAAGGCAACATGGATATCGAACTGACCGTCGATGCGCTTGAGCTTGCACCCCATATCGACCATGCGGTTCTGTTTTCGGGCGATGGCGATTTCCGCCCGCTGATCGAAGCGTTGCAACGTCAGGGCGTGCGCGTTTCCGTCGTATCGACCATTCGCAGCCAGCCCCCGATGATCGCGGATGAATTGCGCCGACAGGCCGACAATTTCATCGAGCTGGAAGAGCTGAAAGACGTGATCGGCCGCCCGCCGCGCGATTTCGACCGGTCTGATCGGTCAGACGACTGACTCAGGCGGAACAATCGACGACGAAAGGCCGGGGGGACATCCCGGCCTTTTTACATTCGCGTGTGTTTGACCGCTTCGCTCTGGACCTTGCGGCGCAAAATGCGTACCCCTCCCCGCATCGGAGGATGCCATGACCAAGCCTGCTCTTACCCTCTACCTTGCCGCGCCGAACGGGTTTTGCGCGGGCGTTGATCGCGCCATCAAGATCGTCGAGATGGCGATCGAGAAATGGGGCCCGCCGATCTATGTCCGGCACGAGATCGTGCATAACAAGTTTGTCGTGGACGGGTTGCGCGCCAAGGGCGCCGTCTTTGTCGAAGAACTGGACGAGGTGCCCGATGACCGCCCCGTCATCTTTTCGGCCCACGGTGTTGCCAAGGCGGTGCCGGCCGAAGCCAGCCGCCGCCAGATGGTCTTTGTCGATGCCACCTGCCCCTTGGTGTCCAAGGTCCATATCGAGGCCGAACGGCATCACCAGAACGGGTTGCAGATGGTCATGATCGGCCATGCGGGCCACCCGGAAACCATCGGCACGATGGGGCAGTTGCCGGACGGCGAGGTGCTGCTGGTCGAAACCGCCGAGGATGTTGCCACCCTGACCCCGCGCGATCCCGCGCAACTGGCCTATATCACCCAGACCACCCTGTCGGTGGACGACACGGCGGGCATCGTGGACGCCCTGCGCGCCCGGTTCCCACAGATCATCGGCCCGCATAAGGAAGACATCTGCTACGCCACCACGAACCGGCAAGAAGCGGTGAAAGCCGTCGCGCCGAAGGTCGATGCGCTTCTGGTGATCGGTGCGCCCAACAGCTCGAACTCGCGCCGGTTGGTCGAGGTCGCCCGCGCCAATGGCTGCGCCTATGCGATGCTGGTGCAGCGCGCGGACGAGATTGACTGGCGCGCCATCGACGGCATTCGCACGGTTGGCCTGACCGCGGGCGCTTCGGCCCCTCAGGTTCTGGTGGACGAGGTGATCGACGCCTTCCGCGCCCGGTTCGATGTCACCGTCGAGCGTGTGGAAACCGCCAAGGAAGATGTCGAATTCAAAGTGCCCCGCATCCTGCGCGAGCCCGCATGAGCAAAGATGACAGGACGCTGGCGGTCTATGACGCCGAGACTGCGGCTTATGAAGCGCGGGTTGCCGAAAAGGCGTCGCCGGGCCTGACCGCCTTTCTGAGCCACCTGCCCGCCCGCGCCCATCTGCTGGATCTGGGATGTGGCCCTGGTCTGTCCTCGGTGGCGTTTCAGGCGGCAGGCCATACGGTCGACGCGGTCGATGGATCGGCTGAAATGGTAAGCCGCGCCCGCGCCAACGGCGTGACCGCCCGGCAAGCGCTGTTTTCAGACATTGATGCAACCTACGCCTATGACGGTATCTGGGCGAACTTCAGCTTGCTGCACCTGCCCCGCACCGAGTTTGCGCCCACCCTGACCCGGCTGCACACGGCCCTGCGCCCCGGTGGGCTGTTTCACATCGGCATGAAACTGGGAACCGGCGAACGGCGCGACCGGTTGGGGCGGTTCTATACCTATTACACGTCTGACGCGCTTGTGGCGGCGTTGACCGGCAGCGGCTTCACTCTTCATTCGCGAACGCTTGGCGCGGGGGCCGGTCTGGACGGAACGATTTCAGACTGGATGGTGGTGCTGGCGCATGGTTGAGGTTTCGCATGGCTGAGTTTTTCGCGTTTACCGACGGGGCCTGTTCCGGCAATCCCGGCCCCGGTGGCTGGGGGGCGTTGTTGCAGGCCCATGAAAACGGGACGGTGATCAAGGAACGCGAACTGAATGGCGGCGCGGCCGAGACCACCAACAACCAGATGGAACTGATGGCTGCCATCATGGCGCTGGAAACCCTTGGCAAACCCTGCGCAATCACCGTTGTGACCGACAGCGCCTATGTGAAGAACGGTGTGACCGGCTGGATCCATGGCTGGAAGCGGAACGGGTGGCGGACGTCATCGAAGAAACCCGTGAAGAACGTCGAGCTTTGGCAGCGACTGGATGCCGCCCAGGCGCGTCACCAGGTGACGTGGAAATGGGTCAAGGGCCATGCAGGCCACCCCGAAAACGAACGTGCCGATGAATTGGCCCGCGCAGGGATGGAACCGTTCAAAGGCTGACAGCGCTTAGAACTCAAGCCAGATCCCCGCTGCAACTTCGTGCTTTACGGCACCATCCAAGCCATATGTCCATTCAAGCTGAACGTGCTTGCCCTGTTTATATTCCCACGCAACCGAGGGGATAAGATTGACCTGCGCCCCCGGGTCCGTCGTGCTGACGTCCAGCGCCACCATGGTCATCAACCGCGGATTTGGCTTCACACCAATCAGGGCAAACAGGCCGTAGTCAACCTGCGCATCCTGGATCGACAGTGTTGCCGTCAGCTCGACATCCATCCAACCGGGGCCAATCGCGGTGTCGATCCCCCGTCCCAAATGAACAGAAGGCGAGACATTTGGATCATCCGCAGTCCCTTCAATCGCAAGGCTAAGCGCCCTTTCCCACATTCCGTCGCTATCCGGCACATGCCATCGTGCAAAGGCTTTCATCTGCGTGACGTCCCTTGTGGCAAGCGCATAGTCCAGCTTGCCGCCAACGGTCCAACGATCTGTCAGCCCGTATTCACCATAGAGGCTGACCACCGGTGCATGATCCAGCGTGTCGGCATCCTGACGCACCTGCCCGGACACAAACGCCTCACCCTTCTCACGTGGCCAAGCGCCCGCGCTGGCAAGATCGCCGGTAGCAAGCAGCATCGCCAAAATGCAGATGAAAAGCCGGGGTGTCATACCCATCAGATTGGTGACGATTGGTTAACCAAAGATTAAGGAAACGCAATAAAACAAGGGGTTTCGTGGCGAAACCATGCGGTGCCTATTTCCTTCGCCCGCGATACCACTGCCAGATCCAGATCAGGGCGATGGCCCCGACAACCGCACCGACGAACCCGAAGGCCATCCCGCCGATCATCGCGATAAAGCGCAGCACGAAGCCCCCGATCAGCGCCCCGGCCACGCCGATGGCAACAGTGGTCGGCACGTCGGTGCGCACATCCATGATCCGTGTTGCCAGGAACCCGGCGGCGGCACCAAAGATGATCAGCAAGACAACTGGCATAGCTCGAATATGGGCGCGTGCGGCCCGGAATGTAAGGGTTATTTCAGGACGCGGGGCAGGTCGAAGCCGCGCAGGACCTCGTCCGCCTCCATCGCGCGTTTGCCGGGGCGCTGGGCACGCAATATTTCGACCGCGCCATCGCCGCAGGCAATCGTGAACCCGTCCAGCACCTGACCGGGCGCACCCGAACCCTCTGCGATGCGCGAGGCCAGCAGCTTCACCTGCTCACCGCCCATGTCGCATTTCGCACCGGGAAAAGGCGACAGCCCGCGGATCAGGCGATCAACCTCGACCGCCGGACGGGTCCAGTCGATCCGGGCCTCGGCCTTGTCGATCTTGTGGGCATAGGTGACACCATCGTCGGGCTGCGGCACAGGCGACAGGTCAGGCAGGCGGTCAAGGGCTTGGACAATCAGACGCGCGCCCATGACGGACAGCCGATCATGCAACTGGGCGGTTGTTTCCTCCGGGCCGATTGGCGTGGCCTCGCGCAGCAGCACGGGGCCGGTATCCAATCCGGCCTCCATCTGCATGATGCAGACCCCGGTTTCATCATCCCCCGCCATGATCGCGCGATGAATGGGCGCGGCCCCCCGCCAGCGCGGCAGAAGCGAGGCGTGGATGTTCAGACAGCCCCGCGCAGGCGCATCAAGGATCGCTTGTGGCAGGATCAACCCATAGGCCACGACCACGGCCACATCGGCGTTCAGTGCGGCAAAACCCGCTTGTTCATCCGCCCCCTTCAAGGACACCGGATGACGCACCTCCAACCCCAGCGTTTCTGCGCGGGCGTGCACCGGGCCGGGGCGATCCTTCTTGCCGCGACCAGCAGGACGCGGCGGCTGGCAATAGACGGCGGCAACCTCGTGCCCGGCATCAACCAGCGCCTCCAGCACCGGCACCGAGAAATCGGGCGAGCCCATGAACACAAGCCTCATCGCGCCAGTTTCCTTGCCTTCTTGATCAGCATGTCCCGTTTCACCTTCGACAGATGATCGAAATACATCCGCCCGTTCAAATGGTCGACCTGATGCTGAACCGAGGTGGCCCAGATGCCGACGAAATCCTGTTCCTGCTCTGCACCGTCTTCGTTAAGAAATCGAACCGTCACCGCGCGGGGGCGGCTGATCACGGCAGACACGCCGGGCAGGTTCGGGCTGGCTTCCTCATGCTCGCGAAATTCAATCGAGCTGTGCAGGATCTCCGGGTTGGCCATCCGGACCGCCTTGCCGCGTTCATCCGACGCATCCACCACCGCCAACCGCTGCATGATGCCAAGCTGCGGCGCGGCCAGACCGACACCGGGCATGGCATCCATCGCCTCGATCATCTCGGTCCAGATGGCGCGCGTGTCATCGGTGACGGCCGTAACAGGCTCGGCAGCAGTGCGCAGGCATTTATGGGGGTATCTCAGAAACGGGCGATGGGTCACGTCCGCGCCAGCTCGCGTTTCAGCTTCTGCATTTTGCGGGTGATCATCTGCCGTTTCAACGGTTTCAGGTAATCAATGAACAGCTTGCCGTTCAGGTGGTCGATCTCGTGCTGCACGCAGGTTGCCCACAAGCCATCGAAATCCCGTTCCTGCAGATTGCCATCACGGTCCAGCCAGCGCACCGACACCTCTTTCGGGCGGGTCACGTCGGCATATTGCTCGGGGATCGACAGGCACCCCTCTTCATAGGTGTTCAGATCGTCTGACGACAGGGTGACCTCGGGGTTGAACATCACGATCGGCTGCGGCGGTTCGTTTTCATCGCGCACGCAATCCATCACGATCAACCGCGTCAGAACGCCGACCTGCGGCGCGGCCAGACCGATGCCCGGCGCGTCATACATGGTTTCCAACATGTCATCCGCCAGCTGGCGCAGCTCGTCAGACAAATCTGGCACTGCATCGGCGACTTTCTTCAGCCGTGGATCGGGGTGGATAAGGATCGGTTTAATGCTCATGCGGTGGATTTAGGCCATGGGTGGCCGTTGCGCAATGGGTGCGTGCCACAAGGCCCGGGCGCCGTTCGCGATTTAAGATGCAACCCGTCTTGCACCTGCCGCCCAAACCGCTACCGTGCCCTCAGAAAGGAGACCCCATGGATTTCGACAAGATCATCGACCGACGTGGCACCAACTCGTCCAAATGGGACAAGATGGAAAAGCTGTTTGGCGTGTCGCCCGAAGACGGGTTGGCCATGTGGACCGCCGACAGCGACTATCCCACCGCGCCGTGCGTGATTGACGCCATAAAACGCGCTGCGGACCATGGTGTGTTCGGCTATTCGTGGGAACATCAGGATTACCTGAACGCCGTTTGCTGGTGGATGAAGCACCGGCACAGCTGGGACGTGGACCCGGACTGGGTATTGACCAGCCAGGGATTGGGGAACGCCATCGCCCTGTGCCTGGATGTCTGGAGCGAGCCGGGTGACGGCGTTGTGATCTTCACCCCCGTGTATCACGAGTTTGCTGCGAAGGTCGGCAAGAACGACCGGCAGGTGGTGGAATGTCCGCTGGCCCTGAACGGCGATCGTTACGAGCTTGACCTGGAGGATGCCCAATCGCGCCTGACCGGACGCGAGAAGATGATCCTGTGGTGTTCGCCACAAAACCCGTCAGGCCGGATCTGGACCGAGGACGAGCTGCGCGCCGTGGCCGACTTTGCCGCGCGAAATGACCTGCTGCTGGTTTCCGACGAAATCCATCACGACCTGGTCTATCAGGGCAACAGCTTCTGCCCGACCGCCATGGCCGCGCCGGACGCGCTGCCGCGCCTTGTGACCCTGACTGCGGCCTCAAAGACGTTCAACATTGCCGGTCAGCGCACCGGGAACATGATCATCCCCGATCCAAAGCTGCGCGCTGCCATGCGCAAACGGCTTAACAAACTGGATTATGCCCCCGGCATGGTGGCCGTCGCGATGATCACCGCCGCTTATTCACCCGAAGGTGCTGCCTGGGTGGATGAACAGATCGCCCATCTGGCGCGCAACAAGGCCCTGTTCGATGACGGCATCAACAGCATTCCCGGCGTTTCGTCGATGCCGTTGCAGGCGACATATCTGGCGTGGGTCGATTTCTCGGGCACCGGCATGTCGCATGACGAGGTGACGGCGCGCATTCGCGATACTGCGCGAATCGCCGTCAGCCCCGGCCCCGGTTTCGGAACCGGAGGCGATGGGTTCCAGCGCTTCAACCTGGCCACGCAGGGCGCCCGGGTCGAAGAAGCGGTGGCCCGCATGAAACAGGCGTTCAGCGACCTGCAATAGAAAGCCGACGGCAGATTACCGCCTAGCGGGAATCGCTTTTCAAATTCTGCCTTGAACAGATGGTGCGCTTGGCACACATGCGCGCCATGAATGGATTGGCTCACTTCTTTTCCCGACTGGCGCTGTTGACCCTTGTCGGGATGCTAAGCTTCATCCTTTGGGATCGTTACCTGCCCCCGGCCCCCCCGGCCACGCTGGAGCCGATCACAGGACAGATCGACCGCATCCTGATCGAGAAATCCGACCGCAGGATGACTCTTTTCCAGGGGGCCGTGCCGGTGCGTATCTATCAGATTTCACTGGGGTTCGCGCCGGATGGTGACAAGGTGATGGAAGGCGACGGGCGAACCCCCGAGGGCATGTTCAGGATCGACCGGCGCAATGATCAAAGCGCATTTCACCTGTCGCTGGGGATCAATTACCCCCGTCCCATGGATCGTGCCCGCGCCTCGACCGATGGCGTCGATCCCGGCCGGGATATCTTCATCCACGGTCAACCCAACCGGCGGCAGGACCCCGAACCGATCACGCTTGACTGGACCAATGGCTGCGTCGCGCTGTCGAATGCCGAGATCGAGGAGTTGTGGTCCGTCACCCCGATTGGCACACCGGTCGAGATCAGGCCCTGAGCCGGACGGTCAGGTGGGCAGAATTTGCTCTTCGATCAAGGCAACCGGGGCGTTTTCTTCCCGCGCAAAGTCGAGGGGGGCTTTGTCATGCGCTTCGGCCCGCCATTTGAATTCGTATTTCATCTGGCCGTCCTCTTCCTCGGACGCGATGATCAGGCACTGATACAGGTGGCGCGACCCGTCATAGAGGTCGACAAGCCCACGCAGGTGGGGGGCACGCTCGGCATCAAGGGTGAAGCCGCCATCCCAGAAATCCAGCACCGGAAACACCTCTTCATTGACGCGAATCCGCAGCCTGCTTTTCTTCTTGAGGTCTTTCTTGCGCGCGGCTTCCAGCCCCTCGCGCACCTCTTTTGGCAAAAATTCCAGCATGTTCCACCTCCCAGCCGCACATATGATGGCATGGAAAGTGTAACGGTCAAGTAAAGCTTTGGGCGGTGAGGTGATCGTCCGGTTAATCGTCCCCGACTGCCAGCCCCTCAAACGCGTCCAACGCCGCCTTGCGGGCAGCGGCGTGGTCCACCATGGGGTTGGGATAGGTCTTGCCCAGCGTGACACCCGCCTTGGCAAGCACCTCGGTCGGTGCTGTCCACGGTGCGGCCAGATATTTGTCGGGCAGCTTCGCGATCTCGGGAACGTATTGGCGGATATAAGCCCCATCGGGATCGAACTTTTCGGCCTGCGTCATGGGGTTGAACACGCGGAAATAGGGGGCGGCATCCGCACCGCAGCCTGCCACCCACTGCCAGCTGGCCGCGTTTGACGCCAGATCGGCATCCACCAGCGTATCCCAGAACCAGTCGCGCCCGGCACGCCAGTCGATCCGAAGGTGTTTTACCAAAAACGACGCGACCACCATGCGCACCCGGTTGTGCATGTATCCGGTCTGCCAAAGCTCGCGCATCCCGGCATCGACGATGGGGTATCCCGTCTGCCCCGTCTGCCACGCGCTCAGGTCGCCCTGATCATAGCGCCATGGAAAGGCGCGGAATTTGGGCTGGAACTCGGTGTCCTCGAAATCGCGATTGTGAAACAAAAGATAGGCCGCAAAGTCGCGCCAACCCAGTTCGGCGCGAAATTTCTCGGCGTCGCGCGCGGACATCTGGCCCAGATGTTCGGCCCGGTCCAGCGCCGCCCAGACCTGTCGGGGGCTGATATTGCCGGACTGCAGGTAAGGCGACAGGCGCGAGGTATGCGGCATGGCCGGGAAATCACGCCCCTTGGCATAGCCTTGCGCGCCTTCGTCCAGAAATTCGTGCAACCGGGCCATCGCGCCATCCTCGCCGGGTTGCCACAGCGGTGCAAACCCCTCGGCCCAGTTGGGAGAGGTCGGCAGAAGGGCGAAATCATCAAGCGACGCCGATTGAAGACCGGCACCGAAGGGGATGGTCTTCGGCACCGGCAACGGGTCGCCCAGACCGGCGGCGCGGATTTCCGAGCGGCTCGCCCGCCAGAACGGTGTGAACACTTTGAACGGCGTGCCGGATTTGGTCGCGACCCGCCAAGGCTCTAACAAATATCGACCGGGATGGCTGTGCACCGTGCAACCCTGTGCAGTCAGGTCGGCCTTCAAGGCGGTGTCGGCGGCCACCTCATCGGGGGTATATCGCCTGCTCCAATAGACATGATCTGCGCCGGTTTCTTCGCGCAGTCGGGCCAGTTCGTCGGCGGTGGTGCCATGGCGCAGAACCAATTGCCCGCCCAGCTCTGCCAACTGTTTCGACAATGCAGCCAGCGCGTGATGGAGCCACCACCGGCGCGCGCCACCGGGCGGATAGGGCGCGTCCGGGTCCAGGATGAACGCGCAGGTCAGGGAATGGCCTGCCTGCACCGCAGCGGTCAGGGCGGGGTGATCGGACAGGCGCAGGTCGTCGCGAAACAACAGCAGGGCCGTTTCATTTGCGCTCATCCCGTCACCTCGTGCTTGTTGGCGTCACCAAAATATACGCCCCAAAGCGCCGAATGGATCAGGTATTATGATCTTCCACCAGATCGACCCCGACCACGGGGCGCAGCACATGCGGCTTGGCCGGGTCATACAGTGCCGAATCCTTGAAGTCGCGGCCACGGTCCAGCGCAGGACCGACAAGGATCAGCGCGGTGCGGGTGATCTTCTCGGCGCGGACTCTCTTGCGGATGTCGGCGATGGTGCCACGAATGAACATCTCGTCCGGCCAGCCGACGCGATAGGCCACGACCACCGGGCAGTCGGCGCCATAGTAGGGGATCAGCACGCGCTCGATCTCGCGCATGTTGCGCACGGCCAGGTGGATCGCCAGCGTCGCGCCGGTCTTGGCGAAATTCTCGAGGCTTTCGCCCTCGGGCATCGAGGTCGACTGCATCGACATCCGCGTCAGCACGATGGACTGCGCGATCTCGGGGATGGTCAGTTCCTGTCCCAGTGCGGCGGCAGCAGCGGCATAGGCGGGGACGCCGGGAATGACCTGATAGTCGATCCCGTCCGCCTTCAGCCGCCGGATCTGTTCGGCAATCGCGCCATAAAGCGAGGGGTCACCGGAATGCACCCGCGCAACGTCTTCACCACGCCCATGCGCCGCTTTGATTTCCGCATGGGTGTCATCCAGCGTCATCGCCGCCGTGTCCATCATCTTCGCCCCTTCGGGCGCGCAGGCGACGACCTGCGGCGGCACCAAGGAACCGGCATAGAGGCACACCGGACATTCACCGATCACGCGCTGCGCCTTCAGGGTCAGAAGCTCGGGATCGCCGGGGCCGGCACCGATGAAATAGACGGTCATGACAGATCTCCATCAATGCGGCGGGCATAGCCGCGCGGGGTAAACATGCGGGGGCCTTCGCCCAACTGCGCAAGACGCGAATTCGACGATCCCACCAGCACGACGGTCAGCATATCGACCTCGTCCACTTGCAATTCGTCCAGACGACGATAACGGATATGCTCGGTCGGGCGGCCCAAATTGGACGCCAGCATCACGGGTGTGTCCGCCGGGCGATGCTTGAGCAGGATGTCACGTGCCTCGGCCAGCAGGGTGCGGCGTTTCTTCGACACGGGGTTGTAGAACGCGATGACGAAATCGCCTTCGGCGGCGGCATGCAGACGTTTCACAATGTCTTCGCGGTGGGTCAAGAGGTCGCTGAGCGAGATGGCGCAGAAGTCATGGCCCAAAGGCGCGCCCGCCCGCGCCGCCGCCCCTTGCAGGGCGGAGACACCGGGGGTCGACACGACCTGAACCCGACGGGCGGCGTCGCTGACGCCCTTCTGATCCGCGCTGCGGTCGAGCAGTTCGTAAACCAGCGCCCCCATCGCATAGATGCCCGCATCGCCCGAACAGACAAGCGCCACGTTCTTGCCCTTGCCTGCCTGCTCCAGCGCATAACGGCAGCGGTCTTCCTCGCCGCCCAGTGGGAAGTCCGAGCGGGTCTTGCCAGCCGCCAGCGGGCCGATCAGGTCGATATAAAGGCCATAGCCCACAAGCTCTTCCGCGTCTTGCAGCAGATGGCTGGCCTCGGGCGTGCGCCATGTGTGCTGGCCCGGCCCGATCGAGACGATGGACAGCTTGCCACGGCTGCGGCCGCGCATCTCGGTGATCGGTTTGGGCGCACGGGCGACGGCGCAGGTGGTGTTGGCGGTTTTGACCTTCTCGACGACCAACTCCGCGTCCGGCCCGGCGGCAGCAAGCGCGGCCCCTTCGGACACGCCGTGACAGCCGACTTCGGCAAACACCACATCAGAGGGGTTGGCCAACCGAGCGGTTTCGGCTTCCAGTTCGGCTGCGGTGAACACGCGGAAGGGCACATTCAGCCGGGCGGCAAGCGTGTTCATCGCAGGCTCATCCGCCTTCAGGTCCAGCGAGGTCACGCAGGCAATCGCGCCCGGCGCGATCTTGGCCGCGTCAAGCTGTGCGGCGACGTTCTGCCAAAGCTCGTCCGGGTCCGCCCCCCGCGCGCAGCCCACGCCCAGCGCAAAGCGTTGCGGGTGATAGGCCAGACGGGTCGGGCCGGTGTGAACCGGCGCTTCGGTCACAATCAGTTCGACCGCGCCGCCAGTGTCTTCGATGTCGAAGATGTTTTCGCCCGTGATCGTGACGCCCGCGCCCGACAAAAGCGCCGCCATCGCCTCTTTCGCGTCTTCGGGGTTGGCAAGACGATACCCCAAGGGCGGTTCATCCAGCGCGACGCCAAGTGACACATCGCCCGCCGTGGTGACGGCAGCGGTCGCGCCAATCTCTTCCGCGATCCGGCTGGCCAGCCGGTTGGCCCCCCGATGTCCGCCCAAAAGTGGCACCACGACCGATCCGTCATCGGCCACGGATACGACGGGCGGCTCAGTCGTCTTGTCGGCCAGCAGCGGTGCAACGGCGCGGATCAGGATGCCTGCCGCACAGACGCCCACAATAGGGGTGCCCGCCGCAAACAGCATCCGCGCGTGATCCAGCGCGTTGGGAAAGAAGGCGTCGGCCCGTTCGACACGGCTTTCGCGCCCATGCACCTGCGCGCCCAACAGGGTCGCGACCCGGTGGGCCAGATCCTCGCCCGATCTGTTCAGGCATAATACAACAGGCGTCACAGCCATGGATCATTTCCTTTCGCAAGAAGGATCATCGAGAAATAGGGCGCTTTTTCAGGGGCATCGGCCAAGGGCAGCACCACCTCTTCGGGCAGCGATGCGCGCTCGATATAGGTCGCCTTGTCGACCAGCCCCAGAGCTTCGATCACCCCCCTGATCTTGGGCAGGTGACGACCGACTTTCATGATCGCCACGCTTTCGGCCCCTTCGATCCGCGCGCGCAGTTCGTCTTCGGGCAGCGGGCCGGGCAGGACCGTCAGGCGTTCGTTACGGGCGACAAGCGGGCGGCGGGCACGGGCAGCGCAAGCGGTGACGGATGTGACGCCCGGCACGATCTCGGTCCGGAACCGGTCCGCCAGCCGGGCGAACAGATACATGAACGAGCCATAGAAGAACGGGTCGCCTTCGCACAGCACCACCACGTCATCCCCGGCTTCCAGCCGCGCGGCGATCTTGGCGGCACCCGCATCATACGCCTTTTGCGCCGGGGCGCGTTTGACGGTCATCGGGATGTCCATCGCGATCTCGTCCGCGCCCGCGTCGATCAGATGCGCGGCGATGGACCGGGCAAAGCTGTCGCCACCTTCCAGCGTGGGATAGGCGACCACTTTGGCAGTTCCAATCAGCCGCGCGGCCCTGAGCGTCATCAGGTCGGGATCACCCGGCCCAAGGCCCACACCGTAAAGTGTTCCGCTCATCTTTTGATCAGGCTCCACTGGGTGACGGGGCGCAGGGGTTTCCAACCGGAATGCGGGCCGAGCGGTGCGGCGCGTTCGACCGACAGCTTCACCAGTTGACCGCCGTGTTTCTGGTGTAATGCGGTCAGGCACATCTCGCTTTCGATGGTGACGGCATTTGCCACCAACCGACCAAGGGGCTTCAGCGCGGCCCAGGCCGCATCGAAGACCTGTTCCGACAGACCACCGCCAATGAAGATCGCATCCGGGGCTTCCAAGCCATCAAGCGCAGCGGGCACTTCGCCATCCACCAGGTCAAACTTCGGCACGCCCAGCGCAAGCGCATTTGCCGCCGCCATTGCCCGGCGATCGGCGCGCGGCTCGATCCCTATGGCGCGGGCATAACGCGCACCGCGCATCCATTCGATGGCAATCGACCCGCAGCCGGTGCCGATGTCCCACAGAAGCGCCCCGCGCATCGGCATGAGCTTGGCCAGCGTGACCGCGCGCACCTCTTGCTTGGTCATGGTGCCGTCGCTTTGAAACAGCTCATCCGCCAGCCCCGGCACGCGCGGCAGAAGGGCGGCGTCGGGGGCGGCGACGCATTCGACGGCCAGCGTGTTGAACTCGGGCACATCGTGATCCCAACTATCGGCAACGCCGTCGAAACGCGCTTCGCTTGCGCCGCCCATATGGGCCAGCACGGTCATGCGCGATTTGCCGAAGCCGCGTTCGGTCAGGAAACGGGCAATCTGACCGGGTGTTTCGGCGCCCGTGGTCAGGATCAGCAAGCGAATATCGGGCTGGATGAAGGCGATCATCTGCTCGACCGGGCGGCCATGCACGGTCAGCGTTTCCAGATCCGCCATCGACCAGCCCATCCGCGCGGCGGCCAGTTGGAACGCCCCCACCTGCGGGTGATAGACGATCTGCGTAGGGTCGATATGGCGCCCGATCTTGGCCCCAACCGAATACCAAAGGGGATCGCCCGTCGCCAACACGACGACGCGTTTGCCTTTGCGCCGGGTCAGTTCGTCGATCAGGCTGTCAAACGGCGAAGGCCAGGCCAAACGTTCGGCATCGCCTTCGATCAAATCGTGGTGGCGCGCGCCGCCAACGATCACCTCGGCGGCGTCGACCACGGCGCGGGTGGCTGGGGTCAGAGCCTCGATCCCATCTTCGCCGATCCCGACAATGTGCAGCCACGGGGTGGTCATGCCTTTTCCTCCGGTAGTCCAGCGGCCAGCGCGTTTACCGCAGCCGATGCGATGGCCGATCCGCCACGCCGCCCCCGCAGGGCAACAAAGTCACAGCCGCGCGGGTTGTTCGCGAGTTCCGCCTTACTTTCCGCCGCACCCACAAACCCCACCGGGAAGCCAAGGATCAACGCGGGTTTCGGTGCGCCTGCGTCGATCAGTTCCAGCAGGTGGAACAGCGCGGTCGGGGCGTTGCCCACGGCGACGACTGCGCCTTCAAGCCGGTCCAGCCAAAGTTCAACCGCCGCAGCTGACCGTGTATTGCCGATCTTCTTCGCCAGGTCCGGCACCGAGGGATCATTCAGCGTGACGATCACGTCATTGCCTGCGGGAAGATAGCGACGGATGATGCCTGCCCCCACCATCTCGCAATCGCAAAACACCGGCGCACCGGCCCTGAGGGCGGCGTGACCGGCCTCGTAAGCGTGTGACGAAAAGGCCAGCCGATCCGCAACTTCGACCATGCCGCAGGCATGGATCACGCGGGTCGCAAGGGCCGCCATGCCACCGGGGAAGCGGTCCAGCCGCGCCTCTTTGCGCAGGGTCGCGAAGGATTGCGCATAGATCGCGGCCGGGTCGCGCTCGTACCTGAGCGCGTGGCGTGTCGGTGCAGCCCCGTTGGGGCCAGAGGCGCGGCCATCCGTGGTCATTTCGAGCGTGCCGATTCCGGGCCGTGCGGGTGTTTCGCATGGGGGTATTCTGCGTGCACGTGGTCATGATCATGGTGGTGGTGATCATGGTCGTGATGATGGTGGTGCCCGTGATCATGATCGTGGCCATGCGCATGATCGTGGTGGTGATCATGATGATGGTGATGCCCCATATACAGGCGGCATTCCCCGGTGCAGAACGTATCGCACAGCGTGCAATCGGCCACGTTCGACCCCGGCGCAGACGCGCCCTGCCCTTCGACATGGTGGTGGTGGCTTTCCTGAATGGCACCCACTTCGGCCTCGAAGCCCAGCACCTCGACCCGGTATTTGCACATCACGCAGGTCGGCGGCGGCACATCGGCATAGGCAGGATGCTTGGCGCGATCCTCGACGGGGATGGTGCGATCTTCATCACTGTCCAGCGCCAGAACCTGTGTGCGATAGCCACAGGTGCCGCAATTGGGCGGGGGAACGGTGCCAAGCTGTTCGGTGATCCGCTCGGCAAAGGTTTCCAGAACCTTGGGGTGGTCGTTCAGATATCCGGCCTTCACGAACTCGATCTCGGGATGGGCGGCGGCGACCTTGTCGGTGAAGCCATAGATCCGGTCGATCAGGATGCCCGAGAACAGGAAATAGGGGAACACGACGACGCGTTTATACCCCAGCTTGACCACATGGTTCAGGCAGGGTTCGACCAGCGGGAAGGTCACACCGGAATAGCCGATCTCAAGCCAGCCAAATCCCATGCCTTCCTGCAACAGGCGCCCGACCTTGGCGACGTTCCCGTTCGCATCGGGGTCCGAGGCGCCCCGCCCGATGACGACAAGGCAGGTGTCTTCCAGCGGCACCTCGCCATGTTCGGCGTTGGCGCGGTCGACGGCCTCGCGCACACGATCCCCGGCAGCGGCAATCATCTTGGGGTCAACGCCCAGCTCGCGGCCATAGCTGACCTCGATCCCGTGTTTCTTCGCATAGGTGTTCAGGACGGTCGGAATATCGTTCTTGGTGTGCATCGCGGCAAACAGCATCCCCGGCACGGCCAGAATGCGGTCGCACCCCGCGTCGCGCAGACGATCCAGACCGTCGCGGATCACCGGGTTGGCAAATTCCAGATAGCCATAGTCGGTCATCCAGTCCTTCGGCAGCAGCGCAGGCAGTTTTTCGGCCAGCACCGCGAACTGATCCACTGCATCCTGGCTGCGCGAGCCGTGCCCGCAGATCATCACACCAATCTTCGACATCGGCTATGCCTCCTGCGGTTCTTCGCCATCGGCGTCTTCGCTGGCGGTCTCGCTGGCGTCCGTGGCATCTGCCTGCGATCCTTTCGACCCTTTCAGCGCGGCCCAAAGGCCGATCGCAGCGGCCAGCCCCATCAGGATCAGACCGCCGACATGACCATGCCCGGCAATCTCTCCGATATGGCCGGGATGGGCGATGGCGGGGCCAGCCAGCAGGCCAAGGGCAAGAAGAACAAGTCGGGTCATGCAGACATCCTTTCACGCAAAATCTGGGCGCAAAGAGGCTGTCCCTTGTCATCGACGATGCTGCGTCCGATCCCCTTGATGGGTCGATCATCGGCAGCCAACCTCTCTGGCCCGATGGGCTTCGTCACTCATCCGTATAGGGGTCGGGGAAAGGGTCCGCAACGGGAAAGGCGGCACGATATGACGCTGGGGCGACCAAAATCCGCCTGATGGACGAACAACAAGGTGGCGAGTCAGCCGCCGGTGCAGCCGCGAATATCGACGCCGCGCCCGGCCGCCAGCACGGTCATGCGCAGGTCGGAACGGTTCAGCATGAAGGGCTTGCCCGAACTGGGCACCAGATCGGCCACCGTGGTCAAGGCGCCACCCTGTCGCGTGGCCGCGCGTGCCGAGACCCAGACGGACGGATCGGCGGTTTCGACGACAACCACTTCGTTCGGGCCAAGCTGCGGCATATCCAGTTTCACCGTAACGCGCAGCCCGTTCTTCGTCGGTTCGACCTCGCATACCGCGCGGCGCAGCCCGGCTTCCTCGGCGGTATCCGGTCGTTGACGCAGCGCCTGCCGGATCGGCGCCTTCGATCCGCCACCCTGCGCAGGCAGTTCGACCGAGATTGTCGCCGCCATCGGCATACAGACATCCAGGCACACGCCAAGATTGACATTGCCTGTCAGGGAAATCGGCTGTCCGGCGGTCCTGGGGGCCAGGGTCATGGGCAATACCAGCTCGTGCGCATAGCCGATGGTTTGCATGCCGCTGGTGTGAAACACCTCGGGCACCGGCCAGTGGAACTGAACGGCGGCCAGGTTGTCCGACCCCTGCCAGTTCAGGCTGGGGGGTATCCCTGCCTCGCCCGGTGCGCGCCAATAGGTTTTCCACCCATCGGCCAGCCGGATCCGCAGGGCCGCCACATGATGCCCTTTTGCGTCCCGCCAACCGGGCAGCACGTCGATCTTGACGATCTCATCGGGCTTCGGCGGTATCCCGCTTCCGGAAAACGCAGGCGTGACAAAGGCGGCGAGCGTCACGAGGACGGCGGTGATGGCGGTTTTCATGCTCATGATCCGATACATAGGCGCGAAACGGTCATTGTGAAATCACATTTCAGGGAGAGAACGTTACCATTACCCCCTTTGTTGCTTGTTTGTGTCTTGCCTTTCCCCACACGCAGCGCTTTGCTGAGAGCATGAGCACAACCGACGACACCTCGATGGACCTGAGCGGCAAGCTGTTGATCGCCATGCCCGGCATGGGCGACCCGCGGTTTGAGCATTCCGTCGTCTTCATGTGCGCCCATTCGCATGAAGGGGCCATGGGCCTGATCATCAACAAGCCCGCCCCCGATGTGTCGTTAGGGGATGTGCTGGCGCAGCTGGATATCGACGCAAGCGCGATGACCAAGGCGGCGCATGTGTTCTTCGGCGGTCCGGTCGAAGGGGGGCGTGGGTTCGTGTTGCATTCGGGAGAGTATGATAACGACGCCTCGACCCTGAAAGTGGACGAGGCGTTTTCGATGACCGCCACCCGCGACATACTTGAAGCCATGGCGAACGGTGAGGGCCCCGAGAATGCGCTGGCCGCACTGGGTTATGCCGGCTGGTCGCCGGGGCAGTTGGAGGCCGAGATACAACAAAACGCGTGGCTGACCTGTGATGCGGAAAAGGCCATCGTGTTTGCCGATGACAGCGAGGGCAAATGGAAGGCGGCGCTGGCCAAGCTGGGGGTTGATCCGCTGCTTCTGTCAACAGAAGGCGGTCACGCCTGAGCACCGTTTAACTTAATCGCGTGGCGCGGCGGCCCGTCGCAGGCGGTCATTGATGGCCCGCCCCATGCCGTGATCGGGGATCGGGGACACCGCGATTGGCGCATTCCCCCCGGCATCCAACCGGTGCAGATATCCAAACAGATTGGCGGCGGCTTCGACCAGATCGCCCGAGGGCGACAGGTTCAGATCGGCCGCGACATGCCCAAAGCCCAGCAAGCGTTCGCCGGGGTGGACAGTTTCCGCATTCAGGCGCAGCGGTGCATCCGGTGCGTAATGCGATGATAACTGTCCCGGCGCATTGATCCCCGCGCTGGTCTGACGGGTGGCGATGGGGCCACCCAGCGCGGCCTCGATCGCTTCGACGGGCAGCCCGCCGGGGCGCAGCAACACAGGCGCGGGATCGAACCCGACAATGGTGCTTTCCAACCCGACCTCGCAGGGGCCACCGTCCAGAACCGCAGCGATCCGGCCTGACAACCCGTCCAGCACATGCTGCGCGGTCGAAGGGCTGATCCGGCCCGACGGGTTGGCCGACGGGGCCGCAATGGGAACGCCCGTCGTTTCCAGCAAGTCCTGCGCCAGCGGATGGGCGGGCACGCGCACCGCCACCGTGGGCAGACCAGCCGACACCAGAGCCGACAACGGGCCGCCGGGTTTCAGCGGCAGCACCAGGGTCAGCGGCCCCGGCCAGAACGCCTGTGCCAGATCAAGCGCGACCCCCTCCAGCACAGCGATCTCGGACACCGCATCCAGTGATGGCACATGCACGATCAGCGGGTTGAAACGGGGGCGGCCCTTGGCTTCGAAGATCCGGGCCACGGCATGGTCGTTCGTGGCATCGGCCCCAAGCCCGTAAACGGTTTCGGTCGGAAACGACACCAGCGCCCCGGCACGCAGAAGATCGGCCGCCCGCGCGACCCCTGCCGCATCGGCAGTCAGGGTTTCCGTTTTGATGCCGTCCGCACTCATGACGCTGCGTTTTCCTTTGCCGGCCCTCTGACCTTCGGTAAGGGGAATAAAGGCCCAGTTAATGGCCAAATGCCCAGATGCCAAGAGATTTGCCAAGGACCGACCATGACCTATCGCGCGACAACCGACGATTTCCAGTTTCTGCTGGATCATGTCATCGGCTATGACCAACTGCCCGCAACCGATCTGTTCCAAGATGCAACGCCCGATGTCGCGATGGCGGTTCTGAGCGAAGCGGGTAAGATGTGTCAGGATATTCTGGCGCCGCTCAATCGCAACGGCGATCTGACCCCGGCGGTTCTGGAAAACGGTATTGTGCGCACCTCACCGGGGTTTGCCGATGGCTACAAGGCGATTGCCGAGGGCGGCTGGATCGGCATGGCGGCGGATCCTGAATATGGCGGCATGGGCCTGCCCCTGACCCTGCAAACCGCCGTGAACGACATGATGTCGGCCAGCTGCCTGTCGCTGCAACTGTGCCCGCTGATGACACAGGGCCAGATCGAGGCGCTGGAGCATCACGCGTCGGACACCCTGAAAGAGTTGTATCTGCCCAAGCTGATTTCCGGCGAATGGGCGGGCACGATGAACCTGACCGAACCGCAGGCCGGGTCGGATGTTGGGGCACTGTCGACCAAGGCGGAAGATAATGGCGATGGCACTTACGCAATCACCGGGCAGAAGATCTTTATCTCGTGGGGCGATAACGACATCACCGGCAATGTCTGCCACCTTGTGCTGGCCCGCCTGCCCGATGGTGTGCCGGGCACCAAGGGCATCAGCCTGTTTCTGGTGCCAAAGCTGATCCCCGATGCCGACGGCAACCCCGCCGAAGCCAACAGCCTGCGTGTGGTCAGCCTTGAACACAAGATGGGCCTGCATGGCAGCCCCACCGCCGTGATGTCCTTTGAAGGGGCGAAAGGGTGGCTGGTTGGTGAACCGCATAAAGGCATGGCCGCCATGTTCACCATGATGAACAACGCCCGCATGGGTGTCGGCGTGCAGGGCTACGGTGTCGGCGAGCGCGCCTATCAGGAGGCTTTGGCCTATGCGATGGAGCGCAAGCAGGGACGCACACCGTTGGGCGATGCGGGCACGGGGGCGATCATCGACTTTGCCGATGTGCGCCGGATGCTGACCCAGATGCGGGCCGAGCTGTTCGCCGCCCGGTCGATGGCGCTGTCCCTGGCCCTGGCGCTGGACATGGCGCGCGCCACGGGGGACGAGGACTGGAAAGCCCGCGCGGCCCTGCTGACACCGATCGTCAAAGCCTATGGCACCGAAACCGGAATCCTCGTCAGCCATCTGGGCGTGCAGGTGCATGGCGGCATGGGTTTTATCGAAGAAACCGGCGCGGCCCAGCATTCGCGCGACGTGCGCGTCACCGCGATTTACGAAGGCACCAACGGTATTCAGGCGATGGACCTTGTTGGGCGCAAGATGATGGACGGCGGCGAAGCCGCGTTCCGCCTGCTGGATGAGATCGAAACGCAAGCCGAAGCCGCCCGCGCCGATTTCCCCAACATGACCGAAGCCGTCTGGTCTGCGGCCGAAGACCTGCGCGAGACCATCGAATGGATGGTCGAACAATCCGACATGCAGGACCGTTTTGCAGGCGCCGTGCCATTCCTGATGGGCTTTGCCCGCGTGCTGGGGTCGCATTACCACCTGCGCGCCGCCATCGCCGAAGGCGGCAAGGGGCCACGGTCCGAGCTTGCGCGCTTTTACATCAACCGGCTCCTGCCCGAACACACCGCGCAATTCGCCCAAGCCCGCACCGGGGCGGCGGGGCTTTACACGCTTAGCCCGGAAGACCTGGCATCGTGACCCAACAGGTGCGCGCACCGCTGGCCTTCCCTTTCCCCGACGCGCCCGGTGAAGGGGAAGCGGTCGAACTGGCAAAGGGTGTTCTTTGGATGCGCCTGCCCCTGCCGATGGCACTGGATCACGTCAATGTCTTTGCCTTCGACGACCCCGAGGGCTGGACCATCGTCGACACCGGCTTTGACACCGGCAAGACGCGCCGGATCTGGGACAAGCTCTTGTCCGGGCCGTTGGGCGGCAGGCCCGTTGTGCGTGTGATCGTCACCCATCATCACCCCGACCATGTCGGTCTGGCCGGGTGGTTCCAGCGCGACCACGGTGCCGAGCTTGTGACGACCCGCACCGCCTGGCTGTTTGCACGGATGCTGCTTCTGGACGAACAGATGGTGCCCGTCGATGAAACACTTGCCTATTGGCGGGCGGCAGGGATGGCGCCCGACGTGTATGAAAAACGGGTGAACGAGCGCCCGTTCAACTATGCCGACATCGTGGCCGACATGCCCCTGGGTTTCAGGCGGATCAAGGAAGGCAGCCGCATCCGCTTCGGCGGGCGCGATTGGGACGTGCGTATCGGTAACGGCCATGCCCCGGAACATGCGACGCTGTGGTCCACCGATGGCGCGCTGGTCATCGGGGGGGACCAGCTTCTGGCGACGATCAGCCCGAACCTTGGCGTCTATGCCACAGAACCCGAAGCCGACCCGGTCGGCGAGTGGCTTGAGGCCTGCGAACGCCTGTCACAATACGCGACCCCGGATCAGCTGGTCCTGCCCGGTCACAAGCTGCCCTTTACCGGCCTGCCCACGCGGATGCGGCAGTTGATCGGCAATCACCACGGCGCGCTGGACCGGTTGGAGACCTTCCTGAGCACGCCCCATGTGGCGGGCGATTGCTTCCCCCCGCTGTTCAGGCGCGAGATTTCTGGCGGCGAATACGGGCTGGCCCTGGTCGAAGCGGTCGGCCATCTGAACCATCTGCTGCACGAAGGGCGCGTCACGCGCACGCGTCGCGAAGATGGCGCCTGGCTTTGGCAGCGGGTTTCCTGACCTCACACACATATGATGGACAGATCGTGACGTGACCCCCGGCGCAGCCTGTGCCACTAATGGTCCCGTCAGTTTTGAACCGAAGAGAGGCCAGATGGCGAAGAAGAAGCAGACCAACCGTCACAATCCGCCCCGGGCGCATACCGCCAGTTGCAGCGAGGATGGACCGGTCGTTGTCGAGGACAAGCCCCTGCCCAAAAAGGTGGCCGAGAAACCGCTGGAACAGAAAAGCCCGGCAGAATGGGCCTATGAGCGGCTGATTCTCTATATCAAGAATTTCGAGGAACAGCTGGACAACGAACACGAGGTCGCCATGGGCTTTACCGGCGGCGATGCCGGCGTGCTGCGGATCGAGGGGATCGGTTATTTCGATCCCGATGTGCTGACCTTCTATGGCTCGGACGGAGAGGGCATGAAAACGCAGCTGATCCAGCATGTCAGCCAGCTTTCGGTGATGCTGCGCGCCTTGCCCAAACCGGTCGAAGCCGAGGCCCCCAATCGCATCGGTTTTCGCCTGGCCGCCGAGTTGGAAGCGGACGACACACCCGAAGCCTGACCTGCAATCCGGCCCGTGACAGGCGGTTTCAAATCGGGTATTCGAAACACCAACGCAGTTTTGTGAACAGGAAGACACATGATGGAAGATCACGTACATGGAACGATGGACACCAGCACGCAGGAAAAAACCTTCGAAGGTTTCGTGAAATTTTCGGCCCGTGCGGTCATTGCGTTCCTGGTCGTTCTGCTTCTGCTGGCGATGTTCAACGCCTGAACCCACGTCCTGTTGGTGACGTAAGGATGTTCCGATGTTTCGATTGATCATGGCTGTGTCGCTTCTGCTGACCCTTGCGGCCTGCGGTGGTGCGGACAATGTCTGGGCCAGTGACGAAGCCGTGGCACGTGCGAAATACCGCCATGGCGGGCCGCCCACGATCACTCTGTTCACGGTGATTTCCAACAAATCCGGGGCTGGGGCGCATTCGTCCCTGCTGATCAATGGGTCAGAGCGCCTGATTTTCGATCCGGCGGGCACCTGGCACCATCCAAAC
>JAUHWP010000152.1 GCA_030424645.1 Alphaproteobacteria bacterium
GTCTGCGCCGAAGGTGATGTCGGGGCGCAGGCGGCGGGCTTCCTCGCAAAAGGCGATGGCATCGTCACGCAGGTGACGGCGCTTCATCCGCTTCAGGATCAGGTCATCGCCATGTTGCAGGCTTAAATGAAGATGCGGCATCAGACGGGGCTCGGACGCGATGGCCAGCATCAGGTTGTCATCCGCTTCAATCGAGTCGATCGAGCTGATCCGAAGGCGCGGCAGGTCCGGCACCAGACGCAGGATCCGCATGACCAGATCGCCCAGCCGTGGTTCACCCGGCAGGTCCGCGCCCCAGCTGGTCAGGTCGACGCCGGTCAGGACGACCTCGTTGAACCCCGTGTCGACAAGCCGCTTGATCTGGTTGACCACAACGCCCGCCGGAACGGACCGCGAGTTGCCCCGGCCATAGGGGATAATGCAGAACGTGCAGCGGTGGTCGCAGCCGTTTTGCACCTGAACATAGGCCCGCGAACGGGTGCCGAACCCGTCGATCAAATGACTGGCGGTCTCAGACACGGACATGATGTCATTGACCTGCACCCGTTCGGTGTCGCCGATCAGATCGGGGGCAAGGCCCGCCCAGGTCGCAGGTTCCATCTTTTCGTGATTGCCGATCACGGCATCCACCTCGTCCATTGCGGCGAAGGTTTCAGGTTCAGTCTGTGCGGCGCAGCCGGTGACGATGACCTTGGCATCCGGATTTTCGCGCCGCAGCTTGCGGATTTCCTGACGCGCCTTGCGCACGGCCTCGGCCGTCACGGCACAGGTGTTGACCACGACCGCACCTTCAACGCCCGCCTCGTCCGCCAGACGTTTCATCGCCTCGGTCTCATAGGCGTTCAGGCGACAGCCCAGTGTCGCAAAGACGGGGGGTGTCGCACCCATCCTAGAGCCCTTTCAGAAATTCTTGCGTCAACTGGCCCTTGAACACAAAGGCCGTGGGGCCGGTCATCCAGACACCATCGTCGCGCCAATCCAATGTCAGCCAGCCGCCATCAAGCTCCATCCGCACGCGCTTGTCGGTCAAGCCGCGTTGGTGCGCGGCAACGGCAGTCGCACAAGCGCCGGACCCGCAGGCCAGGGTGATCCCGGTGCCACGCTCCCATACCCGCATCCTGATCTCGTCGCGTCCGCGCACCTCGGCAAACTCGACATTGGTGGCTTCGGGAAACAGCGGATCATGTTCGATGCGCGGCCCGATGGCGGCCACATCAACCGCCTCGGCATCATTGACGAAAAAGATGCAATGCGGGTTGCCCATCCCGACCGCCACCGGGTCACCGTCCAGCGGCAGGTGCGTGGTGTCGACATCCGCCGACAAAGGCACCTGATTCCAGGTCAATTGCGGTTGCCCCATGTTCACGGCCACCTGATCGCCATCGGCGCGCGCTTGCAAAACACCGCGCGCGGTCCGAATGGTCAGGGCGTCTTTCCCTGTCGTGTCCATGACAAACTGCGCCACGCATCGGGTCGCGTTTCCGCACGCGCCCGCGCGGCTGCCATCGGCATTCCAGAAATCCAGGTCGATATCGGCTGCGTCCGAGCTTCTGATCTCGGCCAACTGGTCAAACCCGACCCCACGGTTGCGATCCCCCAGTTTCGCCGCCAGCTCGCGCGTGACAACAGCATCCCGCCCCCGTGAATCGATCATCACGAAGTCATTGCCCGCGCCATGCCATTTCATGAACTCGAGCGGTTGGGATATGGAGTCGGCAGATGCCATAGCGCGCGATATACGCCTTTGAAAAAACTTTTGCCAGAGATCGCACGGATTCCGTGGAAATTGGGGTTGACCTGCCAAGCCCACAGCTATAGTCACCGCGCTCACAGAGTGGGCCGTTAGCTCAGTTGGTAGAGCAACTGACTTTTAATCAGTGGGTCGAAGGTTCGAATCCTTCACGGCTCACCACTGATCATCAAATTTCCTTTACCCGGCTTGTTCCTGCAGAAGGTCCCTTCAGTGCAGGTTGATTGGTTTTAAAAAACTTCATGTCTCGTCAGTCAGGTTGGGATGTTTGGTGGTCGGGGTCTATACGGCGTCTTTGGCTCTGCCCCGAGACAACATGGCAATTGCCGTCCAGAACAGGAACCGGAAGGACAGGGCGCCGACCGTGCGCATTTCGAACGCGCTGCCGCGAGTGATCGTTATGGCAAAACCCAGAATGGCGAGGGCGGTGGCGAGGGCGATCGCGGCGGCAAGCCGGTTGGCCCAGGATCGGTTCAGCCACAACCCGATAGCCGCGATGACATACGCAAAGCCCGCAAGGAAATTGAACCAGACGACAAACGGGATGTAATTGCCTGCCAGTTCCCGTGCCTGCGGGGGGCCAAACAGCACGTTGCCCCCGGAAAAGATGGTCAAAATGCCGAAAATGAATGCAAGCGTCGCGACGGCTTTTGGCCAGAGGGGTGAGGTTGCAGGGCGTGTCGGTTCGGGGGGCATGGCGTGGGTGCCTCATGTGGCTGCAAGTGTCAGGTTAAACAGGTTGCCAGGGGGGCTCAATACCGGACGAATGTCCTGCGAGGCGGAGTTTGCGTGTTTCGCCCTTCACCTGCTTCATGCGTTCCCTGCATCGGCTATTCGTTATCGGCATTTGCGCTTGCGACCGCGTGAAGGATAGCGTCCCGGTCACAAACACAGGGGAGTATCTCAATGACGAAATTTGTCAGAAGCCTGACGGCTGCGGCCGTTGTGGCGACAATGGCGACGGCAGCGTTTGCCGAAACCACGGTGCGCGTCGCTTATGACGCCGACCCGGTCTCGCTGGACCCGCACGAACAACTGTCGGGTGGCACGTTGCAGCTTTCACACATGGTCTTTGACCCGCTGGTGCGCTGGACCCAGGATCTTCAGTTCGAACCGCGCCTGGCCGAAAGCTGGGAGCAGATCGACGACACCACCATGCGCTTCAAGCTGAAAAGCGGGGTGAAGTTCCATTCAGGCAACATGCTGACTGCGAAAGACGTGGACTGGACCTTTGATCGTCTGAAAGTCAGCGATGATTTCAAAGGTATTTTCGCACCGTTCACCGATGTCGAAGTGGTCGACGACATGACATTCGACCTGAAGACGGCGGAGCCGTATCCGCTGGTGCTGCACACCGCGACTTATATCTTCCCGATGGACAGTGCGTTCTATACCGGTGAAACGGAAGACGGCAAAGACAAGTCCGAGATCGTCAAGCACGGCGACAGCTTTGCGTCGCGCAACGTGTCGGGCACCGGCCCGTTCGTTGTCACCGAGCGCGAGCAGGGTGTGAAGGTCGTGTTCGACCGTTTTGCCGACTATTGGGATGCCGACAGCAAGGGCAACGTGGACCAGATCGTCCTGACCCCGATCAAGGAAGACCCGACCCGTGTGGCTGCGCTTCTGTCGGGGGATGTTGATTTCATCGCCCCGGTGCCGCCGACCGACCTGCAACGTGTGGCGGATGCCGAAGGTGTCGACCTGATCACCATGCCGGGCACCCGGATCATCACGTTCCAGATGAACCAGGAACGGGTCGAGGCGTTCAAGGATGCCCGTGTCCGCCAGGCCATCGACTATGCCGTGAACAACGCTGGCATCGTGGATCGCATCATGCGTGGCTTCGGCACCGTGGCCGGGCAGGCCAGCCCTGCTGGTTATCTTGGCTATGACGAAGCCCTTGCCCCGCGGTTCGACGTGGAAAAGGCCAAGGCCCTGATGGCGGAAGCCGGGTATGCCGACGGGTTTTCGATCACCATGATGGCGCCGAACAACCGTTATGTGAACGATGACAAGATCGCGCAGGCCGTGGCGTCGATGCTGGCGCAGATCAACATCAAGGTTGACCTGCAAACCATGCCGAAAGCGCAATACTGGCCCGCGTTTGATGAGCGCGCGGCTGACATGATGATGATTGGCTGGCATGCGGACACCGAGGATTCGGCGAACTTCCACCAGTTCCTGACGGCATGCCCGGATAAAGAGACCGGCAATGGTCAATACAACTCGGGCAACTATTGCAACGAGGAAGCCGATGCGCTGATGCTGGCAACGAACACGGAAACCGATCAGGCGAAGCGTGCAGAAATGCTGACCAAGCTGGAAGGCATCCTGTACGAAGAAGCCGCCTTCATCCCGCTGCATTGGCAGAACCTTGCATGGGGGTCCAAGTCGGGTATGAATTCGGGCGAGATCGTGAACGCGCTGAACTTTCCGTATTTCGGTGACCTGGTCGTCGAATAAGCGAAACTGCAACCGGGCTGGCGCGTGTCGCTGGCCCGGTTTACCATGTGGTTGCAGGTTGCCGCGCTGACGCATTGCTGTCGGCATTATACGTGACCGGCGCGCCACCACCCTAATCGAATAAGGTGTTGAGATGTTTGCCTATCTCGTGAAGCGAGTTTTTCAGGCGATTGCGGTGATGTTCGTTATCTCGCTGATCGCCTTCGCCATTCAGGGCAATCTGGGCGACCCCCTGCGTGAACTGGTCGGCCAGTCGGTGTCCGAGGAAGTGCGCCAGCAATTGAGGGACGAGTTGGGGCTGAATGACAGCTTCCTGACCCAATACCTGCGCTTTGCGGGCAATGCGCTTCAGGGCGACCTTGGCACATCTTATTTCTTCAAGGAGCCGGCGCTTGAGGTGATCATGAAAAAGCTGCCCGCCACACTTGAGCTGGTTCTGGGTGCCACGGTCATCATCATCGGGCTGTCCATTCCGCTTGGCGTTTACACGGCCATCAAGCCCGACACGATCCTGAGCCGGATCATCATGGGCCTGTCGATCATCGGCATCTCGATCCCCGTTTTCCTGACCGCGATCCTGATGATCTTCGTCTTTTCCGTGGGATACGGTTGGTTCCCTTCCTTTGGGCGTGGCGATGTGGTGCATGTCTGGGGCTATTGGGAAACCAATTTCGCGACTGCCGACGGGTGGATGCATATCATCCTGCCGTCGATCGCGCTGGCCTCGATCATGTTGCCGCTTTTCGTCCGCCTGATCCGGGCCGAGATGATGGAAGTGCTGCAATCGGAATATGTGAAATATGCCGTCGCCAAAGGCATTCGGCCATGGCGCATCTATTTCGTTCACGCGCTGAAGAACACGCTGTTGCCGGTGATTACGGTCGGTGGGGTGCAGATCGGCACAATGGTGGCCTATACCATCCTGACCGAAACGGTGTTCCAGTGGCCGGGCATGGGTTTCATGTTCCTTGAGGCCGTAAACCGCGTCGATACCCCGCTGATCGTCGCCTATCTGATCGTTGTCGGCTTCATCTTCGTTGTGACCAATACGATTGTCGACCTGATCTATGGCTTGGTGAACCCGACCGTGAACCTGGCAAGGATGGGCGCATGAGCACCGAGACCGTTACCCCACGCGCCGAACCTTCGCGCTGGTCGAAGATCGTCAATTCCAACATGGGCTACAGCTTTCGGCGCAACCCGGTTGCGGTGGTCAGCCTGATCATCTTTGCGCTGATCGCGATTGCCGCGTTCTTTGCCCCGCTGATCGCGCCCTATGACCCTTATGACCCGGCGCAGATCAACATCATGAATTCGGAATACCCGCCCGCGTGGATCGACGGCGCCCTGCCGGAGTTCGTTTTGGGCACCGACGATCAGGGTCGCGATCTGTGGTCGACGATCCTGTATGGCACGCGGCTGTCCCTGATCATCGGCATTTGCGCGGTGGCGTTGCAGGCATTCCTTGGGATCACGATCGGGTTGCTGGCTGGCTATATCGGCGGGCGTCTGGACAACCTTCTGATGCGGCTGGCGGATATTCAACTGTCGTTTTCGACGCTGATGGTCGCGATTATCTTTCTGGCCGTTACGCAGGCGATGTTCGGGTCCGAGACCTTCAACCAATATGCTGTCTTCTTCCTGATCGCCGTGATCGGCGTGGCCGAATGGCCGCAATATGCCCGCACCGTGCGCGCCACCGTGCTGGCCGAGAAGAAGAAGGAGTATGTCGACAGCGCCCGCGTGCTGGGTTTTGGACCCGGTCGGATCATGGTGCGGCATATCCTGCCGAACTCGTTGTCACCGATCTTCGTCATTTCCACCGTTCAGGTGGCCAACGCGATCATCTCGGAAGCCTCGCTGAGCTTCCTTGGTCTGGGTATGCCGCCAAGCCAACCGTCGCTTGGGTCGCTGATCTCGTCGGGGTTCGATTACATCTTCTCGGGCAGTTGGTGGATCACGGTGATCCCCGGTGTGGTCCTTGTCGTGCTCGTGCTGGTGATCAACCTGCTGGGCGACTGGATGCGCGATGTCCTGAACCCGAAACTCTATAAGGGGTAACGCGATGTCTTTG
>JAUHWP010000153.1 GCA_030424645.1 Alphaproteobacteria bacterium
GAGCGTTTGGCCGCACTGGACAGGCCTGCAAATTCAACGGGTTGCTCGACGATCTTGCCGTTGGGGGCAGGGGGGCGATCCTCCCATATCCGGTCAACCAGATTGTCGGTCGGCACAAGCGTGACCTTGGTGCCTGACAGCGCCTTTTCGATCGTTTCGATCTCGCCTTTCGTGTGCAGCCACGGATCAAAGCCGATCTTGGCGTCCTTACCCGCAAGCGTTTCCTTCAACCACGGGCCGGGCAGCGTTTCGGGCCAGTGGACCGGTGTAAACGCCTCCGTGTCAGCCTGCGCACGCGCCTGGGTGCGATACCGCCCATCCACGAAAATCCCGGCGTGGTCCTTCAACGCAATGCAGAACCCGGCAGAGCCCGTGAACCCGGTCAACCACGCCAGACGTGCATCACACGGCGCGACATATTCGCCTTGATGCGCATCCGCACGCGGCACGATGAACCCGTCCAGCCCTTTCATCGCCATCGCCCGGCGCAGCCGCGCCAGCCTGACGGGGCCATGCGAGGGGTCGGCGGTCGTGTCGAAGGATTGGAACATGGTGTTCTCCGGTGTCTGAATGTGTCGGGTAATGCCGCGCGCCACAGGCAGGCGCTGGATGCGCGCAACATGCCGTGAAACGCGGGCTGAGGGAAGGGGGGTCAGCTGACCTTCTTTATGCCCAGAAGTCGCGCCCGTGCGCGGGGATCACTGTCAAACAGCGACGCCAGTTGCTCTGTCATCGCGCCGGCCAGTTGTTCGACATCGGTGATCGTCACCGCGCGGTCGTAATAGCGTGTCACATCATGGCCGATGCCGATGGCCAGCAGCTCGACCTGCTTGCGTTTTTCGACCATGGCGATCACGTCGCGCAGGTGTTTTTCCAGATAATTCGCGGGGTTAACGGACAACGTTGAATCGTCCACCGGCGCCCCGTCGGAAATCACCATCAGGATCTTGCGCTGCTCGGGTCGGGCCGCGATCCGCCGATGCGCCCATTCCAGCGCCTCGCCGTCGATGTTTTCCTTCAGAAGCCCCTCTTTCATCATCAGGCCCAGATTGTCCCGTGTCCGCCGCATCGGCGCGTCGGCCTTTTTATAGATGATGTGGCGCAGATCGTTCAGACGGCCGGGTTGCTGCGGGCGTCCATCGGCCAGCCACTTCTCGCGCGACAGCCCGCCTTTCCAGGCCCGTGTGGTGAAGCCCAGAACCTCGACCTTGACCTGACAGCGTTCCAGCGTCCGCGCCAAGACGTCAGCGCAGATCGCCGCGATCGAGATCGGGCGCCCCCGCATCGACCCGGAATTGTCCAAAAGCAGTGTCACCACCGTGTCGCGGAACTCGGTGTCCTTTTCCATCTTGAACGACAGGGGGGTCGTGGGGTTGGCCACCACGCGTGCCAAACGGCCTGCGTCCAGAATACCTTCCTCAAGATCAAACAACCACGACCGGTTCTGCTGCGCCTGAAGCCGCCGTTGCAGCTTGTTGGCCAGACGACTGACCGCGCCTTTCAACGGCTCCAATTGCTGATCCAGATAGGCGCGCAGGCGTTCCAATTCGGCCGGTTCCGCCAGATCCTCGGCCATGATCTCTTCGTCATGTTCGTTGCTGTAAACCAGATAATCCGGATCCGCTTCTGACGCAGGCGGCGGGGCGGGCGGCTCAAGCGGGGCATCGGCCTCGGGCATTTCCGCCTCGTCGCTCATCTCGTCCTCGGCCATGTCGTCCAGCGTCACCTGCGCTTCGGACTGGTCCATCTGCTCGTCCTGCGACCGTTCGGGGTCGGCCTCGGCCTCTTCTTCGTCCTGCGATTGTTCGTTTTGCTGATCGTCCTCGGTCTGATCCTCGTCCGGCTCGGCGTCATCTTCGGCCTGGTCATCCTCACTGTCCGGGTCGTCGCCGAGTTGATCACCATAGCCCAGATCTTCGATGATCTGGCGGGCAAAGCGGGCAAAGGCCGTCTGATCGTTCAGTTTCTCGCCCAGATCATCCAGATGTTCGCCGGCCTGACCTTCGATGAAGTCACGCCACAGGTTCATCACATTGGCCGCAGCCGGGGGCATGTCGCGCCCCGTCGCCAAATGACGTGTAAGGTATCCGGCCGCAGTGGCCAGCGGCGCATCGGCCGCTGCAGTGAGCTGGTCAAAACCCGCCCGCATCGCGTCGCTTTCAATCTTGGCGTCTATGTTGCCCGCTGTGCCGGGCATGTCGCGCGCGCCCATCGCCTCGCAACGGGCGGTCTCCATCGCCTCATATATTTCGCGCGCCATGCCGCTGGCAGGGGCATATTTCGCGTGGGTCGCCTCGTTGTGATAGCGCAGCTTCATCGCATAGGCATCCGCCGTGCCCCGCGCCAGCAACACCTCGTCCCGCGTCATCCGCCGCGTGACCTGCGGCAGCCGCATCGCGTCCTTCGTCACCCCCGACGGGTCCACAGTGAAGCTGACCGACAGCTCCGGCTCGTCAGCAAGCGTCTTCGTCGCCTCGGCCAGCGCCTTCTTGAACGGATCAGCAGGGTTGTCGGTGGGTTTTTTCATTTCGAAACTCCTACGTATTCGTAGTCGTTATGTATTGCGTCAAAATAGTCGACACACGCCCAATGAAGTGGCTCTTTGTCTGCGCCGCCAGTAAGTGCAGCGACCACTTTGCCTAGTTCGCTATCATTGAATAGGCTCTCCACTAGCTGGGACCTCACATCTTCTACTCGCGTGGCGCATTGTTTTTCAGAGACAATAGATGCTTCATATTGTGGTATTTTTTTCCGTTCATACCAAGCACCGGCCCTAAAAGTCAGAAAGCAAAGAATACCTAAGAGGGCCAGTCGGATTGTAATGTCTTCATCCAATAGATCACCCCAAGCTCATGCTCACCGCGCTCTCCGGCAATTCCTCGTCAAAGCACCGCTGATAGAACTCGGCCACGATCTGGCGCTCCAGCTCGTCGCATTTGTTCAGGAAGGACAGGCGGAAGGCGTAACCGACCGAGCGGAAGATATGCGCGTTTTGCGCCCAGTTGATCACCGTCCGCGGGCTCATCACCGTTGACAGATCGCCGTTCATGAAGGCGGTGCGGGTCAAGTCGGCCACCGTCACCATCTGGCCCACCGTCTTGCGCCCGTGTTCGGTGTTCAGGAACGGGTTCTTCGCCAATACGATATTGGTCTCGGCGTCGTGGCTCAGATAGTTCAACGTGGCGACCAGCGACCAGCGGTCCATCTGGGCCTGGTTGATCTGTTGCACACCGTGGTAAAGCCCCGTCGTGTCGCCCAGACCGACGGTGTTTGCGGTGGCAAACAGGCGGAAGGACGGGTGGGGGGTGATGACCTCGTTCTGGTCCAGAAGGGTCAGCTTGCCGTCATGTTCCAGCACCCGCTGGATCACGAACATCACATCCGCGCGCCCTGCATCATATTCGTCGAATACAATCGCGGTCGGGTTGCGCAACGCCCAGGGCAGGATGCCTTCCTGAAACTCGGTCACCTGCATCCCGTCCTTCAGCTTGATCGCATCCTTGCCGATCAGGTCGATCCGGCTGATGTGGCTGTCCAGATTGACACGCACCGCAGGCCAGTTCAGACGCGCGGCCACCTGTTCGATATGGGTCGACTTCCCCGTGCCGTGATAGCCCTGGATCATCACGCGGCGGTTGTGGCTGAAGCCTGCCAGAATGGCCAGGGTGGTGTCCGGGTCGAACTTATAGGTCGTGTCGATTTCCGGCACGCGCGAGGTGCGATCCGCAAAGCCTTTGACATGCATGTCGCTGTCGATCCCGAACACCTCGCGGACCGAGATTTCTTCGGTGGGTTTTGCGGTCATTTCCGGTGTGCCGTCAGCCATCTGCGTAGTTCCTTTTGCCTCGCGCGTCGCAACCCGACTTTGATGCCCGATGTGCGGAAGGGGTGCAAGGGGAAGGTCGCCAGATTCATGACGCAGGGAGAGGGTGGCCCTAAAAAGAACTTAGAACTGGCCCGGCGGCCCGGCGCGCTTCTTCTGGCCGCAAATATCCTGGGGTGAATGCGCGCACGCGCAGAGGGGCAACGCCCCTTTCCCCCGATCAGCCATCACCGCGCTGATTACTTGAAACTGCGGCTTTCCTTGATCTGATCCCAGGCCCAGACGACCTCTTGCAGCTGTTCTTCCTGCGACCGGTCGCCGCCGTTCATGTCGGGGTGCAAGACCTTGATCAGCTTCTTGTAAGCCTTGCGGATCTCGGCCTTGGTCCAGTGGTCCTTGGCGTCCAGGATCTCGATCGCGCGGCGTTCGGTGGGGGGCAGTTTGCGGGTGCCGGTGATCGACTTGCCAGGGTTGCGGGTGGCGTTCTCACCCAGCACCTGGTGCGGGTCATCCACGCCCAGCCGCGCCCAGGCGCGCTGTTCGTCCTTCGAGCCAAAGGGCTTGGTCGCGCGTTCCCATACGCGGTCTTTCTCGAACTGTTCGTGAACCTCGCCTTCGGGGGCGCCGTCGAAGAAGTTCCACTTCAGGTTATATTCCCGCACGTGGTCTTTGCAGAACCATTTGAACTCGTCCAGGTGATCGGGCGAACGTGGCGCACGATACTGGCCCTGCTCCTGACAGCCTTCGTGCTCGCAAACCCGTTTCGAGGTCTCGAACGCCCCCGACATCCCGCGTTTGCCACGCGGGTTCTTTTTCTTGGCGGCCGCGACCGACATATCAAAACCAAAAGGATCGTTGTTAGGCATGGGAATACTCTTTTCGACTCGGACCCGAGAGTTTACTGCATTTTCAGACTGATTGAAGAGGGAAAGGGCAGGAAATGAACCGGACCGATCGGATTACGCAGGCATTGGAAGCGGCGTTTTCGCCACAACATCTTGAAGTGATTGATGAAAGCGAACAACACAGGGGTCATGCCGGGTATCAGGAAGGTGGCGAAAGCCATTTCCGCGTGGTGATCCGGGCACCGGTTTTCGGCGATATGTCGCGCGTGGCACGTCACCGCGCGATCCATACGGCCCTTGGGGCCGATCTGGTCGGGCAGATACACGCGCTGGCGCTGGACGTGGCGGGCTGACCTGTTTGCCTAGCTGTCCTGGCGGGTGATGGCGGGGGCGTTATCGCTGATCGTGTTGGCCTCGTCCGCCGATGGCAGGGATGGTGCCTTATGTGCCTCGCCCGCATCGGCCGCCGGCATGGCGATGGACGGGGCGCGGTGCACCGGCTCATCCTGCGTGTTTTCGCTCGCGGCATCCACCGCGTCGTCCAGCACCAGGGCACGGCGAAATACCAAGACGTTCTGATAGACCGTTGTGCGCCCGGTAAAGCCCGACCGCTCCTCGCAGGGCAGGGTGTCGGCGCGCAGGTATTCCCACCCGTCGGCGGCCATGTCGTTCAAAAGCTCGGTCATGGCATGGGCAAACCGGTCCTCGCCGGTCTTGATGCCGCGGGCTTTCTTGCCCTTGCGCGGGGCGGGGATCGCTTCGTATTCGAACTGGGTCATAGGGTGTTTCCCTTAATCTGGCTGGCGCACCCTAGACGATCGGTGCCACAGCTACCAAAGAGGATTGAACGGCTTGCGGAAATCCGCCTGAGGGCAGGCGGGCTGCCCCCGGCGGGCCTGCTTTACAAGCCAAGCTTCGCGGTCACGATCTCGTTCACCGCTTTCGGATTGGCCTTGCCGCCGGTGGCTTTCATCACCTGCCCCACGAAGAACCCGACCAGTTTCGGGTTTTCCTTGGCCTTTTCGACCTGGGCGGGGTTGGCGGCGATCACCTCGTCCACGGCAGCTTCAATGGCGCCGGTGTCGGTGACCTGTTTCATGCCGCGGGTCTCGACGATCTCGGCGGGGTCGCCGCCTTCGGTATAGACGATCTCGAACAGGTCCTTGGCGATCTTGCCCGATATGTCGCCCTTGGTGATCAGTTCGATGATGCCGCCCAGTTGCGTGGGGCTGACGGGGCTTTCGGTGATGGCGTGGTCTTCTTTCTTCAGGCGGCCGAACAGTTCGTTGATCACCCAGTTCGCGGCCAGCTTGCCGTCACGCCCTTCGGCGACGGCTTCGAAAAAGGCGGCGCTTTCTGCATCGGCGGTCAGGACGCCCGCGTCATATTCGGACAGGCCGAAATCGTTGACGAACCGCGCCTTTTTCTCGTCCGGCAGTTCGGGCAGTGTTTGCGCAATGCCATCCACCCAGTCCTGTTCGATCTCCAGCGGCAGCAGGTCGGGGCAGGGGAAATAGCGATAATCATGCGCTTCTTCCTTCGACCGCATCGAGCGGGTTTCGTTC
>JAUHWP010000154.1 GCA_030424645.1 Alphaproteobacteria bacterium
CCGCCGCTTGATCTGACGGCAAAAGGTGACCCGAACAGTTTGGCGCAGCGACTTGGGGGCGTGCTTCTGTCCACAGGATCGGTGCGCCTGCACGATGCCGGGCAGGTGACGGGGCTGGATGGGTATGAGACCGGGGAATGGTGGGTTCAGGATGCCTCGGCCGCGTTGCCTGCGAAGGTGCTTGCACCGGCGGACGGGGCACGGGTGCTGGATATGTGCGCCGCCCCCGGTGGCAAGACCATGCAACTGGCGGCAATGGGGGCGGATGTGACCGCGCTGGATGTGTCTGACATACGCATGAAACGCGTGGCCGAAAACCTTGCCCGCACCGGGTTGCCTGCACGGCTGGTTGTGGGCGATGCGCTGGAATTCGACGAACCGCAGTTTGACGCGATCCTGCTGGACGCCCCTTGCACGGCCACCGGCACGATCCGCAGGCACCCCGATTTGCCCCACGCCAAGGATGGCAGCGATTTCCCCGGCCTGTTCGAGTTGCAGGAATACATGATCGACCGGGCGCTGGGCCTTTTGAAGCCGGGAGGGCGGCTGGTCTTTTGCACCTGTAGCCTGCTGATCGACGAAGGCGAAGAACAGGTTCGCGATGCGTTAGGGCGTCATGCGAACATTCAGGTTGATCTGGATGCGCTGCGCCTGCCCGGTGTCGACGACAACTGGATCGGCCCCGAGGGGATGCGGATCATGCCGCATTTCAACGCCGATCTTGGCGGGATGGACGGGTTCTTCATCACGGCATTTCGGAAAACCTGATCACCATCATCACAATTCAACGATGACTCTCGTCATGCGGGTCTGTATGCTTTTGCCAAGGCCCCCGTCAGAGGGGCACGAGTTCAACATTGTTGGATGATTGAGGCGAGGCGTCCCCGTGGTGCATCAAGACGGCTTTTCCGGGTTCAGAACCCGATTTGCGAATCGCTGGCAGGCGAAGCGGGCCGCGCGTGCGCGCCCGGCCACCGGGTTCGTGTCGCAACCGGAACCGCGCACGATCGGGGCCTATGCGCGCGGCAAGCAGTTGATCGCGGGCAATTACCTGTTCGCCGGTCATCTTGTGAACGCGCCCGACACCGGCTTGTGGGACGTCACGCTGCCCAGCCAGGGTTTTTCTGAAGAAATACAGGGGTTTGTCTGGCTGGATGATCTGGCCAGCGTGGGCGACGGCGCGGCGCGCAAGCTGGCGCAGGGCTGGGTGCTGGGCTGGATCGACCAGTTTGGCCGGGGGGATGGCGATGGCTGGACGCCGGATTTGACCGGTCGGCGCCTGATCCGCTGGATCAACCATGCCATTTTTCTGATGTCGGGGATGAATTCGGATCAAAGCCGCGCGTTTTTTCGGTCGCTGGGCCAGCAGACGATTTTCCTGTCGCGTCGGTGGCACGCGGCGTCGCCCGGCCTGCCCCGGTTCGAGGCGCTGACCGGCCTGATCTATGCGGGCCTTGCGCTGGAAGGGATGGAAAGGCATGTTGCTCCAGCAGTCAAAGCCCTTGCGCGGGAATGTGCTGACCAGATCGACAGCGAAGGCGGGATTCCCACCCGCAACCCCGAAGAACTGCTGGATGTGTTCACCCTGCTGAACTGGGCGGCGCTGGCCTTGTCGGAAAGCGGGCGCCAATCTGCACAGGCGCATATGGATGCGGTTGAGCGGATCGCGCCAACCCTGCGTGCGCTGCGTCATGCCGATGGCGGGCTGGCGCGGTTCCACGGCGGCGGGCGCGGGCTTGAGGGGCGGCTGGATCATGCGCTTGCCACGTCCGGGGTGCGCGGGCGCGCAGCCTCGGGGCGGTCGATGGGCTATACAAGGATCAGCGCCGGACGGTCGAGCCTGATCATGGACACGGCCATCCCGCCCACCGGATTGGCCTCGGCGAATGCCCATGCCTCGACCCTTGCATTCGAACTGGCCTCTGGCCGGCGCCCCTTGATCGTGAATTGCGGATCAGGGGCCCATTTCGGGGCTGAATGGCACAAGGCAGGCCGCGCCACGCCGTCGCATTCGGTGCTGGGGCTGGCGGGCCTGTCGTCGTCACGCCTTGGGGCTGCGCGGCATCATGGTGGGGGGGCGAAAGTATTCCTGACCTCGACCCCGTCGCAGGTTCATCTGCAACATCTGACCGAGGCCGGTCGCACTGGTGTGGTGGCCGCGCATGATGGTTATGTCAAAAGCCATGGGCTGACCCATATGCGGCGGATCGAAATGGATCAGAGTGGTCGCGGTGTGTCGGGCGAGGATACGCTGGCCGCCGTGTCTGATGCCGATCAGACCCGGTTCGACCGGGCGATGGACCAGGTGGCGCTGCAAGGCATCCCGTTCAGCATCCGGTTTCACCTGCACCCGGATGTTGATGCAACGCTTGATCTGGGGGGCACGGCGGTGTCCATGGCATTGCGATCCGGCGAGATTTGGGTGTTTCGGTTCGAAGGGCGCGGCGAATTGGCGCTGGAAAGCAGCGTTTACCTGGAAAAGACGCGTTTGAAGCCCCGAAAGACCAAACAAATGGTTCTATCTGGCGTCGCAATGGATTATGCGACACGCATCCGCTGGACGCTGGCCAAGGCGCAGGAAACCCCATCGGTTTTGCGTGACCTTGAACGCGGTGACACGGCGGAGCTGCCAAGTTAAGAGCCAAAGGGGCCTACAGCCATGACCGACCTTCATCCCGTGCGCCGCGCGCTGATTTCCGTTTCCGACAAGACCGGTCTGATTGACCTGGGCAAAGCGCTGGAGGCGCGCGGGATCGAGATCCTGTCCACGGGCGGATCGGCAAAAGCCCTGCGCGAAGCCGGTGTGGCGGTAAAGGATGTGGCCGACGTCACAGACTTCCCTGAAATGATGGATGGGCGTGTTAAGACCCTGCACCCCATGGTGCATGGCGGCTTGCTGGCGCTACGTGACAATGACGAGCATGTTGCCGCGATGGAAGAGCACGGCATCTGGGCCATCGACCTCTTGGTGGTAAACCTCTATCCCTTTGAAACAACCGTCGCCAAGGGTGCCGATTATGACACCTGCATTGAAAACATCGACATTGGCGGCCCCGCGATGATCCGTGCCGCTGCCAAGAACCACGCGTTCGTCACCGTGGTGGTCGATGTCGAAGACTACGACAAACTTCTGGGTGACCTGGACCAGCACGATGGATCAACCTGCCCGAAACTCCGCAAGAAGCTGGCGCAGAAGGCCTATGCCCGAACGGCAGCCTATGATGCGGCCGTTTCGAACTGGATGGCCGGGGAGCTTGACCTGAAAGCCCCCCATCGGCGCGCCTTTGCAGGCGAGTGGAAACAGACCCTCCGCTATGGTGAGAACAGTCACCAGCAGGCGGCGTTCTATACTGACGGATCGAACCGTCCCGGCGTGGCCACGGCAACCCAGCTTCAGGGCAAGGAACTGAGCTATAACAATATCAACGATACCGATGCCGCGTTCGAGCTGGTGGCCGAGTTTGACCCCGCCGACAGCCCCGCCGTCGCGATCATCAAGCACGCCAACCCCTGTGGCGTGGCCCAGGGGGCAACACTGGCCGAGGCCTATCAAAAGGCGTTCGATTGTGATCGCACATCGGCCTTCGGCGGGATCGTCGCGCTGAACCAGCCGCTGGACGCGGAAACCGCTGCGAAGATCACCGAGATTTTCACCGAGGTCGTGATCGCCCCCGGTGCCTCGGACGAGGCGTGCGAGATCTTCGCCGCCAAGAAGAACCTGCGCCTTCTGCTGACCGACGGGTTGCCCGACCCGCGCGTGCCGCTGACGGCCTATAAGCAGGTGTCGGGCGGGTTCCTGGTTCAGGACAAGGACGTGGGTTACATCGGCATGGATGATCTGAAGGTGGTGACCGAGAAAGCACCGACGGATGAGCAGATGCGCGATCTGCTGTTTGCCTGGAAGGTCGGCAAACACGTCAAGTCGAACGCGATTGTTTACGTGAAGGATATGGCGACCGTTGGTGTCGGGGCTGGACAGATGAGCCGTCTGGACAGTGCCAATGTGGCTGCCGCCAAGGCGCAGCGCATGGCGGACGAACTGGGGCTGCCCGAAAGCCTTGCCAAAGGGTCTGCGGTTGCGTCGGACGCGTTCTTCCCATTTCCTGACGGGCTGCTGGAAGCTGCCGCTGCCGGGGCCACCTGCGTGATCCAGCCCGGCGGGTCCATGCGCGACAACGAGGTGATCGACGCCGCCAACGAAGCCGGGCTTGCCATGGTGTTCACCGGCATGCGCCACTTCCGCCATTGATCTGACCATGCGCACGATACTGATAACGGCCATTCTGGCCTTCGTGCTTGATCAGGGCAGCAAGTATCATGCGCTTTATGTCCTGGATCTGGATCGCGTGGGCGCGGTTCAGATCTGGCCACCCTATCTGGTGTATCAGATGGCATGGAATACCGGGGTCAATTTCGGCCTGTTTGGGTCCGATGCTGCCGTGACGCGGTGGGTTCTGGTGGGGCTGAGCGTCGTGATCTCGGCCTGGGTCGTTGTCTGGGTGCGGCGCGAGCGGTTGGGCCGCTTGGCCCATATATGCGCCGGACTTCTGATCGGCGGGGCGCTGGGCAATGCGCTGGACCGTGTCTATTACGGTGCCGTTGTCGATTTTCTGAACATGTCCTGCTGCGGTATCCAGAACCCGTTTTCGTTCAACGTGGCAGACATTTTCGTCTTTGCAGGCGCGATCGGTCTGGTTCTCTTCTCGTCATCGAAGAAGACCCCGTGACGCGCGATTGCAGATGGGCTAAGAAGCGGTAGGAAGCGAGGGTTTTTCGTCACATGCGTTTTTCATCGGTAAAACTTTTGGCCGCTTTGTGCGCTGGTGTATTTCTGACGGCCTGTTCCAAGGGCGATCCCAGCCTGATGAACCTGCGGTCCACGCAATCCGGGCCTGATGAATTTGCCATTCTGCCGACGAAACCCTTGCAGGAACCGACCAGCTATGCCGACCTGCCGCCGCCCACACCGGGGGGCGCCAACATCACCGACCCGACACCCAACGCGGATGCGGTGGCTGCCCTTGGCGGGCAGTTGCGTAACACGGCGCTGCGCGGCGGTGAGGGTGCGCTTGTCACCGCCGCCAGCCGTTATGGCGTATCGTCCGGCATTCGCAGCCAATTGGCGGCCGAAGATCTGACATGGCGCCAGGAAAATCGCGGCAAGCTGCTTGAGCGCCTGTTCAACGTGAATGTCTATTACAGCGCCTATGAAGCGCAGGAGCTGGACCAGCATCGCGAGCTTGAACGCCTGCGCCGGTTGGGCATCTGGACGCCCGCCGCCCCGCCTGACCCGGTCGCGACACAATAGTGCAAGGGGCGCCGCCCCTGTTTCAACGTCTGATCACAACTGTGTTTGCGTATCTTGAAGCCCGCGCCAGTGCGCGTAACTTGTGCACGGACAGACAGGAGATACGGATGCGGTTCTTAGTTGCTGCTTTACTGGCCATCGTATTGGGCGCCCCCGCTGTTGCCAAGGACGATGTGACCGATTTCACCCTGGACAACGGTCTTGAAGTGGTCGTGATCGAAGATCATCGTGCGCCGGTTGTCGTGCATATGCTGTGGTATCGCGCCGGGGCGGCCGATGAACAGCCCGGCGTGTCGGGCATCGCGCATTTCCTGGAACATCTTCTGTTCAAGGCCACCGACAACATGGAGGCCGGAGAGCTGAGCCGCGTGGTTGCCGAAAACGGCGGGTCCGACAACGCGTTCACATCGCAGGATTACACGGCCTATTTCCAGCGCGTTGCCGCGGATCGTCTGGGCCTGATGATGCAGATGGAAGCCGACCGGATGCGCAATCTGCGGCTGTCCGAGGATGACATCGCGACCGAGCGGAACGTCATTCTGGAAGAACGTGCCCAACGCACCGACAGCGATCCGGGGGCCTTGTTTCACGAACAGATGAACGCGGCGGCGTATCTGAACCACCCATACGGCACACCGATCATCGGGTGGCGTCATGAAGCGGCGCAATTGTCGCGTGCGGATGCGTTGGCGTTTTATGAACGCTTCTATGCGCCGAACAATGCCATCCTGATCGTCGCGGGTGATGTGACACCTGACGAGGTCAAGACGCTGGCACAGAAGCATTATGGTCCGTTGAAGCCCACGCCCGACCTGACCGAGCGTGCACGCCGGACCGAACCGCCGCAGCTGGCCGAGCGGCGTTTGCGGTTCGAGGATGCGCGCGTGTCCCAGCCCTATGTC
>JAUHWP010000024.1 GCA_030424645.1 Alphaproteobacteria bacterium
ATAGCCGATCACAGACAAACCACCCCCGCGCCCGGTGTTCTTGCAGCCCGTCCAGCACAGGCCGGGATCAAGGTAATCTGCCCGGTTCATGAACACAGTGCCGGTTTCGACCTGGTCGCCAACGGCCTGCGCACGGTCCAAGTCGCGCGTCCAGAGCGATGCGGTCAGACCGAACTCGCTGTCATTCATCAGGCGGATCGCTTCGGCATCGTCCTTGACGGCCATGATCCCCACAACCGGTCCGAAACTTTCATCCCGCATGACGCGCATGTCATGGGTGACATTGGTCAGGATCTGCGGCGTCAGGTATGCGCCGCCGTCATCCTCGGGGAACGTGTCGATATGCGCGATCGCGCCGTCGGCTATGGCTTCGCTGATCTGGGCGCGCACTTCGTCTGCAAAGCGCACATTCGCCATCGGACCAAGCGTGGTTTCCGGGTCCAGCGGGTTGCCCAGCTTGTAACCCTTCACGATCTCGACCGCCTTGGCGACAAACGCGTCAAACAGGCTTTCATTCACATAGATCCGTTCGATCCCGCAGCAACACTGACCTGCGTTGAACATCGCCCCGTCGATCAGTGTCTCGACCGCCGCATCAAGGTCGGCGTCGTCCATGACATAGCCCGGGTCCTTGCCACCCAGTTCGGTGCCGACACCGGTAAAGGTGCCTGCCGCGGCGCGCTCCATCGCCTGACCGCCTCCGACCGAGCCCGTGAAATTCACGAAGTCAAACGCCTTGCCCGCGATTAGATCGTTCGTCACGTCATGCGACAGGAACAGGTTCTGGAATACATCCTCCGGGATGCCCGCCGCATGGAACGCCGCTGCCATCCGTTCGCCCACCAAAAGCGTCTGGGTGGCGTGTTTCAGCAGGACCGCGTTGCCCGCAATCAGTGCAGGCGCGACCGTATTAATCGCGGTCATGTAAGGATAGTTCCACGGCGCGACCACGAAGACCACGCCATGCGGCACGCGCTTGATATAACGCTTGAAGGTCGCATCCTCGCCGACCGCGATATCGGCCAGAGCCTCGGCGGCAATGCTGGCCATATGTGTGGCACGCTCGTTGAACCCGCCAAACTCGCCGCCATAGCGCACGGGGCGCCCCATCATGTGGGCCAGCTCCGGCACGATCTCGTCATTCATCGCGCCGACAGCGGCGACACCGGCCAGCACAAGGTCGATCCGCTCCTGAAGCGGGCGTGCGGCCCACGCGGCCTGTGCCTCACGCGCCCGCTTGGCGGCCGCAAACGCATCGTCGCGCGTCAACGTCTTTCGCGTTGCAAAGACCGATCCATCAATCGGTGACACACATTTCAAAACCTGGCCCATGCGCCAATCCTTCACGTTTCTTCTGGCCACAAATATCCCCGCCGGAGGCAAGAAATCTTTGCTTACGCCCGTTCAAACCCACGCGCGATTTCCCAATCGGTCACCACGCGTTCAAACTCTTCGATCTCGACTTCCGCCGCGCGGGTATAGTGGTCGACAACGTCGTCACCCATCGCCGCCCGCAACATCGCTGACCCATGCAACGCATCGCGTGCCGCTTGCAGGTTGCCCGGGATCATCCCCGTGTCGCCCTGATAAACATCGCCTACGGTTGGCTCCTGAAGCTCCAATCCTTCCTCAATCCCGGCGATCCCGGCGGCCAGCATTCCTGCAATGGCCAGATAAGGGTTCATGTCCGATCCGGGGATACGGCATTCCACGCGCACCGCCTTGGTGCCTTCGCCGCACAGCCGGAACCCGGCGGTGCGATTGTCGACCGACCAGATGATCCGCGTGGGTGCAAAGGTGCCCTTCATGAACCGCTTGTAGCTGTTGATATAGGGTGCCATGAAATAGGTGTAATCCGGCGCGTATTTCAAGAGCCCGGCCATGTAGTTTTTCATCAGCGCAGACATGCCCAGCGTGTCGTCGGCATCCGCGAAGGCGGGCTTGCCGTCCTTCCACAGCGACTGGTGCACATGGCTGGACGACCCGACCTTGTCATGATGCCATTTCGGCAGGAAGCTGGCCGCATGGCCCTGTTGCCATGCAATTTCCTTTACCGCGTGTTTGGCGATGGTGTGATAGGCTGCCGTGTCCATCGCCGGGGCGTATTTGATGTTCAGTTCTTCCTGACCGGCCTCGGCCTCGCCCTTCGAGTTTTCGATCGGCAAGCCAGCATTCCACAGGTGATTGCGGATCGGCCGCATCACGTGTTCTTCCTTTGTGGTTTGCAGGATGTGGTAATCTTCGTTGTAGCCCGAGATCGGGGCCAGATCGCGGAACCCGTCCTTGCGAATGTCCTCGAAACTTTTTTCGAACAGGAAAAACTCCAGCTCGGTGGCGCACATCGCGTCAAAACCCATCTCGGCCAGACGTGCGACCTGTTTTTTCAGGATGGCGCGGGGCGAATGGGGAACGTCTTCGTGCGTGTGATGATCCAGCACGTCGCACAGCACCATCACAGTGCCCTCAAGCCACGGCACCGGGCGCAGCGTGTCCAGATCCGGCTTCATCACATAATCGCCATAGCCCCGTTCCCAACTGGTCGAGGCGTATCCGTCCGGCGTTGCCATTTCCAGGTCCGTCGCCAGCAGGTAGTTGCAGCAATGGGTTTCCTCCCATGCGCCCGCCACGAAATGCCCCGCGTGGAAGCGTTTGCCCATCAGTCGGCCCTGCATGTCGACAAAGCACACCAGAACGGTGTCGACATCGCCGGTGGCGATTTGGGATTTCAGATCATCGAACGAAAGTGTTGGCGACATTGTGAAAGAACCTTCTTTATGTGTGCCGGGCGGAACCCCGCCCGGCAATACGCGTGCTGCAAGGCTTAGCCGTAGCGATACGGACGGCCAGCTTTCTGCATGTCTGCATTGTATTTCTTGATGATCTCCACGACTTTCGCCTTGGTTTCGCTTTCCGCGGCGATTTCATCCCAGAACTTCACGGCGGCCTCTTCGACCTGTGCCCATTCGGCATCCGGGATGGTTGTCAGTTCCATCTTCGGCCCGTTTACCCGCAGGCTGGCCTCGCCACCCCAATACCACCACTGACGATAGTAATGCGACTGGTCACAGCACACCCGGAACAGGGTTTTCAGGTCGTCCGGCAGTTCGTTCCAGCGGTCCATATTGGCAAAGAACGACCCGGCCCATGCGCCCGAGATGTTGTTGGTCAGGAAATAGTTGGTCACATCCGCCCAGCCAACGGTGTAATCCTCGGTGATGCCCGACCATGCGATGCCGTCAAGCTCGCCAGTCTGCACCGCGACTTCGATGTCTTCCCATGGCAGCGTGACAGGCACGACGCCAAACTGCGCAAGGAACCGGCCTGCGGTCGGGAAGGTAAAGACGCGCTTGCCTTTCAGGTCCTCAAGCGAGTTGATCGGGTCCTTGGTGGCAAAGTGGCAGGGATCCCAGGCGCCCGCGCTGATGTGTTTCACGCCGACCTTGGAATACTCGGCGTCCCAGATCTCGTTCAGGCCGTATTGGTTGAACAGCACCGGCACATCCAGCGAATAGCGCGAGGCAAACGGGAAATAGCCGCCGAACACGGTCACTTCGGTTGGGGACGCCATCGAGTCGTCATCCGACTGGACCGCATCAATCGTGCCGCGCTGCATCGCCTGAAACAGCTCGCCCGTGGGCACAAGCTGGTCGGCGAAGAACAGTTCGATCTGCATCCGGTCGCCAGCGATCTGGTTAAACATGTCGATGGCGGGCTTGATGACATGCTCGGCCAGTGCAGGGCCAGCATAGGTTTGCATCCGCCAGGTGATGGTGGATTGTCCAAGCGCGGGCGTGGCAAGCGGCGCGGCCAGGGCACCAACACCGGCACCGGCGATAAACTTACGTCTTGTCGTCATTTCTTTTTCTCCTTGTTGTAAAATCATGGCCTGTTGGTCAGGCTCTTTCCTCTAGTTTCCGTAAACCCACCCCGGTAACCACAGTGCAATCTCGGGGAACAGGATGACCATTGTCAGGGCCAGCACCATCACCAGCACGAAGGGCAGGATCGACCCATAGATGTCGCGCAGTGTGATTTCCGGCGGCGCCATCGCGCGCATCAGGAACAGGTTATAGCCGAAGGGGGGCGTCATATAGGCAATCTGAGTCGTGATCGTATAAAGCACACCATACCAGATCAGATCGAACCCGAGTGCAGCAACCAGTGGCACATAAAGGGGGGCAACGATGACCAGCATCGCCGTGTCGTCCAGAAATGTGCCCATCAGGATGAAGCTCAGTTGCATCAGGATCAGGATGACCCACGGGTTCAGGCCCAGCCGTTCGGTAAACAGGGTCTCAATCGCCTTGACCGCGCCCAGCCCGTCAAACACGGCCCCGAAGGCCAACGCGGCAAGGATGATCCACATGAACATGCAGCTGATGCCAAGGGTCATCCGCACCGAAGTCTCAAACACCTCGCGCGTCATGCGGCCTTTCAGAACGGCTGCCATGAACGCCGTCAGCGCCCCGATGGCTGAGCTTTCCACCAGCGATGTCCAGCCATTGACGAAAGGCACCATCATCGCGGCAAAGATCACCAACGGCAGCATTCCGGCCCTCAACAGCGCCAGCTTTTCGGACATGGGGATGTCGCGTTCCTCTTTCGGAAGGGCGGGGCCAAGGTCGGGGTTCAGGTGGCAGCGCACGGCGATATAGATGATGAACATGGTCGCCATCATCAGGCCGGGCAAAACGCCTGCCAGCCACAACTGCCCCACGGGCTGGCGTGCGATCATTGCATAGAGCACAAGCACCACCGACGGGGGCACAAGAATGCCCAAGGATGACCCGGCCTGAATGACCCCCGTCACCATCTTCTTGTCATAATTCCGCTTCAAAAGCTCGGGCAGGGCAATTGTCGCGCCAATGGCCATGCCCGCGACGCTTAGCCCGTTCATGGCCGAGATCAGCACCATCAGGCCAATCGTCCCGATCGCCAACCCGCCTTTTAACCCGCCCATCCAGACGTGGAACATCTTGTAAAGGTCATCGGCGATCTTCGATTCCGACAGCACGTAACCCATGAAAATGAACATCGGCAGCGTCAGCAGCGGATACCATTTCATCAGCTTCATCGCGGACGAGAACGCAATGTCATAGCCGCCACGGTCTCCCCAAAGGACCAGTGCCGCGATAACGGCCACAAAGCCGATGGCGCCAAACACGCGCTGGCCGGTCAGAAGCATCGCCATCATGGTTGCGAACATGAAGATCGCAATCATCTCATACGGCATTGTCGATCTCCTCGCCGCGCAGGCGCAGTATGTCTTTGAACAGTTCGGAAAGGGCTTGCAGCAGCATCAGCGCGATGCCGGTGCACATGATCACCTTGATCGGCCACAGGTATGGGCGCCACGCGGTCGGGCTGCGCTCGCCGCCGTATTTGAACGAATAGGCAGTGCTGTCGATCCCGCCCCATAAAAGGACACCCAGATAGAAGATCAGGAACATCACCGTGATCGTGTCCACGGCGGCTTTGCGCCGGGTGCTCCACCCGCCATACAGAAGGTCCATCCGCACATTCGACCCCATCTGGATCGAGTAGGGGCCGCCAAGGATGTAATAGGCGACCATGGCGAACTGCGCCATTTCCAGTGTCCAGAGCGACGGGTTGAAAAAGGTCTTCGAGATCGACGACCACAGCAGGATCGCCATCATGACGAAGATGCCATACATGGTGACGCGGCCGATGCGATAGTTGACCCGATCAACGAAGCGTATGAACGTGCGAAGTGCCTTCATGATGTGGCGGTTTCCCCTGCATTGATCCGGGCTATGACCTGATCCAGCGTTGTCGCGATGTGATCGGCCATCTTCTCGGCGGTGTCCGGGGTTTCGATCAGGTCGTTGCGAATTTCGATCATGACATTGTCCAGCCCGCGCGCCTCGGCGTGTTTGGCCAAGGTGTAGGTGACGCCATCGCGGGCGGCATAGGGTTCATTGATCGCTGCGCGATAGATGCCGCGATCCTGTTCGATCTGCGCCGCTGCGGTTGCGGCTTTGCTGTTCTTATCGTGCAGAAAGCCGATGTCCAACGTCCGCCGTTGGCCGTGGAAGATGGGTGTGAAGCTGTGGATTGTGACCAGCAGGACCGGCGTGCCGGACCGGGTGCGTTGTTGGTCGATCATCTGGTCGACCGCCGCATGAAAGGGCGTGTGAACCGTGTCGAAGCGGCGCTGCTTCTCGGTATCGGTCAGACCGGCATTGCCGGGGATGTCGATTACCTCGCTTCGGGTCGGGATGCTGTCCGGGGCTTCCAGCGGCCGGTTGCAGTCATAAACCAGCCGCGAGATCTGACCGGCGACAAGCGGGGCCTGAAGGCGGGCGCTGAGGCATTTTGCGACATCCAGTGCGCCGATATCCCAAGCCGCGTGCGACCGCCGCGCGTGATCGGCCAGCCCGAGCGTGTCGTATTCCGGTGGAATGAAGTGGGACGCGTGCTCGCAGACAAGCACAACGGGGGCCTTTCCCGCGGCGCCAATCAGCGCGACCGCTGGCCATGCTGTCCTGAGCATAATCCTTGCCCCCCTGTTTCACCTTATGTAATTATCACTACAGCGTCCCCGCTTGTGTCAAGATGTATTCTGTAGTTATTATTACAGCGCAAGTATTACTGATTGAAATGGTGACAAATGGGAAAGAAACCTCTCGTCAAGGATCAGATCCGGGAAAAGCAGGATGAACTGACGGCGGCAGAACGGCGTCTGACAGCCACGCTTCTGGATGATTCTCTGGTGGCGGGGTTGCAGTCGATCACCAAGCTGGCCGAAAGCGCCGAGGTTTCTACCCCGACGATCATCCGCCTGGCCCGCAAGTTGGGCTATCAGGGATTCCCGGACCTGCAAGACGCCATCCGGGATGAAATCGCCGCCCGGATGAAAGAGCCGCTGGCGAAGCTGGAAACGGCCGAGCTGTCGGCGGGCAAGGACCACATCATCAGCCGTTTCGCCGAAGCCGTGTCACATAACATCAACCGAAGTCTTGAACGGTTGGATCTGGACGAGTTCGACAAGGCGGCGGCGTTGCTGTCCGACCTGAACCGGCGCCTGTATCTGCTTGGGGGGCGGATCACCCGCTCCAACGCCCATTACTTCTTCAACCACCTTCAGATCATTCGCCCCGGCGTGACGCAGTTGGATTTCTCGCCCAGTGTCTGGCCACAATCCTTGCTGGACATGGACGAAAACGCCACGCTCATCGTGTTTGATATCCGCCGGTATGAGAAAGAGCTGGAGCGCCTTGCCAAGCTGGTGGTCGATCAGGGCGCGAATATCGTTCTGTTCACCGACCAATGGGGGTCCCCGATCGAGCGATACGCCTCGTTCTGCTTCCGCAGTATGGTCGAGGTGCCGTCAAGCTGGGATTCGACCCTGGCGATCAACTTTTTGATCGAGGCGCTGGTGGCGGAAGTGCAAAGCCGCAGCGACAGTGCCGACCGCATTGCAGCGCTGGAGGAAATGATCGGTGAATCGCGGATTTTCCGCAGCAACTGAAGTGCAGCATCCCCGTCGGTCACACCGATGACGGGTTGATCAACCGGTCTCAGGCTGGTCGATCAGGCCCTGCATCTTGCCAATCGCTGACCGCATGATGTCTTCCAATCCGACGCGCACCTTGTCGGCGAACTGGACAAACTGCTCCATCGCCGGTTGGGCTGCCGGGAAACGCTCGCCAATGACCGGGGCGAATATGTAAAGAATGGCCAACAGGCACGCCAGAACCACGACAAGCACGAACCCCCGGCGGAACCCGCCCTTGGCAACCTCGGCGCTGTCGATCCCGTCGCTGGCAATCTCACCGGCCTCGCCTGCCGGTGCGTCGAGGGTCGAATTGATTTCTTCGATATCGGGAAGAACGTCGCGCCCCTTGAGGTCGTCAGGCACCGGGGGCTGTTCATCCTCTTCCGCGCTTTGTTCGTCAGTCAGGGCTTGTTTGGCCTTGTCCGCACCTGCCGCCGGGGCGTCATCCAAACCAAGGTCAGGCTGGGTTTCCAGGTGTTCCTGCTCGTTCTCACGCGCCTTGCGTTCGCGTTCAGCCTCTTCCTGCAGGATGTTGCGCACATCGTCATCCAACTGCCGTGCTGGCGGGGTGTCGCCATCTGGCGTTCCGGCGTCATCTGCACCGGGTTGGTCAGGCGCGGCTGTCGCCACTTCTTCGGCGTCATCATCGAAATCTTCGATGTTGTCGAACGGGGATTGTGACGGGGATTGTGATGGTGGCTGCGTTGCGCCTGTTTCCGCGCCGGGCGGTCGCTGGAACCACCCATGCCCACAATTGGAACACTGAACGTCACGCCCGGTTTCGGGCATCACACGGTCATCTACTTCGTACTGCGCGCCGCAACTTGGGCAAACCAGACGCATATGCTTCCCTCGATCCCCGGCATTTGCCCGGGTTTTCCCTGCCATTTCAGCTTCAATATGCCAGTTTCACTGCGAAAATCAAACCTTTGCAAGCTGTGCATTGAAACAAATGTAATGCTGAGGCAAAACTGTCGCCAAACAATGGTGAGGACATCGTGTGATCGAGCTGGAACAAGTGTCCTGCGGGTATGGGGACAGCACTCTTCTATCCGGCATTTCCATGAAACTTGCGCCGGGGTCGTTTCATTTTCTGACAGGTCCTTCCGGCGCCGGGAAGACGACGCTGATCAAGCTGTGTTATGCCGAACTGATCGCGACGCAGGGCCGGGTTTCACTGTTCGATCAGGACGTGAACCGAATGTCACGCGATGATGTGGCACGGGCGCGTCGGCGCATCGGCGTGGTGCATCAGGACTGCCAGTTTCTGGACCATCTGAGCGTGGCCGAGAACGTATCCCTTCCCCTGACCGTGTCGGGGCGCAGCCTTGAAAATCCGTCCGAGCTTGACGACCTGCTGGCCTGGGTGGGGCTTTCGGCACAGCGTGATGCCAAGCCACCGGAACTGTCGGGCGGCGAGCGGCAACGCGCGGCCCTTGCCCGTGCGGTCGTGATGTCGCCGGACGTGATCCTGGCCGATGAACCCACAGGGAATGTCGACTGGGACATGTCGCTTCGGTTGCTCAGGTTGCTGGTCGAACTGAACAAGATGGGCAAGACGGTGCTGATCGCCACGCACGACATGAACCTGATCCGCTCTGCCAAGGCGCAGATTCAGGCGCGGGTGTTGCGGATCTCGAACAGGCAGCTCCACCAGGCAGGAGCGGATCTATGAACGCGCGATTGAGCACTTTGATGCATTTCCTTGCCGGTGACGCGCAAGCCGACCGGTTGGTGCCACCCACCGGCTATACCGCGCGGCTGACGGTGTTTGCCGCCGCGTCCATGGCGTTTCTGGCGGTCTTTGCTCTGGCGTTTTCGCTGGCGACAGGGCGCGTGGCCGACCGGTGGGGCGAAGCGCTTGCCAAAAGTTCGACCATCCGCATCAATGCGCCAGCCGACCAGATGGATGCGCAGGTTCTGGCGGTGATGGAAATCCTGGCAACCACGCCGGGCGTTAAAGAGGCACGCCCCCTTGGCGACGAAGAGCAGCGCGCCCTGCTTGAGCCGTGGTTCGGCCCTGACCTGCCGCTGGACCGATTGCCGATCCCCAAGCTGATCGAAGTGATCGAGGACGCGGGCGGTTACGATGCCGAAGGTCTGCGGGCACGGCTGACGGGCGAAGCACCGGGCGCCATTCTGGATGACCATGCGCGTTGGCGCGAACCGCTGGTGCGGGCTGCCAACAGGTTGCGGGCGCTGGGCCTTGTGGCGATCGTTTTGATCGCGGCGCTGGCAGGGGTGGTGATCACGCTGGCGGCCTCGGCGGCGCTGGCGGCGAATGAGCGGGTGATCGGCGTGCTGCGCCTTGTCGGGGCGCAGGACAGCTACATCGCGCACGCCTTCGTGCGCCGCTATACGCTCAGGGCGCTGGGCGGCGCGTCGGTGGGGACGGTGTTGGGGGCAGTTGCCATCTTTCTGCTGCCGTCCGCCAGCGATCAGGGGAATTTCCTGACCGGGCTGGGGTTCGCGGGATGGCAATGGTTGTGGCCGTTGGTGATCCCGCCCCTTGCTGCGCTGGTTGCCTTTGCCGCCACGCGCCAGACCGCCCAGACCGTGTTACAGGAGAAACGCTGATGCGTCACGCGATCCAATGGCTCTGTTCGCTTGTCTTCATCGTTCAGATGTATCTGATGATGGCCGTGCTGGCGGTGTTTTTCACGCCGCTCGCCATCGTGAAGCGTGACTATGCCTTTTCCGCCATTCATACCTATTGCCGCTGGGTGCGCTGGACGGCGGGCTGGATGGTCGGGCTGCGCACGGAAATCCGCGGCGAGGTGCCGATGGACGAGGTGGTCATCGCGTCGAAACACCAGAGCTTTCTGGACATCATCATGATCACTTCGGCGGTGCCGCGTCCGAAATTCATCATGAAAAAGCAGCTGAAATGGGCACCGATCCTTGGTTACTATGCGCTGCGCATCGGTTGCGTGCCCGTGGATCGTGGCAAGCGAGGGGCGGCGATCAAGCAAATGCTGGCGGATGTGAAATCCGGCACGGCCTTGCCCGGACAGTTGATCATCTTCCCGCAAGGCACCCGTGTCGGGGCAGGGGAAACCAAGCCTTACAAGATCGGCACCGGCGTTCTGTATCGCGAGACCGGTCAACCCTGTGTGCCTGCCTCGACGAACGTTGGCGTGTTCTGGAAGCGTCATGGCATCATGCGCTATCCTGGCCTCGCGGTGGTTGAGTTTCATCCGCGCATCGAACCGGGGATGGAGTTGAATGAGTTCATGAAGCGGCTGGAGGAAACAGTGGAATCCGGCTCGAACGCCCTGATGCGCGAAGCCGGGCTGAAGGTAGGTGAATGATGGATTTCCTGAACACGGTCGAAGAGCTTGAGGCGCTTTACGGCACCCCCGCCGAGGCATCGCAGGTCAAGGTCGCCCACCACCTGACACCGACCTATCGGAAATGGATCATGGCCTCGCGGTTCTGCGTTCTGACAACGGTCGGGCCAGAGGGCACCGATGGCAGCCCGCGCGGGGATGACGGGCCGGTCGTGATCGAACTGGACGCGCAGACGCTTGCCTTGCCCGATTGGCGCGGGAACGAGCGGATCGACAGCCTGCGCAACATCGTGCGCGACCCGCGTGTGTCGCTGATGTTCATGGTGCCGGGGTCCAACAATGTCGTGCGCATCAATGGTGAGGCCCGCCTGACCGCCGACGAACCCCTGCGCACCCGGTTCGAGAAATCCGGCAATCTGCCCCGAACTGTGATCGTGATCCGTATTCACGAGGTCTACTCCCAATGCGCCCGTGCCATCCTGCGGGCGGGGCTTTGGGCATCGGGGGATGAAAGCAGGGATCTGCCCACAATCGGCGATATGCTGAAGGAAATGACCTCGGGCGCATTTGACGGCGCGACCTACGACAGGGACTGGCCGGAGCGGGCCAAGTCGACATTGTGGTAAGGTGTTGCGCTTGCGGCCGGCCTAATCCGTGCTGAATTGTTCGAACGCCTCACGCGCCTTGGCGCTATAGGCAATCGACGGGCCGCCACCCATATAGGATGCCATGGCGAGCGCCTCATTCAGTTCGTCCAGCGTTGCGCCCAGCCGGACCAGCGACCGCACGTGAAAGCCGATGCAACTGTCGCAGCGGGTCGAGATGGCGATGCCGAGCGCGATGAATTCCTTGGTCTTCTCGCTCAGCGTGCCGTTGGTCTTGGCGGCGGCGCCCATTTGGACAAAGCCCTGCATCGTTGCGGGCGTATCCTTGGCAAGGTGATTGATGTTGCCCTCGACCTCGGCCAGAAATGCTTTCCAGTCCATCGGTATCTTCGTCCGGCGCGCGCCTAGGCCGCCAGGCCCTTCGATCCCATCTTCAGGAATTTCTCGCGGCGTTCCTTCATCAGGGCATCGCCCTTCTGGCGTTTCTTCAGGGCCTTCAGCTCGGCTTCGATGGCCTTGCCGACAGCGGCAATCGCTTCGCTGCGCCCGCGCTGGGCGCCACCCAGGGGTTCAGGGATGATCTGGTCGATGACCCCCAACTGCTTCAGGTCTTGTGCGGTCAGCCGCAGGGCTTCGGCGGCTTCGCGCATCTTCTCGGCATCCTTCCACAGGATCGAGGCGCAGCCTTCCGGGCTGATCACCGAATAGATCGAGTGTTCCAGCATCATCACCGTGTTGGCGGTTGCCAAGGCCACGGCACCGCCCGACCCACCTTCACCGATGATGACCGAGATCACGGGCGATTTCACGTTCAGGCTGCGTTCGGTCGAGCGTGCGATCGCCTCTGACTGGCCGCGTTCTTCCGCCCCTTTGCCGGGATAGGCACCGGGGGTGTCGACCAGCATCACGATGGGCAGGCCGAACCGGTCGGCCAGATCCATCAGACGGATTGCCTTGCGATAACCTTCGGGTCGCGCCATGCCGAAATTGCGTTCGATCCGCGATTTCGTATCGTTGCCCTTTTCCTGTCCCATCACGACAACCGGGATGTCGCCCAAACGGGCAAGTCCGCCCATCACCGCGTGGTCGTCCGCAAAGTTACGATCACCGGCCAGAGGCGTGTATTCGGAGAACAAGGCTTCGATATAGTCTTTGCAATGGGGGCGGTCGGGGTGGCGCGCAACCAGACATTTCCGCCAGGGCGACAGGTCTTTGTAAAGCTCTTTCAGAAGGGTGCCCGCCTTGGTGTCCAACGCCTTGGCCTCGCCCTCCACATCCATCTCGTCGTTTGAACGGGCAAGGGCGCGCAACTCCTCGGCCTTGCCTTCGATTTCAGCCAGCGGTTTTTCAAACTCAAGATAGTTGGTCATGGCCCTGCCCAGTTGCATTATGTTCATGCCTATATGCCGCCTGTGGCGCGGCAATACAACTGTTGCCGGTTTTGTTCGCCGTTCAATTCGGCAAGATTTATGCGCTGGAACCAAGCTAGAAGACCCGGGAACGAGCAAGAGGGAACGCCCATGCGATATGAAGACCGGTTGCTGCGTGTGCTGACCTATATCCATGACAACCCCGAGGGGGATTTGTCATTGGATCGGTTGGCGGACGTGGCCGCGATGTCGCGGTTTCACTGGCATCGTGTGTTTCATGCGATGACGGGGGAAACCTGCGCCCAGGTCGTGCGTCGGATGCGGCTGCATCGGGCCGCGGGACGATTGGTTCGGGAACAGACCGCCGTGGACGAGATTGGCCGGGATTGCGGCTATCCCAATCCGCGCAGTTTCGCCCATGCGTTTCGCGCGTCCTATGGCACGTCCCCCACGGCTTTTCGCAAGGCTGGCAGGCTGGATGCCCCGGCGCTTTTACAACGGACAGGAGAGATCAAAATGCACCCGGTAGAAATTCGAGACCACACCGCCCGCCGCCTGATCGGTTTACCGCATCGGGGGGCCTATATGAACATTGGTGAGAAGTTCGAGGCCGCAGCGGCCATGATCGCCGCGCGTAACCTCTGGGGTCAGTGCGGCCCTATGATCGGCGTTTATTTTGACGACCCGGACGCAGTTGACGAAAAAGACCTGCGCAGTTTTGCCGGGGTGGAATGGTGCGGTGATGAAATCCCCGATGGCTTTGAAAGCACCGAAATCACCGGCGGGCGCACGGCTGTTCTGACCTATAAAGGGCCATATGCCACGCTGAAAACGGGGTATGATGCGCTTTATGGGGGATGGTTGCCGACCTCGGGCGAAACCCCGGCAGATGCGCCGTGTTACGAGGTCTATCTGAACGATCCGCGCGAAACGGCGGCAGAGGATTTGTTGACCGATCTGTGCATGCCGCTGGCATAAGGCGGTGCGAAGTGGCGGGGACGAGACCCCGCCACTTCGCCGTGTCGGGATCAGCTGTTTGCGATCAATTCCGCCTGCGCGACGATGACCTCGGCCTGTTTGATTGACGCGATGTCGACAAGCCGCCCCTTATAGACCGTGGCGCCTTCGCCATTGGCCTTGGCCTGTTCCATCGCCGCAAGGATTTCGCGGGCTTCGGACACGGCCTCGTCCGACGGGGTAAATACCTCGTTCGCCAATGCGATCTGCTTGGGGTGGATCGCCCATTTGCCCACCATCCCCAGCGTGGCCGAGCGTTTGGCCTGCGCGATATAGCCGTCGTCGTCCGAGAAATCGCCAAACGGTCCGTCAACCGGCAGGATGCCATGGGTGCGACAGGCGGCGACGATGGCGGCCTGTGCCCAATGCCACGGATCGGACCAGTGCTTTTCGCCCTCGCGCAGCATGTAGTAGTTTTCCTGCGTCCCACCAATGCCCGTGGTCTGCATCCCCATCGAGGCCGCGAAGTCGGCGGCGCCCAGCGACATGGCTTGCAGGCGGGGGCTGGCGGCGGCAATCGCTTCCACATGCGCGATGCCTGCGGCGCTTTCGATGATCACCTCGAAGCTGATCGGTTTGGCACGCCCCTTCGCGCGTTCGATGGCCGTGACCAGCGCGTCTACGGCATAGATATCCTCGGCACAGCCGACTTTCGGGATCATGATCTGATCCAGCCGCTCGCCCGCTTGTTCCAGCAGGTCGACCACGTCGCGATACCAATAAGGCGTGTCCAGCCCGTTGATCCGCACCGACAGATACTTGTTGCCCCAGTCGACGGTGTTGATCGCCTCGATCGCGTTGGCGCGGGCGACATCCTTGTCCGAGGGGGCGACGCTGTCCTCAAGGTCGATGTTGATCACATCAGCGGCAGAGGTGGCCATTTTGGCAAAGAGCTTGGTGTTCGAGGCGGGACCAAACAGCTGGCAGCGGTTCGGGCGGGCAGGGGCAGCGGGTTGGATGCGGAAGGACATGTGGCGCCTTTCGGTAATGAAGTTGCGATTTCCTGACCGCAATCGTTATTAAATTACCGTGCAATCCGCAAGATCATTTTGCAACCGCAGAATCTTTGATTTGCGGCGGTGCAGAAATCGGGGATTCTTGCGTCTGGTCGTCCTTTCCAGAACATCCTCCGCACATTGTCAGTTTTCTTGGGAGAATATTCGAAAAATTCTCGAACATTCGCCGAGTTCGCAAGATATTTGATACAAAGCTCGTGGATTATTCCACTGTTAAACTTCCATGAGGGCGCGATCATGATCAAGACACCATATCTTCTGTTTCTGGGCGATGCACCCGATCAACTGGCGGCAAAGGTTGCGCAGGGCATCAAGGACTGGCGACCGGAAAACGCGGTTGGGCAGTATCGTATGGACGGGTGCAAGGCGGATCTTGGTCTGACCGACATGACGTTGCGCGAAGCCAAGGCGGCGGGGGCCAAGACGCTAGTGATCGGCGTGGCCAACCGCGGCGGCGTGATCTCGCAAGCCTGGAAGAAGGTGCTGGTGATGGCGCTTGAGGAGGGCTTTGACCTGGCCTCGGGCCTGCACAACCTCTTGCGCAACGAACCCGATCTGGTCGCCGTGGCCGAGGCGACGGGGCAAGCCCTGCATGATGTGCGCATTCCCGAAGTGCAATATCCCATCGCCAACGGCAAGAAACGCACCGGCAAACGCTGTCTGGCCGTTGGCACCGATTGTTCGGTCGGCAAGATGTATACGGCGCTGGCGATGGACAAGGAAATGCGCGCACGTGATATGAAATGCAGCTTCCGGGCGACGGGCCAGACCGGGATCCTGATCACCGGCGATGGCGTGCCCTTGGATGCCGTGATCGCGGATTTCATGGCCGGTTCCGTCGAGTATATTTCGCCCGACAATGATGATGACCACTGGGATCTGATCGAAGGGCAGGGCAGCCTGTTCCACGCGTCTTACTCCGGTGTGACCATGGCGCTGATCCACGGGGGGCAGCCCGACGCGCTGATCCTGTGCCACGAGCCGACGCGCGACCATATGCGCGGTCTGCCGGACTATAAACTGCCAACGCTGGAAGAGCTGCGCGATGTCGCGCTGACGATGGCCAAGGTGGTGAACCCGGCCTGTCAGGTTGTCGGCATCTCGGTCAACACCCAGCATATGAGCGAAGCAGATGCTGCCGCGTATCTGTCGGGTCTTGAGGCCGAGATGGGCCTGCCCGCCACCGATCCGTTCCGCTTCGGGGCGGGTAAGCTGGTGGATGCGTTGGAGACCGTCTAGGCTGCCGGTTCGGATGTGAGGAAGTAGCGATGAAGATTTCAACCACGGCAGTCGTCTTCAAACTGGCGGAAGTGTTCACCATCTCGCGCGGGTCGCGAACAGAAGCGAAGGTGCTGACGGTTCGGGTGCATGATGGTGATCATCAGGGGTGGGGCGAATGCGTGCCCTATGCGCGCTATGACGAAACGCTGGACAGCGTGACCGAGCAGATCATGGGACTGCCATCCGACGTGACCCGCGCCGCGCTTTGCGATCTTTTGCCGGCTGGGGCGGCGCGCAACGCGGTCGATTGTGCCTTGTGGGATCTGGAAGCCAAGCGCGAGGGTAAACGGGTTTGGGAGCTGGCTGGCCTGCCAGCGCCCCGGCCCGAGATCACGGCCTACACCTTGTCACTGGCCGAACCTACCCAGATGCAGGCTCAGGCGGCCAAGCACGCCCATCGCCCGCTTCTGAAAATCAAGCTGGGCACGCCGGACGATATGCCTCGGCTGGAGGCCGTGCGTGCCGGGGCGCCGGATGCGCGTATCATCATCGACGCCAACGAAGGCTGGTCGGCCGAGGTTTATGCCGACCTCGCCCCACATCTGGTGCGGCTGGGGGTAAGCCTTGTCGAACAACCCCTGCCCGCAGGCGAGGACGAGGCGCTGATCGGGATGGATCGCCCCGTGCCTGTCTGTGCCGATGAAAGCTGCCATGATCGGGCCAGCCTGCCCAAGCTGAAGGGCAAGTATGATGTGGTGAACATCAAGCTGGACAAGACCGGTGGTTTGACCGAGGCTTTGGCGCTGCGCGACGCGGCCTTGGCGGAGGGCTACAAGGTCATGGTCGGTTGCATGGTTGGGTCATCGCTGGCGATGGCGCCTGCCACGCTGGTGGCACAAGGGGCGATGGTCACGGATCTGGACGGGCCGCTGCTGCTGGCCGAAGATCGCGACACGCCGCTTCAGTTCGACGAAAAAGGCGTCCATCCGCCTGCGGCAGCATTGTGGGGGTAAAAGCCTAGCTGCGCCCGGCGATCTGGGTCAGGAACACGCCAACCCCCATGACCGCAATGCCGGATATCCGCCAGAAGGTCAGCGGGCTGGGCTGTGCGCCGAACAGGCCGAAATGGTCGATGGCAGCGGCCGAGATCAGTTGGCCCAGAAGGACGAAGAACACCGCATTCCCGACCCCGAAACTGGGCGCCACCCATGTGATCGTCAGCACATAGAAGGCAACAAGGCAGCCCGCAAAGAACAAGTGTGGGGGCGACCCGACGGCCCCTTTCAGCGACCCGCCGGACAGAAGGAACACAACCAACGTGGTCAAAAGGGCCACCAGGAAAAGGATCACTCCGGCTGCGACAGGCGACCCCATCCGCTGCCCCAGGGCGGCATTCAGGGCGGCCAGAACAGGGATGCCAATCCCGGCGGTCAGCATGACGGCGGCAGATTGTGTCGCAGTTGGCATTGGATTTCCCTTTTGCATCTTTCACGGACCCGAGTATCAACAGCCAGAACAGGAAACGCCGCGCGGGTCAACGCACCCGTAACGTCATACCAAGGAGACCTGACATGAGCCGCACCGTTTACGTGAACGGAGACTATTTGCCCGAAACCGAGGCAAAAATATCGATCTTTGACCGTGGCTTTCTGTTCGCGGATGCCGTTTACGAGGTGACGAGCGTTCTGAATGGCAAGCTGATCGCCTTTGACGGCCATGCCGAGCGGTTGAAGCGGTCACTGAGTGAGCTGGACATGGACAATCCGATCTCGACCGAAGACCTGCTGGAGGTTCATCGCGAACTGGTGCGCCTGAATGAAATCGACGAGGGTCTGATCTATCTGCAAATCTCGCGCGGCGCAGCATCGGATCGCGACTTTGCCTTCCCCGACCCCGACGAGGTAAAACCAACGGTGGTTCTGTTCACCCAGTCGAAGCCCGGTCTGGCTGAAACCGTGAAGCCGATGAAAGTCATCTCGATCGACGATATCCGCTGGGGCCGTCGCGACATCAAAACCGTCCAATTGCTCTATCCGTCGATGGGCAAGATGATGGCCAAGGCGGCAGGGGCGGACGACGCATGGATGGTCGAAGATGGCTATGTCACCGAAGGCACGTCGAACAATGTGTATATCGTGAAAGATGGCAAGATCATCACGCGCGGCTTGTCCAATGACATCCTGCACGGGATCACCCGCGCCGCCGTGTTGCGGTATGCCGAGGAAGCGCAGATGGAAATCGAAGAACGCAATTTCACCATCGAGGAAGCACAGAATGCCGACGAGGCGTTCTTTACCTCGGCTTCGGCCTTCGTGATGCCGGTGGTGCAGATCGACGACAAGGCGCTGGGCGATGGCAATCCGGGCCGGGTGGCCCTGCGCCTGCGCGAGATTTATCTGGATGAAAGCCTGAAAACGGCCGTCTGAGTCAAGAACGCCCCGTTCGCATTGAGCGGGGCGTCTTCTTATCCAAAGCGGAAACTGGTGGCCGTGACGCCGCCAAATATCCCCTCTTCATGATATGTGACCGTGGCTTGATCCTGTTCGGCGGCGCCAAGGGCGACGAACAGCGGAACAAGGTGGTCTTCCTCCTTGTGGGCGACGCGGGCCGAAGGCGCCTGCTCCCAGTCCAGAAGGGCCTGTGTGCGATCCTCGGCCGGAAGCATCAGCGCCTTGTTCAGCCATGTGTCGAACTCGGTCGATGGCACGCGGGCCTCTGGCCCCATCATGCGCAGGTTGTGATAGCTCAACCCCGATCCGACGATCAGGACGCCCTCGTCCCGCAGCGGGGCCAGTGCGCGCCCAAGCGCGATATGCGCCGCCGGATCATAGCCATGTTGCAGCGACACCTGATAGGTCGGCATATCCGCGTTCGGATACATCACCGCCATCGGAGCGAACACGCCGTGGTCAAACCCTTGCGTAGGGTTCAGCGTGGCTGGCAGGCCAGCGGCCCGGATCAGGTCATGGGTGCGCTGGGCGATGTCGGGGGCGCCGGGGGCGGGATACTGTATCTCGTAAGTTTCCGGCGGGAACCCGTAATAGTCATAGACCATCGGCGGTTTGGGCGAAGACATCACCGCGAAGGTCGTGTCTTCCCAATGGCCCGAGATCATCAGGACCGCTTTCGGCGTTTCAGGCAGGTCATCCGGCATTGCGGCCAGCGATTGTTCCAGCTTGGCAAAGCTGCGGCGCATGTTCGGGATCCAGGGCCACGGGCCGCCGCCATGCGAAATGAAATATGTTGGCATCTTGGACATGTGTGTTCCTTTCTGATGCGCGTTAGGTAAGCCTTGCCCGCCCTGTGGAAAATAGCAAAGTCCGAACAGGCTCCTTCGCAAAAATGCACAGAACCTATGGCCGGGTGAAGGCAAAACATCCTGCATCGGGTTGCCAGGACGCGCCCGCGACTTCGTATTCCGTGATCAGGTCAGGGCGCTCGAAACTGGCGCACAGCCGGAACCCAGTCTCGGACAGCACATCATAACGATAAGGTGTTTGCGTGGCACGATCGACCAGCGGCAGGTCTGTTCCGCAGCCATCCACCGGCGCAAGCGCTGTCGGCAGGTTGTCCGTGACCTCGGCCACGCATCTGGCAAAGCTTGCCAGTATGCGAAGATCGGCCAGCCGCGCCATATCGCGTTTTTCGGCGCGGGCGGCCATAGGCCCGCCGGTTATCGTCAAACCTGCAACAATGGCTGCAATCACCGCAGCGCCGATCAACAACGGGGCGAGCGTGTCACGCCGCATCGCGCGCGTCCTCGGCCTCTTGCCGGAAATAGGCGAAGATCGCGCCCGCCACCCCGGCCACGACCACGGCTTTGAGGATGAAGCGCAGGGTAAGATCACCGCTGAGAAGCGCATAGATCACCGCCATCAGATCGCCAAGCAGCGTGATCGAGGCAAGGAACAGCGTGACATAACCAAGCCATTTGCGCACGCCCGACCGCCGCTTGCCGGGGTCGGCTTTCGTTGCCTGCACCGTGCGCCGGTTCAAAACAAGAAAGGTCGGGGTAAAGACGATCAGCGCGGCGATGGACCAGCGGGTCGAACTGAGTGCATAGCGCCCGCCGTTTTCGGTCAGCGGGTCCGCGACCCAGTGGTCAATCAGGTTGTGCAGAAGCGCGACCAGATGCCATGCGGTCATCGCTAGGGCGGCAAACATCAGCCCATAGAAAAACGCCTCGCGCGCAGAAACATAGGGTCGCGGGCGGGGCACCGGGGTTGGGAAGTCGATATCCGCCCAGGCGTTCAAGGCCTCGGCAATCTCGTTCGGGGCCCAGCCTGACCGCTCCAGCGCGGATCGGATGTCGTCCCGGCTTTTCCCCGCCGCCAGCGCATCGCGGGTGAACTCGGCAAGCTGGTCCGAGGGGCGCATCAGCCCTTCTCGTCCAACACGTTTTCCTTGAACGCCACCTCGAACTCGGCCTGCTTTTCGGGGCTGGCCTCGGTCTGGAACCTGGCCTTCCAGTCGTCATAGGGCATTCCGTAAAAGGCCGCGCGCCCGTCTTCCTTGGACATGTCGATGCCGCGTGCGTTCGCTGCTTCCTGATACCAGCGTGACAGACAGTTGCGGCAAAACCCGGCCAGATTCATCATGTCGATGTTCTGAACATCCTGCCGGTCTTCCATCAGGTGCTTTTGCAGTCGGCGAAAGGCAGCGGCTTCGATTTCGATACGGGTTTGGTCATCCATGGCTGATCCTTTCCAACAACTCGGTTGTTTCAATAAGTGGGGGCGCAACCGGCAAGGTCAACCAAATATCCGGCGCTAACGGACCGCCGCCGACGGTCAAAGCCCCGTTTTCGCCAGTGTCTCGGTCAGGATCGGGGCCAGCCGTTCGGCCCAACTGCGCTGTTGGGCCTCGGTTTCGATCAGGTCGTTGCGGATTTCGATCAATACATTGACCCGCCCGGTCAAAACCGCGTGGCGATCAATGCTGTCACCATCCAGATGCCCACCGTAAGGTTCGTTTTCGCCGACGCACAAATCGGGCTCGTCCCTGAGCCGTGCGATCAAAGGCGTGGCCAGGCGGCTGTCGCGATCATGCAGGATGCCGATGTGCCACGGGCGTTTTTCGCGCCCTTTCAGTTGCGGCGTATAGGAGTGCATGGCGACGATCACGGTGTTGGTCTGTCGGGCGGCAAGACGTGTGATCGCCCTGTGATAGGGGCGGTGAAACGTGTTCAGCCTGCGGTCACGCTCGGCCTGGTCAACATGGCGGTTGGCGGGAATGACCGTGCCGTCATAAAGCTTCATTACCAGTGTCGGGTCGTCCTCGCCCCGGTTCGGGTCAATCACCAGCCGAGAAAAGTTTGACAGGATGGCAGGGGCGTCCAGAAGTTCGGACAGATGGCGCGTAACACCCGCCGCGCCGACATCATAGGCGATGTGGCGGGCCATGTCCGCGGCCGCGATGCCAAGGTCGCCAGCCCCGACACAGAGCGGCACGGTATTGGTCGCATGATCGCATGTAATCAGCCAACGCGAGGGACGCTCCTCGCCAAGGACGAAATAGGGATGGTATGTCATCTGTGTGTCATTCATGTTTGCCAGACCCGTTTATGCGAGCCATTTGGCGAGCGCCAGTTGTCAGCGCTAACATTTTCGGGCATAGAGCAATCGACCCGCAAAAAAGACCAATAACAAGGAGAGGTGCCCCGTGAGACGCCACCGGAACGTAAAGATCGTCGCCACACTTGGCCCTGCTTCCAGCGATTACGACACGATTCGGGCGCTGTTCGAAGCTGGAGCAGATGTGTTCCGCATGAACATGTCACACGGCACCCATGAAGAACAACGCGCGCGCCATGAACTCGTGCGCCGCGTCGAAAAGGATATGGAGCGTCCGATCGCGATCCTGGCGGACTTGCAGGGGCCGAAACTGCGCTGCGGTGTGTTTGCGGCCGGCGCGGCCGAGATCGAAGAAGGTCAGGATTTCCGCTTCGATCTGGACGAAACGCCCGGCGAAGGACATCGCGTGTGCCTGCCGCATCCCGAGATTTTTGCAGCCCTGACCCCCGGATCCACGCTGTTGGTGAATGATGGTAAGCTGCGTCTAAAGGTCAAAGATTGCGGTGCGGATTTTGCCGATTGCGTTGTCGAGGTCGGGGGGACGATCTCGGACCGCAAGGGGGTGAACGTGCCGGACGTTGTGCTGCCCCTGGCGGCTCTGTCCGACAAGGACCGGGCCGATCTGGAGTTTGCCTGCCAACTGGGCGTTGACTGGCTGGCGCTCAGCTTCGTTCAACGCGCGGCTGACGTGGAGGAAGCGCGCGACCTGGCGCAGGGGCGTGCCGCCGTCCTGTCGAAAATCGAAAAACCCGCCGCCGTGGATGCGTTTGATGCGATTCTGGAGGCGTCGGACGGGATCATGGTGGCGCGTGGCGATCTTGGGGTCGAACTGCCGGTCCATGCCGTTCCCCCGATCCAGAAGCGTCTGATCCAACTGTGTCGCCGTGCCGGTAAGCCGGTCATCGTCGCCACGCAGATGTTGGAAAGCATGATCGAAAGCCCGATGCCGACCCGTGCCGAAGTGTCGGACGTGGCCAACGCCATCTATGATGGTGCCGATGCGGTCATGCTGTCGGCGGAAAGTGCCGCGGGCCAGTATCCGATCGAAGCCGTGTCGACCATGAACGCCGTGGCGATCGAGGTCGAGCACGACCAGACCTATCTGGACATGGTCGACGCGTCGCGGGTTGCCACCCGCAGCGGGGTTGCCGATGGGATCGTCGCCGCCGCGCGCGAGATTGCTGAAACGACGGACATCAAGGCGATCTGCTGCTTTACGCAATCCGGCACGACCGCGCTTCTGACGTCGCGCGAACGGCCGCGTGTTCCGATCATCGCGCTGACCCCCTTGCGCGGCACCGCGCGGCGGTTGTGCCTGTCCTGGGGCACCAACTGCTTTGTGACACCGGATGAGGTTCTGCGCTTCAAGGCCGCCGTGGTTTCGGCGGCACGGGCGGCCCGCAGTGCAGGTTTTGCCACGGAGGCCGACCAAATCGTCGTAACCGCCGGTGTGCCCTTTAATGTGCCCGGCACAACGAATATCCTTCGCGTGGCCCCGTGCGACGAGCGGCAAATTTTTGCCACAGACCAGGAGTAATCTGTCTTCGTCACACCGGGTGGGTGTGGAGGAGAGAGTTATGAGGGAAGATACGTTTCTGGTGATCGGGATCATTGTGCTTGCACTGTCGATCCCGTCATTTCTGTCCGCGATCCGCGAAGGCCGGGCGCCACGGGTGCCCGCGATCATGTTCATGATCGGGGGCGTGCTGATTGCGCTTGCGATCATGAACCGTCCCGGCGGCTATCAGATCGAAGATATTTTCACCGCCTTCCGAACGGTTTTCGGCCGGTTGAAGGTGATGCTGACCGCCTGACGGTCCTGCCCGCAGTTTCGGGCAGAAACCACTTGCCAGCCTGACAGATTCCGCCTATACGCCGCACTTCATGCGCGACCGGCTCAAGTGGCATGCCGAGTCGTGTAAAAATACCGAACCTACGAAGGAGACGGAAATGCCCAAGATGAAGACCAAATCGAGCGCCAAGAAGCGCTTCAAGGTGACTGCGACAGGCAAAGTCCTGGCAGGTCAGGCCGGCAAACGCCACGGCATGATCAAACGTCACAAGAAATTCATTCGTGATGCCCGTGGCACCACGACCCTGTCCGCCCCCGACGCCAAGATCGTCAAGGGCTTCATGCCCTACGACCGCTAAGAGGAGATACGGATATGTCCCGCGTTAAAGGTGGAACCACAACCCACGCCCGTCACAAGAAAGTCGTCAAGGCCGCGAAAGGCTATTACGGTCGCCGCAAGAACACCTTCAAGGTGGCGCGTCAGGCCGTCGACAAGGCGAACCAATACGCAACCCGCGACCGCAAGAACCGCAAGCGCAACTTCCGCGCCCTGTGGATCCAGCGGATCAACGCTGCCGTGCGCTCGCATGACGAGGCTTTGACATACTCGCGCTTCATCAACGGCCTGAACCTGGCTGGCGTTGAAGTGGACCGCAAGGTTCTGGCCGACCTGGCCGTGCACGAGCCCGACGCTTTTGGTGCCATCGTCGAAAAGGCGAAGGCCGCGCTCGCGTAACTCCATATCGGAGAGACAGTTTTGGAAGCCGCGGACCTTTTCAGGTCTCGCGGCTTCTTGCTTTCTGACGCCCCGTTTCGTAGCAGGGGCATGACGTAAGAAAAGGGGTCCGGGATGGACGATCTGAGGCAAAAATATATCGACGCCGTGGCCGCCGCGTCCGACGAGACCGCATTGGAAGACATCCGCGTTCAGGCGGTCGGCAAGAAGGGCGAAGTGGCCCTGAAAATGCGCGAACTGGGCAAGATGACGCCCGAGGAGCGGCAGGTCGCCGGCCCCAAGCTGAACGCCCTGAAGGACGAGATCAACTCGGCCATCGCCGCCAAGAAATCCGCGCTGGCCGATGCCGCCTTGGACGAACGCCTGCGCACCGAATGGCTGGACGTGACCCTGCCGGGCCGCCCGCAGCGTCAGGGCAGCATCCACCCGATTTCGCAGGTGACGGAGGAGATCAGCGCGATCTTTGGCGACATGGGCTTCGCGGTGGCCGAAGGGCCGCAGGTCGAAAGCGACTGGTATAATTTCGACGCGCTGAACATCCCCGCCGAACACCCGACCCGGACCGAGATGGACACGTTCTATATGACCATGCCCGAGGGCGACAACCGCCCGCCGCATGTCTTGCGCACCCATACCAGCCCCGTGCAGATCCGCGCGATGATGGATCAGGGCGCGCCCATCCGCGTGATTGCGCCGGGCCGTGTCTATCGCGCCGATTACGACCAGACCCACACCCCGATGTTCCATCAGGTCGAAGGGCTGGCGATCGACAAAGACATCTCGATGGCGAACCTGAAATGGGTGCTGGAGGAGTTCTGCCGCGCCTTCTTTGAAATCGACGGGATCGAACTGCGCTTCCGCGCCTCGCACTTCCCCTTCACCGAACCATCGGCCGAGGTCGATATCCGCTGCTCATGGGAAGGCGGCACCCTGAAACTGGGCGAGGGCGACGACTGGATGGAAATCCTCGGCTCCGGCATGGTGCACCCGCATGTGCTGAAATCCGCAGGCGTGGACCCGGACGCATGGCAAGGCTTCGCCTTCGGCATGGGCATCGACCGTCTGGCGATGCTGAAATACGGCATCCCCGACCTGCGCGCGTTCTTTGATTCAGACCTGCGCTGGCTGCGGCATTATGGGTTTGCGGCGCTGGATGTGCCGACCATGCGTGGGGGGTTGAGTAGGTGAGTTGGGAAACAATATGTGATCCGAAGGCGCTGACCTCGGTTGGGTTGGGTTTGGATATTGTTGGCATCATGGTTCTGTTCAAGTTTCAAATCGACTTCAATAAGGATTTGCACGCAGGGCCAACTCAATTCGCACTTTCTGTAGGGGAAGAAGCAAACCCCGAAAGGGAACGGACATATATACGCTACGTGCGATGGACGCGAACCGGCCAAGTTTTAATTGCTTTAGGTTTCTCGCTGCAACTGCTGGGCGTTTGGGCGTAAGGAAAACAAAATGAAATTCACAATCTCCTGGCTGAAAGACCACCTCGACACCACGGCCTCCGTGGACGACATCGCCGAAGCCTGCACCGATCTGGGGCTGGAGGTTGAGGGCATCTTCAACCCTCTCGACCGTCTGGGCGCGTTCACGCTCGCCAAGGTCAAATCGGCTGAAAAACACCCCGACGCCGACCGTCTGCGCGTCTGCACGGTTGAAACCAACGAAGGTGACAAGACCATCGTTTGCGGGGCGCCGAATGCGCGTGAAGGCATCACCGTGGTCCTTGCCAAGCCCGGCGATTACGTGCCCGGTATCGACGTGACCCTGTCCGTCGGCAAAATCCGCGGCGTCGAAAGCCACGGCATGATGGCGTCCGAGCGCGAGCTGGAGCTGTCGGACGAGCATGACGGCATTATCGAGCTGCCCTCGGGCGAAGTGGGTGAGAAATTCGTCGACTGGCTGGCCGCCAATGACCCGACCAAGGTCGATCCGGTGATCGAGATTGCGATCACGCCGAACCGCCCCGATGCGCTGGGCGTGCGCGGCATTGCGCGCGATCTGGCGGCGCGGGGGCTTGGGACGCTGAAACCGCTGAAAGAACACAAGGTGCCCGGCACCGGCCCCAGCCCGATCAATGTGACGATTGATGATGATACCAAGGGCGACAACCCGCTGTTCATGGGACGTCTGATCAAAGGTGTGAAGAATGGCCCCAGCCCCGCGTGGCTGCAAGCACGTCTGCGAGCGGTTGGGCTGCGCCCGATTTCGGCCCTTGTCGATATCACCAACTTCTTCACCTATGACATGAACCGCCCGCTGCACGTCTTTGACGCGGACAAAGTCAAGGGCGACCTGCGGGTGCACCGCGCCAAGGGCGGTGAAACCCTGGTGGGGCTGGACGAGAAGGAATATACCTTCGACCCCGGCATGGTTGTGATTTCCGATGATGAGGGCATCGAGTCCATCGGCGGCATCATGGGCGGCCTGCCCACCGGCTGCACGGAAGAAACCACCAATGTCTTTCTTGAGGCCGCGTTCTGGGACACGATCCAGATCGCCCGCACGGGCCGCGCGCTGAAAATCAACTCCGACGCGCGCTATCGCAACGAACGGGGCATCGACCCGGAGTATAACGCGCCGGCGATCGAGGCTGCGACGCAAATGATCCTTGACCTCTGCGGGGGTGAGCCGTCGGATGTCGTCGTGGCCGGTGAAGTGCCGGATACAAGCCGGGCCTACAAGCTCGACACCGACCGGGTGCAATCGCTGGTCGGCATGGACATCCCGGCGGATGAGCAGCGCGCGACCCTGACCGCGCTGGGCTTCACCATCAAGGACGGCATGGCCCATGTGCCAAGCTGGCGCCCCGATGTGCAAGGCCCGGCCGATCTGGTCGAGGAGGTCGCGCGCGTGGCGTCCCTGACCAAACTGGTTGGCAAGCCGATGGCGCGTGCCCATGTAGGTGTGCCCAAGGCGATCCTGACCCCCATGCAGAAACGTGAAGGCATGGCGCGGCGCACGGTCGCCGCGCTGGGCTACAACGAATGCGTGACCTACAGCTTCATTGACGAAGCCAGCGCCAAGCGGTTTGGCGGTGGGGCGGGTGTCACGCGCCTGCAAAACCCGATTTCGTCCGAGATGAGCCATATGCGCCCCTCGCTCCTGCCCGGCCTTCTGCAAGCGGCGGCCCGCAATCAGGCACGCGGCTTCATGGATCTGGCACTGTTCGAGGTTGGCCCCGTCTTCCACGGCGGCGAGCCGGAAGAATACGAACAGATGATCACCGGCATTCTGGTCGGCCATACCGGCCCGCGCGACCGGTTCGGCGCACGTCGCCCGGTCGATACCTACGACGCCAAGGCGGATGTCGAAGCGGTGTTGACCGCCATCGGTGCACCCGCCAAGCTGACCTATGTGCGCGACATGAATGCTTGGTGGCACCCCGGACGCTCGGCCAAGTTGGGTCTTGGGCCGAAGAACATTCTTGGCGCGTTTGGCGAATTGCACCCGAAAGCGATTGCCGAGATGGACGTGAAAGGCCCGGTCGTGGCCTTTGCCGTGCATCTGGCCAAGGTGCCGTTCCCGAAAGCCAAGGGCACCGGACGCGGGGCGCTGGGGGCCAGCGATCTGCAACCGGTCGAACGCGATTTCGCCTTCGTGGTGGATGCTGATGTCGAGGCGATCAACCTGGTGAACGCCGCTGCGGGGGCGGACAAGGCGCTGATCGCCGATGTGAACGTCTTTGACGAATTCATCGGCGGGTCGCTGGGCGAGGGCAAGAAATCGCTTGCCATCACCGTGCGTTTGCAACCGCGCGACGCCACCCTGACCGACAAGGATATCGAGGCGGTCAGCGCCAAGATCGTCGAAAAGGTCGGCAAGGCAACCGGCGGCACCTTGCGCGGATAATCAACAACGCGGCCCTTCGGGGCCGCTGTTTCATTTGGAGGAAACCATGACCCTGAACGTCTATCTATCCGGCGAAATCCACACCGATTGGCGCGAGCAGATCATCGACGGTGCGAAGGGTTTGGACATTACATTCTCTGCCCCGGTTACTGACCATGACGCGTCCGATGATTGCGGCGTGGCCATTCTGGGGGCCGAAGACAACAAGTATTGGCACGACCACAAGGGCGCGATGATCAATGCGATCCGCACCCGTAAGGCCATCGAGGATGCAGATGTTGTGGTTGTCCGCTTCGGCGAAAAATACCGCCAGTGGAACGCCGCCTTCGATGCCGGATATGCCGCCGCAAAGGGCAAATCCCTGATCGTTTTGCAGCAGCCCGAGCACGATCATCCGCTGAAAGAAGTCGACGCCGCGGCCCTTGCCGTCGCGCGCGAGCCACACCAGGTTGTGGAAATTCTGCGATATGTCCTGACCGGGCATTTGGGGGGCTAGGCCGCGCCCTTTCAATTGCGGGTTTTGTTGGATTGTTTTTCCCCACGAAACAATATGCAAGGCAGAACGTTTTGCGCTAACCTGCCCGCAGGCTGGTGGAAACATGCCAGCAGATTTCGTGTAGTGAGGACAGTATGCTTCAAGAATTCAAGGACTTCATCGCCAAGGGAAATGTCATGGACATGGCCGTTGGTATCATCATCGGTGCCGCGTTTACCGCCATCGTCAGTTCGTTGGTGGCCGACCTGATCAACCCGATCATCGGGCTGTTCATGGGGGGCATAGACTTCACCAACATGTATGGCGTTCTGTCGGGGACGGTGCCTGAAGGCGCGTCTCTGGAAGCCGCGCGTGAAAGCGGCGCAGCGGTCTTCGCCTATGGCTCGTTCATCATGGCGATCATCAACTTCCTGATCATCGCCTTTGTCGTGTTCATGCTGGTGCGCTTCGTCAACAAGGCCAAGGACGCCGCCGCTAAGGAAGAAGAAGCCGCCGCCGAGGAACCGGCAGGCCCGAGCGAGGTCGACCTGCTGGTCGAAATCCGCGACGCGTTGAAGAAGTAAACGCGCCTGTGCATCCGTTTGAAGGGCGCTCCGGTTGTGGGCGCCCTTTCTTTCGCCTTTTTGCCGGGGGAGTGCAAAAATTCGATGTTTTTCATTTGACACCGGGGGCGGGCCGGAATATCTCGACCTCCGATGTGAGATGGCGTGGTAGCTCAGCTGGTTAGAGCACAGCACTCATAATGCTGGGGTCGGCGGTTCAAGTCCGCCCCACGCTACCATCTCAGTCAAACGGTCTGGTTCGACCGCGAAGAAAAGCCCCGCCGCGTGCGGGGCTTCTTTCGTTTTCGGGTCATTTCATATGATAGGTCAGGGCGTTGCGGATGAACAACCGCAACGGCTCGGCCGCTGGGGTCTGATCGTCGTCAAACAGGATCGCCCGATTGCCGTCATAGGTGAAAGCGTCGGGAAACAGGCTGCGAAATTCAGAGATCAGCGTGGTCTGGCAGTGGACGTAAAGCGCAAAGCCACCCGTCCTGGGCACGCCCAACCGGATTGTCGTGCCCGACTTGCTGTCGGGCGTCAGATAGGCCGGTTGGCCCCATTTCAATGTCTCTTCAATGCGGCCAACCCCCGGTGTCTCCTGTGCGGTTGCGAATATCAGGTCGCGTAAACGGACAAGCCCGGCGCGGCTTTTGGCCGGGGCGTTGGCGAAGGCGGCAGCGACTGCATCGTTCTGGACGGGAGGTGCACGGCGGGGCATGTGGTCAGGGTGCTGCGCCGGGGGACAGGTGTCAAAGAAAAAGCCCCACCGAAGGGCAGGGCTTTTCCAGATCGTGAGTGGTGGTCAGCTTTTCAACGCGTCGGCGCCCGAGATGTAATCAAGCCCAAGCGCTTCGCCCACGGCGGCATAGGTCAGCTTGCCGGCATGGACATTCAGCCCGTTCAGCAGGTGTTCGTCATCCGCACAAGCCTGTTTCCAGCCTTTGCTGGCCAACGCCAACATGAAGGGCATCGTCGCGTTGCCAAGTGCGATGGTCGACGTCCGGGCGACCGCGCCCGGCATGTTGGCGACGCAGTAATGAACAATCCCATCCACATCGTAGATTGGTTCGGCATGTGTGGTGGCGCGGGATGTCTCGAAGCACCCCCCCTGGTCGATGGCGACATCCACCAGAACCGAACCCGGCTTCATCAGGGACAGTTGTTCGCGGCTGATCAGCTTGGGCGCTGCTGCGCCGGGGATCAGCACCGCGCCAACCACCATGTCCATCCGTGGCAGCAGCTCGGCCACCGCTGCCATGTCGGAATACTGCGTGGTCAGGCGCCCCATGAAAACATCGTCAAGATAAGACAGACGCGGCACCGACCGATCCAGCACCGTGACATTCGCGCCCATACCTGCGGCCACACGCGCCGCTGCGGCGCCGACAACACCGCCTCCGATGATGGCCACATTGGCTGGGCGGACACCGGGCACGCCACCCATCAGCACGCCGCTGCCACCATTGGCTTTCTGCAACGCCCAGGATCCGCTTTGTGGGGCCAGGCGTCCGGCAACCTCGGACATCGGGGCCAGCAGGGGCAGCCCGCCCTTGCTGTCGGTCACAGTCTCATAGGCAATGGCCGTGCAACCGCTGTCCAGCAGGTCCTTTGTCTGCGCAGGATCGGGGGCAAGGTGCAGATAGGTGAACAATAGCTGTCCGTCACGCAGCATTTTGCGCTCGACGGCTTGCGGCTCTTTCACCTTCACGATCATGTCGGCCTTGGCAAAGACCTCTTCTGCGGTGCCTAGAACGGTCGCACCGATGGCGGCATAATCTTCATCCGTGAAGCCTGCGCCAATACCAGCGTTGGTCTCGACAATGACGCTGTGTCCGCGTGCAATTGCTTCGCCTGCAGCAGCCGGCGTCAGACCAACGCGAAACTCCTGCGGTTTGATTTCTTTCGGGCATCCGATCAGCATGGGGTATCCTCCTCATTCCCTGTCGTCGGTTGTTTCGATGTTCGAGGGGGGAATTCTGCCCGGTTTCGCACGCAATTGCTTTGAAAAGACGTGCTGCTTTTGCTAGGAAGTGTCGAAGAAAACGCCGGACAAGGCGAAAACTGCGCAAGAAATTTGTGAGATAATGGAACTGGACAGTATAGACCGCCGTATCCTTGCCGTGCTTCAACGCAGCGGTCGTATGTCCAATTCGGACCTGTCCGAAAAGATCAACCTGTCGCCCTCGGCCTGTCACCGGCGCGTGCAGCGGCTTGAGGCGGAAGGGTATATCCGCGATTACGTTGCCCTGTTGGATGCCCGGAAAATGGGCTGCCCCTCGACCATTTTCGTGGAAATCACCCTGTCCGGTCAGGCAGATGAATTGCTGGATGCGTTCGAACGCGAAGTGGCGTTGATTCCCGACGTGCTGGAATGTCACCTGATGGCGGGATCGGCGGATTACATTCTGAAGGTCGTCGCGGCGGATACCGAGGATTTCGCACGCATCCACCGCCAGCACCTGTCGCGCCTGCCCGGCGTGCAGGGGATGCAAAGCTCGTTTGCGCTGCGCACCGTGTTCAAGACCACGGCGCTGCCGGTCTAGGCGGCGCGCGCGGCCAGTGGCTGTTCTTTCACCGGCAGGTGGACGATGGCCGAAAACGCCCCGACGCCGACCCCGATCCACCAGACAAACGTGTAATCGCCGAACGCGTCATACATCCGCCCGCCCAGCCAGACGCCAAGAAAACTTCCCAACTGATGCGAGAAGAAGACGATCCCGTACAGCGTGCCCATATAGCGCAGCCCATAGATATGCGCGACCAGACCCGAGGTCAGCGGCACCGTGGCCAGCCACAGCGACCCCATCGCGATGGAAAAGACGATGACGGATGTGGGGGTGATCGGCATCAGGATGAACAGCCCGGCGACCACCGTGCGCGCGGCATAGATACTGGCCAGCAGGTATTTCTTGGAATAGGTCTTGC